>JAJRVT010000291.1 GCA_024277175.1 Chloroflexota bacterium | reverse complement strand
GAAGCCATCTGGTTATACAACTATGAACGACCTCATCTTTCGCTCGATTATCGTAAACCCGCTGAAGTCCATTTTCAAGCGGTTGGCTGATGTAACCTAGTCACGTATTGGTGTCAACATATTTCAGGACTTGACATGTCGGCGTCCATCCCACGCCATGGGAAGTGACGGGTCAACGGGTGTTGGCCGATGGCGTGGGACGCACTCGCAGAGGCGTATACACTACCCCAGCGCGATGGCCGCGCTCTCATCCTCGTCCGTGCCGGCGCGCATGATCTTCAGCAGATCCCAGGCGAAGATGAAGGCGGAGATGGTCCAGACCAGGTAGGCGCTGCCTATCAACTGGCCGAAGAGGGGCGTGATGAAGATGCCCGCCCACAGGAGAATGCTGCCCAGGTTGAAGCCGATCAGCGTCCACTTGCTGCCGCCCAGCCGGGCCGGTTCATCGGGCCGGAAGACGCGCATGGCGAAGAAGGGGACGACCGCCACCGCCACCTGAAGCACCCAGCCGTAGATGAGGGCCTGGGGCGCGTTGGCCTCCACGATGCCGCCGGAGAAGCCGGGCAGGCCCAGGATCACCACCGGCGCGGTCAGCACCGGGGCCAGGATCCACAGGTAAGCCAGGATCAGGTGCCACGCGCCCGCGGTCCATTTGCCACTGCCTATCAACGGTTTGATCATGGCCCACATGAGCCAGAGGGTGCCGGCCAGGTGCATGAGCAGACCGGGCACGGTGAAATAGAGCTTGCCGAACCAGGGGCCCAGCACCAATCCCAGCGCGCCCACGGTCATCAGCCAGAAGATGGCGTTGATCGCGCCCTTGCCCGCAGCCAGGCGGCGTCCGGTGAAGCGACCGTAGTAGTCGATGATCATCCCCGCGAAGGCCAGGGACATGAATCCCCAGTTGTTGGTGTGGATGTGGACTTCCACCGGGACCTTCATGCGCATGAGCGCCGGCCAGCCCATCCAGAAGCCTGTGCCGATGATGATGCCAAAGAGCAGATAGAGCAGCCCGGTGATGTAGAACCTGCGCCCGCTTTCGGTGGAGTCGAGTTCATTCCCTTCGGCCGGTTGCGCGCCGCCCTGCTTGCGCATGCCCGCCAATTGGATGGCCAACAGGGTGACGGCGATGAAAACCAAGGTCCCGCCCACCAGGATCACGTTGTTGTTGATGGCCGGGATGCCATAGATCAGGGCCACGATGCCGGTGTTGAGCAGCGCCCAGATGTCCCAGCGCACCTTGGGCCGGGGCAGGTTGGCCCGCCGCGCGCCCATGATGGGGGCGATCAGGAAGATGGCCTGGGTCATGACGCCCAGGGTGATGAAGTGGAGACGCATCCACTTCAACCCGTTCATGAACGGGATCAACTGATAGCTGGTCAGGGAGGCGTCGATGGCTCCCAGAACGGCCATAAAGGCGAAGAGCAGAATACTGTAGAAATAGGGATTGGTCATTATTGGTTCTCCTTTGTTGAAAAGTCTGTGTGAAACGTAAAGCGTAAAACGTGAGGTCGCCGCGAATGCACCTGGCGTCGCACTTTACGTTTCACGTTTTACGTCTCACGTTTGTACGCCCTCAAGCCCTTCCTGCGCGATTCGCCACGACTCGTAAGCAATGGGGATCAGGGCCAGGCCCCAGAGAGTGTAGGCGGTGGCGTGTAATTGGTTGTACAGGGGAGCAATGAAAATGCTCGCCCACAGGGAGATCGCACCCAGGTTCACCAGGATCAGGCTGAGCCAGTTGCCACCCAGCCGGGCCGGCTCTTCCGGCAGGTAGACCCGCCGGAAGAAGTAGGGGACCAGGGCGAGGCCGATCTGGAGCACCCAGCCGTAGGTCAGCGACTGAGGCGCGTTCCCCGCCACCGGGCCGGCGAGGGTGGCGCTGAAGGTCGGCACGGTGAGGATGAGCGCGGGGGAGAGCAGAATCGGCCCGATGATCCAGAAGTAGCCCAGGAGCAGGTGCCAGATGCCCGGCGTCCACGCCCCTCGTTTGCCCACCAGGGGCGCGATCATGTTCAGCAACAGAATGATGATGGCCGTTATCTGCAGGATCACACCCGGCCCGGTGAGGTAGAGCTTATCCAGCCACGGTCCCGAGATCAGGCCTGCGGATCCCACCAGCATCAGCCAGAAAATAAGGTTGACGCTCCGGGGCCAGGCCAGGGAGCGCCCGGTGAAACGCGGGTAGGCGTCGATGATCAGCCCGGCGAAGACGAAGGACAGGAAGCCCCAGTTGTTGGCGTGAATATGCACCTCGGTGGGCGAATTCATGCGCATGAGGGCCGGCCAGCCCCGCCACAGCCCCGTACCGATGGTGATGCCCAGCAGTAGATAGAGCAGCCCCACGATGTAGAACTTACGCCCCGGCGAGCCGCCGTCGGGTTTGGCGTTGGTGGATTGCGTCCGGTCCCGCCGGCCCAGACCCCAGAGTTGAACCGTCAACAGGGTGGCGGCGATGAAGATCAGCGTGCCGCCGGTCAGGATCATGGGGTTGTTGATGAGCGGAATGCCGTAGACCAGGGTCACGATGCCCACGTTGAGCAGCGCCCAGATGTCCCAGCGCGGCTTGGGTCGGGGCTTGCCGGCGTAGGCCGCGACCAGCATGGGCGTCACAGCGAACACGGTCTGAGTCACCACGCCCAGGGTGACGAAGTGAATGCGGAACCAGCGCAGGCCGTTGACGAAGGGAATCAACTGGTAGCTGGTCAGAGCCGCATCCGCCGCGCCCACCATGGCGAGCAGCAGATAGAGCAGGATGGTGTAGAAAAAAGGGTTGCCCATGGTCTTTGATCTCGATTCCGTCACTGTTCAGCGACTGCTATTGGAACGCGGATTTATCGGATGGAGCCGAATTTTAACGGATTTTCTCTGAAAATCCGTTAAAATTCGTTGTTGTCAGTGGAAATCCGTGTTCCACCGAAGCCTGCTTAAATCGAAACCGACGCTTCCTCTTCTTCCGCACCCACCTTCATGGTCAACAGGAGCGAAACAGCATAGGCCAGGGCGGTCACCGTCCAGACGGCGTAGGCTCCACCCTGC
The DNA here is from genome assembly GCA_024277175.1 of Chloroflexota bacterium. Classification (GTDB taxonomy): domain Bacteria; phylum Chloroflexota; class Anaerolineae; order Caldilineales; family Caldilineaceae; genus JAJRVT01. The sequence continues at coordinate 4,013 of JAJRVT010000291.1, read as the reverse complement.
AATTGGACGAACAACTCCGGCTTCACAATCCCTGTCCAGAGGAGGATGCCGCCGGCGTTGAAGCCCAGCAACGTCCACCAGGTCCCGCCCAGTTTGGCCGGTCGATCAGGCGTGAAGACCCGCATGTAGAAGTAACCTGTCATGGCCGCGGCTCCCTGCAAAATCCAACCGTAGACCAGGGCCTGGGGTGCGTTGGCCTCAGCCATGGCGCCGTCGAACCCAGGGACGCCCAGGAGGATGATGGGCGAGGTGATCACGGGCATCAGCAGCCATATGTACGAGAGAATCATGTGCCACACGCCCGGGGTCCAGGCCTTGCGGTCGCCCAGCAGCGGTTTGATCATCATCCACAGCAGAATGAGCGTGCCGGTCAGGTGCATCAACATGCCGGGGACGACGATGTAGAGGTTGCCGCCCAGCCAGGGGCCAAAGATCAGGCCCAGGGCGCCGATGCTCATGAACCAGAAGACGGCATCGATGGCGCGCTTGCCCCCGGCCAGGGAATGTCCGGTGAATCGACCGTAGTAATCGATGGTCAGGCCGGCGAAGACCAGGGCCATGAACCCCCAGTTGTTGGTGTGGATATGGATCTCCACCGGCGTCTGCATGCGCATGAGCGCCGGCCATCCCATCCAGATGCCAGTGCCGACGATGATGCCGAAGAGCAGGTAGGTCATGCCTGCAATATAGAACATGCGCCCGCTCTGGGAAGAGTCGGTCTCCTCTTTCTGGGGCGACGCCTCTTCGCCCTGCTTACGCATGGCCCACAGTTGGATCATGAGCAAGGTGACGGCGATGAAGACCAGGGTCCCGCCCACCAGGATCACGTTGTTGTTGATGGCGGGAATGCCGTAGATCAAGGCGATGATGCCGGTGTTGAGCAGCGCCCAGATATCCCAGCGCACCTTGGGCCGGGGCAGGTTGGCGTGCCTGGCCGTGGCGATGGGTGCGACCAGGAAGAGCGCCTGGGTCATGACGCCCAGGGTGATAAAGTGCAGACGCATCCACACCAGCCCGTTGGCGAAGGGGATGATCTGATACCCTGTCAGCGAACTGTCTAACGCGCCCAGCACCGCCATAAAAGCGTAGAGCAGAATCGTGTAAAAATAGGGATTGGTCATTGTTTCTCCTTCACGTCTTTACGTTTCACCCAGGATGATCAAAAACGGCCGATCGATGGCTTGCATCGGGCAGATCAACTCACAGCAGCCATCGTACTCGCATGCCTGGGGATGGACGACGACGGCTTTGTCGTCCACCATCCCCAGGGCATTGTGGGGGCAGGCGGTTACGCAGAGTCCGCAGCCATTGCAGAGTTCCACGTCGATGATAGGCGTTGGGTTCGTATGGTCGAAGTCCTTCATCATGGCGTCATTATAGAGGGGTGGGGGGAGGCTTGCCACGACTTTTGTCGGATTTGGGGCGTCAAAAAAATATAGACCGCGGATTGGGCGGATTAGGCTGATTTGCGCGGATCTTTTGAAAATCCGTGAAAACCCACCTGATCCGCCCGATCCGCGGTCTACGGTGAACGGTGAACGGTGATCGTATCTGTTATTCCAGCTTGGCGATCCGCTCCAGTCCTTCGATGTCCAGGATTTTGATCTGGTGGCGAGCCACTTCGATCAGTCCCTCGGATGCCAGTTTGCGCAGAGTGCGGCTCACCACGTCGGGCACCGTGCCCAGGCGGGCGGCCATCTCATTTTGGGTGGCCCAACGGCGTCTGGCCACCGTCTGGTCCTCGCCCTGGCGCCCGCCGGCCAGCAACATACGGGCCATGCGCGCTTCCACCGTGCGCAAGGACAGGTCCTCCACCAGGGTGATCAGGTGTTGCACCCGGGCGGCCAGTTTCTGGATCATGACCCTGGCCAGACGGGGATGCGCGTCCAGCAGGCGAATCATGGCGTCTCGGCGCACCAACAGGGCGGTGGAAGGCTCCAGGGCGATGACCGTGGCCTGATTGGGCGTCTCGGTGAAGACGCTCATGGCGTTGAAGGCTTCGCCGGGTCCCAGAAAATGGATGGCCTGTTCGCGCCCATCTAGGGAAATTTTGACGACCTTGAACCAGCCTTGCTCAACAATATAGAGCCCCGCGCCCGGATCGCCTTCCATAAAGACGACCTGATCGCGGTCATAGCTCCGATGTTCAGCCACCTGGGCGATGGCCGTGAGGATCTCCGAGTTCAGTCCGTTGAAGTAGGAGACCTTGGTCAGGATTTCGATAGTCTGGTTGAGCGCGTTGTTGTGTGACATATGGGCTGAATTATGCCTTGAAAAAGACGGACGCGCAACTCGGATCCGCGGAGCGAACATGACGATTTAACGACCGCAATTGGAACGAATCCCAACTGCACAGTCACGATCGAACAGATCTATTTCAGCAACAACTTATACCCGCGGCCGCGCACGGTGGTCAGACGACGAGGCGCGCTGGAATCGGTCTCGATCTTCTGACGCAGGCGGCTCACCAGTTTCTCGATGCGAGCGTCGTCGACCTCATCGATGTAGCTGTCCCCCCACACGTTGGAAACAATGGTGTACTTGTCCACAATTTTCTCGGCGTTCTGGAAGAGCAGCAACATCAGCCGGTACTCCAGATTGGTCAACGTTTCGACCGCTTTGCCATCCACAAAGACCTCGCCGCTCTCCACATCGACTCGAAGGCCGCCCCCCAGCGTCCTGCGGGATCGGAGGGCCTGGACCTGGACGTACTCGGTCATCAGGCGGCAGAAGGGCTGCTCCTTTCCCTCGATGCGGAAGAGAATGTGACGGCGCACCAATCCCTCCACCACCTCCATGTCTGGCTCGTGATCGGTGCGGAAAAGGCCTGTCATTTCGGCCCGCTCCTCATGGCTGAGGCTGCGCCAGATCTTGGTGCATTCCAGGATCAGGCCGGGATCGGTGCGTAGCGTGCGGGTGACCTGACGATGCAACTGCCAGCGCTCCATGGGGTCGCTCAACCCCTGTCCGGAGCGGGCGATGGCCTCGTCCAGCGCGCGGCAGACGCCCTCCGTCATGTTCGGGTGGCCGCCGGCCCAGGCGATGATGAAGTCTACATCGGCGGCGTTGAAGTTGGCCTCGAACGCGGTCATGTAACGGCGGATCAGGCGCTCCGAATCGCTGCGGGTCAGGGGAGCGAGACGCCAAGCCCGGTGGCGGAAGAGTTCGCTGAATTCGCCGCAGTGATCCTCCTCCCGCAGCCTGATCAGGGGTTTGACCGTGGCCGTGACATAGAGCAGCCGCTCGTCATAGCGGTCTTGCAGCGCGCGCAGGTTCAGGAAGACCCGGGCGTCGATCTGGCTGAAGGGCTCGTCGAATTCGTCGAAGAGCAGGATGAGCTTCTGCGGCGTCGCCTGGAGCGCGGCCGTCAGCCCCTGGTTGAAGCTGAGGGGAATCTGGAAATCGCTGGCCGGTGCAACCAGGGTCTCATAGGCTATGGTCAGTTCGGGGGAATCAGCCAGGGTTTGGCTGCTTTCGCGCAGGCAGCGCAGCACCAGTTCATAGAAGCCCTGGTCGCTCATGTCCAGCATGCGGTTGCAGTCGATGTAGACGGGCAGAAACTCCTGGCCGGCCTCGCCGATCTCCTGCACCCAGACATCCGGCTGGGCCAGCAGGCGCAGCAGGGCGGACTTGCCGATATTGCTGAAACCGGTGATCTCGACGCACTGGAGGGCGTAAAGGTATTGGATGACGTTCTGTACATCGGGGCGACGCATATAGCCGCCATCGGCGAGTCGTAAAGTCTCTGGCATCATTCGCTCCTGCTTGGTGGTGTGATCCCTCTGGCCGCCCCCTAGCCCCCAACTTGGGGGGACAGCTCTTGCTCAGCCAGGCCCGGCCATCCTCCCCCAGGAACTTACATTGAGTTGACCAACAACCGGGTACAATGAAACCGGAAAGGGGTCAACGATGAATAACAACGAAGCACGAATCGGATTCGAAGCGTACCTGAACCGACGCTATGGAGACCAAAGCACCCCCCTGCATTATTTGAGCGACCTGGCGATATTTCT
>JAJRVT010000290.1 GCA_024277175.1 Chloroflexota bacterium | reverse complement strand
GGCCGCGCTGTGGGCAACATCGACATTCGCGACCGATACACCTATATCGAGGTGCAAGAGGAATACGTCGATCGGATCCTTTCACGCGTGCCCTCGACCCGTTTACGCGGCCGTTCGGTCACCTTCCGCAAGGTCTAATCCACTTCTTCCCCCGGCATCCATCCAGCAAGATCGCCATTGCACAAGATTTTAACGCCCTCGTAGCATTCCGATTCCATGGAGGTTTCGATGCGATTCTCCCTCCGCAAACCCAAAGAAGATACGTGGGAAGTCGAAGACTACATCTGGCTGGAAAACATTGGTGATGAACACCTGACGCTCCAGCTCAAATCGGGTTCATTGCGCCTGGACAAAGGTCGCCGATATCGGTTTCGCAAAGATATCCTCGAGGACCCCCAGGTGCATGCGTTGCTCGACGCCAGAAAGCTCGCCATTCGGGAAGCGGCATAACCCTAATCCCCCGCCAATCTCCGCCCGCATCGCTCTCCGCCTTGCGGGCGGTTTTGCGTTCTCAGGCGTTGAAGATTAGGATTAGATGCCACATCAAGGTCATTATCATGGGCCGATCCGGCCATTTTCCCATCAACCATTCTATCCTCACCAACCTTCATCTGTCGCCATGAAACTCGTCCTCATCGACGGCCATTCCCTGGCCTATCGCGCCTTCTTCGCCCTGCCGCCCGACATGGCCACCAGCAAGGGCGAACTCACCAACGCGGTCTATGGCTTCATCTCCATGCTCCTGAACATCATCCGGGACCACAAGCCCACCCACATGGCCGTGGCCTTTGATGTGGGCCGCAGCTTCCGGCATGACAAGTTCGAGGAGTACAAAGCCACCCGCGAGCGCATCCCCGACGAACTTTCCATCCAGATCGATCGCATCCAGGAACTCATCGACGCGTTCCACATCCCGGTCTTCACCAAAGAGGGCTACGAGGCGGACGACGTGCTCGCCACCCTGGCCCATCAGGCCGAGCCCCATGGCGCGCTCTCCCTCATCACCACGGGCGATCGGGACCTGGTGCAGGTGGTGGATGACCTCATCTGGGTGCTGACCTCGGGCCGCAAATTCTCGGATGTCATCATCTATACGCCCGACAAGGTGCGGGAGCGCTACGGCCTGGAGCCCCGCCAGATCGTGGACTTCAAGGCCTTGGTGGGAGATAAGTCGGACAACATCCCCGGCGTGCGCGGCATCGGCGAGAAGACCGCGGTCAAGCTGTTGCAGCAATGGGGCGACCTGGACAACATCTACGCGCACATCGACGAGATCACGCCCACCCGGGTGCGCAACGCCCTCATCAAGGGCCGGGAGGAGGCCTATCTCTCCCGGGCGCTGGCGCAGATCGTGGATGTGCCGGGCGTGGAGCTGGACCTGAAGGCGTGCAAGTTCGGCGACTACGACCGCCAGCGGGTGCTGCGGCTCTTCACCGAGCTGGAATTCCGCACCCTCATCCCCCGCCTGCCCGAGCCCGCGGGCCGCGGCGCGCAGCAACTGGGGTTGTTTGGGGATGAGGAGGCCGCGAAGGAGCGCGCCGCGCCTCACGGCTATCGCGCGGTCACCACGCCCGACGAACTGGACGCGGTCCTGCCCGACCTGCGGGCCGCGAATCCCCTGGCCTTCGATGTGGAGACCACGGGCATCGATGAGCATCGCGCGGGGCTGGTGGGGCTGGCTCTGGGCTGGGATGAAGGCCCGGACGCCAACATCTACGTGCCCATCACCCACCGAAACGGCGAGCAGCTCGCCCTGACCGCGGTCCAGGAGAAGATCGGCCCCATTTTGGCCGATCCCAAAACCGATAAACTGGCCCATCACGCTAAATACGACCTCATCGTCTGCCGCCGCCATGGCCTCCCCGTCCAGGGCCGCTTCATCGACACGATGATCGGCGAGTTCCTCCTGGACCCGGGCAGCCGCAGCCTGGGCCTGAAGGCGCTGGCCATCAAGTATCTGGGCGTGGAGATGACCCCCATCGCGGACCTCATCGGCAAGGGCCGCAAACAGACCACCATGGACACGGTGGCCATCGCCCGCGTCACCGATTACGCGGCCGCGGATGTGGACATGACCCGCCGCATCTGGGAAAAAATCCGCCCGCAACTGGAGGAGACGGGCCTGATCAAGCTGTTCTGGGACCTGGAGATGCCCCTCATTCCTGTGCTGGCCGACATGGAGATGCATGGCGTGCTGCTGGACGCCGACTATCTCCACGCCATGTCCAAAGAATTGCGCCAGCGGCTGGAAGAGCTGGCCGGGGAGATCTTCGAGTATGTGGGGTATGAGTTCAACATCAACTCCACCCAACAGCTTTCTGACGCCCTCTTCGGCACGCTGGGACTGCCCACTCGTGGGTTGAAGAAGACCAAGAGCGGGCATTATTCCACCGCGGCGTCGGTGCTGGAAAGCCTGCGAGGTCAGCATCCAGTCATCGATCTGCTCCTGGAGTATCGGCAGCTCACGAAGCTGCTCAGCACCTACATCGAGGCCCTGCCCCGGCTCATCAACCCCGAAACCGGGCGCATCCACACCTCCTTCGACCAGACGGGCGCGGAGACGGGACGCATCTCCTCCAACAACCCCAACCTGCAGAACATCCCCGTCCGCTCCGAGCTGGGGCGGCTCATCCGCAAGGCGTTCATCGCCCCGCCCGATCACCTTCTCCTGGCTGTAGATTATTCCCAGGTGGAGCTGCGCATCCTG
>JAJRVT010000289.1 GCA_024277175.1 Chloroflexota bacterium | reverse complement strand
GGGCAGCTTGTGGGCCTCGCTGCTGAGCATCAGGAACTTGTCCTGATCGAAGCCGAAGTCCTGGAGGAAGAGGGGGCCGGCCGGCAGGCCATGGGTCTGCATGAACTCCACCAGCATTTCGTAGAGGTTCCAGGGGCTGTTCGAAACGTAAAAGATGGGATTGCCGTCATTCCCGCCGGGCCGGCCTGGAGCGAGCGATAGAACTCAGCAATCCCCGGGAAGGGCAGGCGGGTGCGTCCGCTTTCGAAAAGCGTTGCTTTCAACATCTCCATCAGGTTGGTGGCGTGGGTTTGCAGGATGGTGTCGTCGATGTCGCTGATGACGCCGAAATCTGCGCTGGCCGGCGGGACCAGCACATGGCCGACCGCGGGCGCGAACGTCTGGCCGCTCTCCTCATCCACCAGCGTCAGGTTTACAGGCTGCCATCCCCCTTCATCCGGCAGCGGATCAGCCGGTTGCAGTGCAAAGGTGAAATAGCCCTCGCCGTCGGTGACCGTCTCCATGGTTGCGTCCTGAAACATAGCCCGCACGCGCACGTTTGCCTGCTCCCGAGTTGCGAAGCGTCGCAGGGTGTTTAGTGCGTTGTCCCAGGCCGAATCGGCCGCTTCGTAACGGCGGGCGACCAGGACCCGGCCCTGCAAATTGAGGACTGTCCCATCGCCATAGCCCCGATAGGGCGTGATCTGGAGCGCGCCGACGCGATTGTCAGGCATGGTGGAGGCTCCTCCGTTGCGGATGAAGACGAAGAGGGCGAGCGCTAGCAATGCAAGACCGCTGGTGTATAGGAGTGCACGCCTGCTCATGGAATGGATTCCTTTGGAGATTGTAACTATTCACCATAGACCGCGGATTGGGCGGATTGGGCTGAAACCGCCAGATTTTTCAAAGAAAAATCCGGTTTGACCTGCTCAATCCGCCCAATCCGCGGTCTATTGGGTTCGTGCCTGAATAGATACTGGAGATTGGAGATTGCCGCCAACCGAAAATCTCCAATCTCCAATCTCTTAATCTCTCAATCTCAAATCAACTGCTCCCAATCCCCGCCCAGCTCATCGAAGCGACGGTGTAGTTCCTCCACCACTTCGGGGGCGAGGGGCAGTTCCTCTTCGACCCAGTGAATGTTGCCGCGCAGGTGATCCGGGTTCTTGGTGCCCACGATGGCCGTGTCCACCTCGTCATGGGCCAGGGTGAAGCCCAGCGCCAGAAGGATGGGGTTGTCGGGCGCTTCGGGCGGCAGGGGACCCAGCGCGGCCATGGCCTGGGCCCGCTGCCAATACTGGCTGGCGTAGGCGCTGGGGCTATTGGGTGCGCCCCAGGCTCCGTTGGCGATGGGCCGTTTGATGATGACGCCCATGTCCTGCGCCTTGGCGGCCTGGAGCAGGCCATAGCGGGCCTTCTGCTCCACCAGGTTGAAGCTGGTCTGTAGCGTGTCGAAGATCCCGCTCTCCACCGCCCAGGCCGCGGCTTCGTTGTCGCCGCTGTAGCCGATAAAGCGGGTCTTGCCGGCCTGGCGCGCGTCCAGCAGCGCCTGGATGACCTCGCCCCGCTCCAGCACGTCCACCTCGCAGGAGTGAAGCTGCACCAGATCCAGGTAGTCGGTGCGCATGCGCGTCAGGCTACGCTCGATGCTGTGGCGCACCGTCTCCGCGGTCCACGGCTCGCCTGTGTAGTCGCCGGCCACATGGCCCGCTTTGGTCGCCAAAATGAACTCCTGTCGCCGGCTGGCCACGGTCGCGCCGATCAGCTCCTCGCTGATGTTGTAGCAGGCGGCCGTGTCCAGAAAGTTGACGCCCATGTCCAGGGCGGCGTTGAGGACCCGGCCGGCTTGCAACACATCTTCGGGCGTCAGCTCAAAGCCGATTTCGGCCAGGCCCGCGCCCAGCCGGCTGATGGTCAATTCGGTCCTGCCCAGTCTGCGCATTTCCATATTGTCGAACTCCTTGTCCGTTGGTTGCGTTGACAGTGAACCGCGGAGTACGCGGATTTCACGGATTGTGGTCGTCGCGCGGATATTATAGACGCTTGGGGGGATAGGAGCCAAGTAGGTCCGGCATCCCTGCCGCACAACTTCGGTTTCGCAGACGCTCCGGTTTGACGACGAACGTCATGCAGGGATGCATGACCTACGCGAGGACAAACCACGCTGCATTCGCCTGTTTGTCTTCTGATTACGAACGCATTATAGTATCAGTCTACGCATTTGTTCGGGAGGGGTGACATGAAACGACTGACAGTTCGCAACATAGATGATAGACTTCACGCCGCTTTGAAACGGGAGGCGCGGCAGCGTGGAATGAGCGTCAATCGCTATGTGCTACAAGTGCTGGCTGAGGCGACAGGGGGTGGAACAGCCCCCATGCACGCCCAAGTTTATCACGATCTGGATCACCTGGCTGGAACCTGGACCCCGGAGCAGGCCGGTGAATTCAGCCGATTTTTAGACGGACAGCGCCAGCTTGATGAGGCTCTGTGGGCATGACGTCCTTCCTGATCGATGGTAATGATTTACGCAACGTGACGCTCTATGACAGTTGACGCCCGCGCGAATTCTCGCGCTGTCGAACCAACGCTAAATCGCTGGCTGGTCTGGCTCTCCCTGGCCGGGATCATCGGCCTCAACATCCTGGGTAGCCTCTACTGGATCAGCCGTAACGTGGTGCTGGTGGGCCGGGATTCGGGCGGCCATCTGGAGCGCACCCTCAAGGCCGCCGCGCTCATCGAACACCCCACGATCCAGACGCCCTTCCGCCTGCTCACCCTCCATGACTACCGCCCGCCCCTGCTCTACATCGCCACCCAGCCCTTCTACTGGCTCTTCGGCAAGAGCATGGACAGCGCGCAACTGGTCAACATCGCGCTCTATTCCCTGGTTCTGATCCTCACCTTCCTGCTGGGAAGGAAGATTGTGGGCGAGCGCGGTGCGCTCTTCGCCACCCTGCTGGCCGGCCTGCTGCCCATGATGCCGGCCATGTCCCGCCTCTTCTACATGGAGCACCTGCTGACCAGCATGCTGCTCCTCAACCTGCTGGCCCTGATCCGCAGCGACGGCTTCCGCGACCGGCGCTGGTCCCTGGTCTGGGGCGTGAGCCTGGGGCTGGCCATGCTCACCAAGTGGACCACGCCCGTCTACCTGCTGCTGCCCACCCTCTGGGTGCTCTGGCGGGCCGACTTTTTCAGCCGCCAGTGGGCCGCGCTGCGGAGGCCCCGAATCGACTGGGCGCGGCTGGGCGGGACCTTCGTCATCGCCGTCGCGATCACCGCGCTCTGGTATCTGCCCAACCGGGCCGACGCCCAGGAGATGCTGCTGGGCGATGGCATGGCGATCCTGTGGGTGCTGCTGTTGACCGCGCTTTTCTATGTTGCGCGCATGGAGTCCGGGCTGCTGACCAATGTCTGGACCGGCCTGCTCCTGGGCGCGGCTATCGCCAGCCTCTGGTATTTCCCCCGCATCGACTTCCTGGTGCGGCTGACCGATGTGGCCTTTGGCACCGACCGGGGCAACCAGGAGGCGGTCAACCTGCTGCGGCTGGAGAACTACATCCGCTACTTCCGTTTCTGGGTGGAGCAGCAGATGGGACCCCTGGCCAGCCTGCTGATCCTGCCGCCGGCGCTCTGGGCCTGGTTCCGCCGCCTGCCCGGCTGGCGCAAAGCCCGGCCCGGCGTGGTCGTCCTCTGGCTGACCTTGCTTTCGACCTATATCCTGCTCATGTTCCTGGCCCAGGCCACCTCTCGCAACCTGGTCCCCCTGGTCCCCCTCGTCGCCATTCTTCTGGCCGACAGCTTGCGCTACTACGCCCGCCCCCTGGCGATTACTTTCGGTGTGATCTGGGTGGCGGTGCTGGGCGTTCAGTGGAGCGTCTACACCTTCGACGCCATGGCTCCCTTCCAGGCGCGCACCGCCGCGCTCTGGACCACGGGCGACTACATGGCCTGGCCCGCGACCGGCTCCACCGACCCCGGCTTTTTCATCCAGCCCGCGGTGCTGGCGGCCATCGGCGATCCGGAAGGCGACCCGGCGTCCTTCGGCATGTTGGTGGACTCACGCGAGATCCACCGCGGCTCCTTCCGCTACATGATCGGCGCAGAGGCCCTGAACATCGCGCTGACGCCCCTCTCCGAGCCGGAGACGGGATCCTGGAGCGACATGCTGGCCAACCAGTGGGTGCTGGTCAAGGACGGCGATCCCGGCGACATCCAGGAGCCGGGGCTGTCGGTGCTGGCGCGCATCCTCGGCGGCGATCCCCTCTTCGACCTGCTCTACGACGAGGTGGCCCGCTATCCCCTGCCCAACGGTGAGACCGCGACCCTCTACCATCGCGCCCAGGGACCGGCTCACCCGGAGAAATTCCCGGTAGTGCTCATCGAGACCCAAGGCATCGCCGAGGCCATCAACAAGCTGTGGAGCGACCACGCCACCCTCTATCTCTCTGACGCGGATCTGGCCACCTGGGTGGGCATCCACGACCTGGTCGCGGACGGCATCCTCATGCCCCAGGCACCGGGCGAGTCGGTGGAGACGCTGCTGGATGACTCCGTCACCGGCACGATCCTGGCGGCCACCCGCTATGACACGGCCCAGGTCCAGGAGTGGCTACGCAGCAACAGTTACTTCGTGGCCGAGATCGGCGACGGCGAGTTCAAGCTCTCCATCTTTGGCCGTCCGGACCGTCCCTTGCAGCCGCTGCCTGTCCAGACTGCCTGGGACGCGGTCACGGTCACGGAAGTGCGGAGCCTCTCCCCGGTTGCGCCCGGTGAGGTCCTGCCGGTGGAGATGACGACGACGATAACGCCTGGGGACGGCGTCCCGGATGAACTGAAGATGTCTGTGCGGCTTGTGGATGCAAACGGGGACGCCATCGCCCAGCGGGACGTGACTGTTGCCGATCACATGTCCCTGGCCCTGTTGGTCCCGCCCGACGCGTCCCCCGGCGAATACACCCTGGGCGCGGTGCTCTACGACCCGGACACGCTGACGCCTATCCCGGATGCGGTGGGGGCGGAGTTGGGCGCGTTGGCGACGGTGGAGGTGAAAGACTGAGGAGACTGAGATTGGGAGGCGCTACTCTGCACTTTCCAGCGTGATGTCGGCCAGTTTCAGCATGTCGCCGATCCCTTGGCCCTGGGCGTCTGTGATGGGCGCGCGTTCAAGGTCGGCGCGGTCGTAGAGGCCGACATAGAGCGGGTAAACGCCTGGCGCTTCTCCGGCGAGCAGGGGGATTCGATAGTGGGCCAGGACCGTTTCGCCCGCGTCCCAGTCATAGGTGGGACCCTCGTTGCAGCCGACCGCGACGTCCCGTTGTCCCACCTTCCGCCACTCGGGGCCGAGCACCTGGAGGAAGGTGGTGTATTCCTTGTCCATTGGGCGGAGCGCGCGCCAGGTCAACAGCAACGAAAGGCTGCGTCCGGCGGGCACGCGATCCTCGTAGAGTTGATAGCCGGTCAACTCCAGATCATCGCCAAACCGGTAGCTGACGGGCGTGAGCCCCAGGTCGATCTCCGGCGCGGTGATATGCAGATCGGCGTTGGCAAGGGATTGGTTGAAGGCCTGATCGAACGCGCGGGCGTCATACTCGGTGATGCTTTCGCTTGCCTCGCCCGTTCGTCGATAGATGTCAATTCTGGGTTCGCCGTCAACTGTGATCACGCCGTCTTTGCGGTACCGATCCCCCATCTCTTCTAGCAATTTTTCCTTCTCCCGCGGCCGTTCGACGATTTCGATGAAGACCATGTCCGGATCTTCTTCGCAATATTCGGCGCTGCGCGTATACCAGTCGCTGATCCACGTACGCACGTTGGTCGCGTAGCTGCCGGTCAATTGGCCCGTTTCAAAGAGCATGCCGATGGTCTTCCAGCCGCTGTAGTGGGGAATGCCAAAGATGGGGTTGTTCTCGCGCGAGGCGGGCGTCATCCAGGCCGGCAACGTCTGCTGCACGCTCCAGTTGCGCACCACTTCTTCGTTATGATACACGTAGTAAGCGTACTGGTAGGCGCCCCCCAGCGCGAAAAGGATCCCCAAGGTGACGCCGGCTATGGCGCGTCCGGGCGACTCGCCCACGGCGCTGATAAGCCAGCCCCAGATTTTTGCCAGCACCAGACCGGTGAGCAACGCAAGGGGCGCGTAGAAGATGTAGAAGTGGCCGCTTGGGTCGCTCATCAGGAACAACGAAAGATAGAGCGGCGGCCCCAGCCAGAGCCACAAAATTCGTTCGGACACCGTGGCCCGCGGGGCTGCTATGGCGGCCAGCAGAAAGCCCCCGACAATGACGACTGTCCAGTCGATCCCGCCGCCCGTGAATCGCTGCGGGAAGAAGAGGACGGCGAGAAAGAGGGCCGCGACCGCGGCGCTTCCCCAGCGGGCAAACCGGGAGGGACGCCGCCAGTACATGAATGTGAAATGGAGCGCCAGCGCGGCCATCATGACGTAGAACAGCCAGTAAAAATTGTAAAGCTGGCCTCGCTCTGTGAAGGCCGCGATATTGTTGTAGAGACGCTGGCCAGCGCCGGTCACGTCCGTGGTATAGCGGGTGACAGTGCTTGCGAAGTGCGGGTGACGGACGAAGGGGAGGTAGAAAAGCGCAGCGAAGACCGCGGCCAGAATGGCGCTCTCGACCAGGGGCGCGACGAGATCCTTTCGCACCTGCGGGTTGCGCCAGAGCAGATAGAGAACGAAGAGAGCAGGCAGGCCGACGATAACTCCTTCATAATGGGTGATCAGACCGGTGGTGAAGGATGCCGCGCTCAGGTAGAGCAGGGCGCGAAATTGCGGCTTTCCGGCCGGCTGGGTTTGGCTCTCCTGGGATAGCTGGTGCAGCCAATATAAGAAATAGAGCGCACCGGCTGCGCTGAGGAAAATAACGGTCTGGTATTGGACCATGCGGGTGTGGCCAATGTAATAGCCATCCAACGCCAGGAACATGGCCCCTATCCACGCCGCCCGCAGTCCGTTCAGGCGGTAGCCCAGCAAAAAAAGCAAACCCACGCTGATGATGTTGCCCAGGGCGAAGGGGAGGCGGGCCGCGCCTTCGTTGGTCTGCCCCAGCAGCGCCAACCCGCTGGCCGCGTACAGGATTTCGGTGGGACCCTTGCGATGGATGAAGAGTGTGTCCTCATATCCCTGGACAACGCTGGCTCCATAGACCATGATCTTGGCCTCGTCGCCCTGAAATTCCGCATAACTTAGGTTGGCCAGCCGGAAAAAAGCGGCGACGATCAGCACGGAGAGCAGCGCGATCAGGACCTTTCGCGACGACCCACGCGCGCCGGGCCTTGCCGGGATCAACGCCTTCTCTTTCGTCCACGGCCCGCGCCAGGCTGCGATCGCGAGCACGACGAATATGGCGCCGAACACGAGTGCGATCGTCAGCCCTGACAGGCCACCGGGCAGATACGCCAGCAACAGAAGCACCCATGTCGAGAGCACATAGCCCAAGGACGGACCGAACAACGCGACCTCCGTCCAGGTTGTCGCCAACCTGGCCCGTTCGGTGACCACGTGAAAGAGCATAAGACCCGGAACCAGGATCACAACAACGATACCGGCCAGGGCGCGGATCTCCGCGGGGAGCGGGGCCACGAGCCCAACGCTCCCGATGATGTTGAATGCCGCGAGGACGAGGATATAGGGTCGTTGACGGATCATGGATCTCCTGGAAAAGGGCCTGATATTCGCCGCCGGCTTCAATCTGTGAAAATCCGCGTTCCCATAGCGCCCGCTGTACAGTCACTCAAAAGGTGGCTACCTTTCAGGAAAATCCCGCGCACAGCGGAATCCTACACGGTGGCTACGGAAGAGGGGCGCGTCACCGTACGGTTCATCGCCGTGGTGACCCCAATGGCGGTGGGCTGCGCGCATGTACCAGGCGTTGTCCATGTTGCTGCCGCCGCGGATGCTGAAGATGGGATAGGGGAATTCGTCCTCCGGCGGCAGGGTGAGAACAGCCCGGGAAAAATCAGGCCCCTGCGGATTCACATTGGGGGCATAGGAATAGTACATGACTTCGTACAGATCAGAAACCCATTCGAATGCGTTGCCGGCCACGTCCATCAGGCCGTACGGACTGGCTCCCCGGGGATAACTGCCCACCGGCCTGGTGTCCTGGTTCTCCAGGCAATGACGATTGTCAGGGGTTTTGGCCGTTCGCGTGCAGTCCTGAGGCTCGTTCCCCCAGGGATACTTGCGCGTGTCCACCGAACCCCGGGCCGCTTTCTCCCATTCGGCTTCGGTGGGCAGCCGTTTGTCCATCCAGGTGCAATAGTCCTCGGCGTCCCAGCGGGAGATGAAGAGCACAGGGTAGTCGTTGAATGCAGGATCGTCATAGTAATGTTCCCGGGTGACGGAGCCAACGCGGCGGGGTGGATTGCAGGCGCCCGCCTCCACGCAGGCCTGATATTCGCTGTTGGTGACCTCGTATTTGTCGATTTCAAAGGCGTCCAGATAGACCTGTCGCAGGGGCAATTCCACATGGGAGACGCCGTAGGCGCACACATCCTCCACCGGGTTGCTAGGGTCGCAACCCATGAAGAACCAGCCGGCCGGAATGGGGATCATCTCGCCCAACGGCGGTGGATCGGGCAGGTCTTCGGTGGAAAAGCGCCAGACCGGCCCGGGTTCGCGGCCCCCGCGCTCGTCTACGGCCACCACCTGCCAGGCGTAGCGGGTGTTCAACTCGAAGGTGAAGGGCGGCTCCAGGAAGCGCTCTCTCGTCTCGCCGATCAGGCTGTGGGGAAGCCCGTCGCCGGCATCCAGGTAGACTTCGAACCAGTAGTCGTCTCCTTCGGGGTCCTCGGTGTGGGACCAGGCCAGATAGGCGTTGAGGCTGGCGCGCTCGGCGTCGTCTGCAGGGAAAGGCGCGCTGACCTGTGGGGCGGCGTTTTCGAAGGCGGCCAGCGGCAGATAGGCGTGAAACGGATGGCGGACAAGGGGGAGGAAAAGCTGCTCACCGGCCACGTCATCCGGAGTGGGCGTGACGGCTGGAGACGGCATGATGGCTGGCGCTGTCCCGGGGTGGGCGCTGGCGCTGGAAAGCGTTCCACCGGCGGCGCCGCCAGACGATACCGGTTCGGGGTGCAGCAGGAGAAGCGCGATAGCAACGATTGTGAGTGAGGTCATCGCGCTGCGGCTTTTCCCGTTCAGTGTGGAGCGGACCCATTCCCTGTTCATATTCATGCGGATCAGGGCAGTGAGCGGGCGCAGCGGAAGCCGACGAAGTTGTTGCGAAAGTAGGGCACGTCGTCGTAGGAAGTGCCTTCGGGCCCCTTATGCCCCCAGTGCCGGTGGGTGTCGCGGGTGTAGAACCAGTGCGCCCGGTAGCTGCCGCCGCGAATGGTGAAATAGGGGATCGCATTTGGCCTGCCCTCGGGATCGGTCTGGGATACGGTGGGCCCCTGCGGGTTTACATTCGGCGCGTACTGGTAGTAAAGAACGTTGTAGAGGTCATGTACCCACTCGAATGCGTTGCCGCTCATGTCCATGACGCCATAAGGGCTGGCGCCCCGGGCGCGCGCGCCGACCCGATCGGTGTCTTCCAGGCAACTGATCGCCTGTTCCGGATCCCGGTTGTCCGTAAAATTCGCGCGCGTGCAGTCCGGGTACTCGGGTCCCCATGGCCACTCACGGGTGTCGATGGGGCCGCGCGCCGCCTTTTCCCACTCCGCCTCCGTGGGCAGGCGCTTGCCTTCCCAGGCGCAGAACGCCTCGGCGTCCCAATGGGAGACATAGAGCACGGGATAGTCGTCGTAGTCCGGGTTTGTGAAGTATTCCTCCCGTTTGTTCGAATTGAACTGCACCGGATTGGCGCAGGCCATGGCGTCCACGCAGGCAAGATATTCGCTGTTGGTCACTTCGTACTTGTCGATCTCGAAAGCGTCGATCCAGACCTGACGCAGGGGAAATTCCTTGGAAAAGCAGGGATGCGCGCGCGGCAGATCGCTGTCACAGCCCATCCAGAAGAAACCGCCCGGAATGGGGACCATGGCGTCGAGATCAGGATCTTCTATGGCCGCTTCTGTGGAAAAACGCCACAACGGGCTTTCAAAAACGCGTCCTTGGGCGTCTTCCGCCGTCACTTTCCAATGATAGGCTGTATCACTTTCGAAAGTGAACGGGTCCCAAGAGGCGTCGGTTTGCCCACTGATGGCCGGGTTCGTCAACGGCGTGTCGATCGGCTCCACATAGATAGAGAAGGTCACCGGCAATGTGGCCCCGATATTGGCGTTGAACTGCCAACTTAACCAGACATTCGGACTCTGCCCGACGGCTCCATTGGCCGGATAGGGATCGGTGAAGGGGTTGGGCGTTTGCGCCAGCGGCAGAAAAACTCGATTTTCCTCTGTGGCAAGGGGCGTGGCTGTGGCCTGGGGGGATGCAAAGACGCGTCTCATCCCTCTTTCCAGATCGCTGCTCAGCCACAAGCTGGTGACGAGCGCAAGCAAGATCACGATGAACGCTAGCAGAACGGCCTTGATGGGTGTTGGTGAAACAGGCATGGTGGACAGTCCTCATAGCGAATTCAGTCGACGGCGATATAGCTTAATCATATCCGGTGTAATCGTCAAGCCCTGATGTGCGTTCGCAGAGTGTTGCAGGGGCGGATTGCAAAGATGCCTGCAAGCCATACAGGCTGCCTGGATGGCTTGATCGCCTCACGTTGTCAGCCAGGGGGCGGGAGTAAGACGGCGATTGCGAAGGCCGGTCGCAGCACGCCGAACAGCCCGTACAACGCCAGCGCCAACATGCCCCCGATCAGCCCGGCGGCCAGGGACGCGTCCAGGCGGCGGGGCGTCCAG
>JAJRVT010000288.1 GCA_024277175.1 Chloroflexota bacterium | reverse complement strand
CCCAGGCTGCCCACCTTCAATGTCTGGATGGGCAGTTCCAGGTAGTCGACCGGGCTGGCTGGGCTGGCGAAGTGCAGAATAGCGTCCAGATCGCCTTTGATGTATATATAGTTGGTAACATCATGATGAACGAAAAGGAATCTACGATTTCCGGCCAAATGTGCGATATTATCGGTGCTCCCCGTGATCAGGTTATCCATCGCGATCACGTCGTGCCCTTCATGCAAAAGCCGGTCGACCAGATGGCTGCCCAGAAATCCCGCGCCGCCCGTCACAAGCACGCGCATGTTGCGTCCTTTCATTTGTTCACGCTGTTTATGTCCACTTCGTCCCCGCGTTCGAAAGCGAATTGACCATGTATCCCACCTTGCCCTTTGGCCCGATCTCTTTTCCCACCGGCCCCATTCTCACCCTCCTCGCCGTCATGCTGGGCCTGGAAGTCGCTGGCCGCTATGGGCACAAACTTGGCCTGAATCCTGACCGCGTCTGGAACACGGGCCTTATCGGGTTCGCGTCTGGACTGATTGTAGCCCGACTGTGGAATGTTTTCCAGTTCTCCAGCGTCTATCTCGCCGAGCCACGCCTGATTTTCAGCCTTCGGCCCAGCGGCTTTGCGTTCTGGCCGGGCATCATAGCCGCTTTCATCGGCGGGTACGTGTACCTGGTATATCGGGCCATGGACCCGGTGCGGGTCGGCGCGGCGTTTTCGATCGGCGGGCTGGCCGGCGGGTCGCTCGTGGCGGTCGCCGGCTATCTCACGGGCGACATCCTCGGCTTGCCGTCGAGCCTGCCCTGGGCTCTGTCCTATTTCGGGACCCCGCGCCACCCGGCTGGCCTGTACCTCGCGGCCGGCATGGCCCTGCTGGCCGTGTTGCTCTGGTTTCGCGCGGACACGGCGCGGCCGGGCCGCACAATCCTGTGGGCGATTCTGGGCTACAGTTTGCTGCGTCTCTTTGTCGATGGCTTCCGGGACGGCATGAACCTGGTTGGGCAGTTCAGAATCAGCCAGATCGTTGCACTGATCGTTGCGCTGGTCTGCGTGGCGCTGTTGGCGCGTGGCGCGGTCCGTGAACAGGACGACGGCGCACAATCCATCGCCCAGGAGGGGGCGACAGCCGAGGGCTAATCCTTCTGTCCCCGGCAAATGCCCCTCGTCAGCGCGCCGTAGTCTGAACAATCAGCGCCAGGCCTGTCCGGATGGAGATTGTGGCGGGCGACTCCTTCACAGCATTGCTGATGGCCCGCGTACTGCCCAGACAGAGCGTGGCATCCGACAGCGCGTACTCCAGCCCCTCATAGATGATGCCGGTCACTTCCGGGCTCAGCGGAACGAGGCTTACCACGCTGCCCGGCGGACCGGAAAGCGTGATCGACTCGCCGCCCCGCAGCACTTCCGCTATCTGGTCGCCTTCGGCAAGACGGACGGGAACCGGCCATACTCGCTGGGCCAGGATCAAGATGTTGGCGAGCGTCTGATCCAACCGGCCGCCGAGCGCGCCCAGGATGAGGATATCCGTCGCGCCGTCGCGCAGGGCGCGGTCCAAAGCCAGTTCGAGATCGGTCATATCCTTGCGGCGAGGATGGCGCTCCAGGATTACGCCGTCAGCCTGGAGTTGGGCCAGCGTCTGCGGATCGACGCTGTCCATATCGCCGATGATCACATCCGGCCGGCGGCCAATAGCCAGACAATGGGCGGTTCCCCCGTCCGCGCAGATCAGATAGTCGTCCGGGGCGACCCACCTGGCGAGCGCGGTATAATCGGTCACGATGCCATTCACGAACACTATAGCGCGCATGGCGCTCCTCACAAGAAAGCCTGCCAGACGAAAATCCCGATCATAACAATTGCCAGCGTTACCTCCAGCGCGGCGGCCAGGGCCATGCTGGCCAGATAGGCGCGCACAGCGGCCCGGGCTGCGCGAAAGTTTCGCTTGTCCAGGTACTCGACGGCCCACATCCCCGCGACGCCGCCGGCCGCGGCCCCCAACAACGTGCCCAGAACGGGAATCCACCCGCTGAGCAGCAGACCGCCCGCGATCCCGCCCACAATCGCGCCGCCGATTGACTTCCAGCTTGCGCCGGCGCGGCGACTGACCACCGCGTTCAGGAACAGGTCGGAGGACCAGGCGATCAGCGTGAGCGCGCCCAGCACAATCAGCGTGGGCCACCCGACCCGCTCGAACCCGTCTCCCCAGGCCCAGAGCAGGGCACCGAGCCAGATCAGGAACGGCCCCGGCAACATGGGCAGCACCGCGCCCACCAGTCCGAGGAACAGCAGTGCAAATCCAAGCCCGCCCAACAGGAGACTGTATGCTTCTTCCATCCGTCCGCCCTATCCCGCGCCTTCGTCCGGCCCCGCGACCGTCGCCTGGCCGTCCGCCACGGTCAGCGGCAGGACCGTGGCGCGCCCGAACAGCGGCTCCACATCCAGGCCCAACCGCGCATAGAGTTCAGGCGGCACGCTGACGTCCGCCAGATAGAGATCGCCGCAGGCGCTGCGCCCCGGCTCAACCAGCAGGCCCCGCTTGGGCAAGGCGAGCGTCATAGTCGCTGCGGCCTGCACGTGCGGATCGTATAGCCGCCCCAGCGCCGTATCCAGGCCGCTGGGCGCGTCCAGACTGAGTACCGGCGCGGCGCTGCTGTTGGCAAGCAGGATCAGGTCGCGCGCCTTGCCGCGAGGATCGCCGCGCAGTCCGTAGCCGATCACCGCGTCGATCACCAGATCGCAGGGCGGCAGTTCCCAGCCCTCATCGGCCCAGGACAGCGGCACATCCATCTGCTGAAGGATAACAAGCTGCCGAGCGGGTACGCCCTCATAGGCTTCCGCCGCATGGGAGCAGAGCACTTGAACCCACGCGCCCCAGTTGTGCAGATGGCGCGCGGCGGCCTGGCCGCCGCCGCCGTTATTGCCGCGGCCAGCCAGCACCACGATGGACCGATCCAGCACGTCGTCATCCAACATCCGCTTGGCGAGCAGCGCCAGATTGCGCCCGGCATTCTCCATCATCTGGATCAGCTCAATGCCATATT
>JAJRVT010000287.1 GCA_024277175.1 Chloroflexota bacterium | reverse complement strand
TGGAGCAGGCCGATGAGCAGGGCGAGATCATCGTAGACTATCGCACCCGGCGCGCCAAGCGCGAATGGGCGCGTATCGCCTCCGCGGACCTGGACAACATGCGACTGACGTTCACCATGAACAAACTCCAGGTGGCCTGCGAGTACGACGACACGTTGATCGTCTCCGCCGGCGACGCAGAACCCCTGGACGAGCTGCGCATTGCGCTGGAGCGCGCGGGGGTGACGCTGGACGCCATCGTGGAGCAAATCGTGCCCGAACTGACCAAGCTCAACCCCCAGGGTATGGTGCATGCCAAGAGCGTCTACAGCGCGGTGAACATGGTTCGCCGCATGCCACCTGGCCCCGTGTTCTACGCCCTGATCAGCAACCGCAAATTCCGGGATATGGGCGGCGGATTTTTTGCGTTGGCGTAAGCGTCTACTCGACGACCACTATTGGAACGTTGATTTTGTCGGATGAAGCCAGATTTTCATGGATTTTCTCTGAAAATCCGTTTTAATCAGCGGTAATCCGCGTTCCAACAGAGTACGCATTGCGCCTCACTCATCGAGGAGATAGATAGCATGGCATCTTTGGCTTCCAAGCGGCTGGCTCGTTTCCGGCCGACGGTGGACACCAAATTTCATATCGACTATGGCTGGTGGGAGCGCACCGGGCGGGACTTCCGCCTCTATCTGCGCGACCAGCTTTGCGAAGAGTGCCGCGAGCGCTTCAGCGACCACATGAACACCGAAAATGTGGACTGGGTGGACCCGGAGACGGGTGAAGTCCACCGCACCGACGCCCTGCGCGAATGTTTGCGCGTGCGCTGCGCCAACGATCCGGACTACATCAACGACCGACTGCCCGTGGCGTCGGCCTGTTTCCGCATCTTCCTGGCCAACAACAACACGCCTCTGACCCCAAACGAACTGAACCAGTTGATGCCGTGGAAAGCGCCCGATTCCATCCTGCGCACCATTGGTGGACGGCAGGTCTATCTGGGGTTGCGTCCAGTGTAAAAGTATTGACGCAGATCCCCTAGTAGAGCCTGGTCGGCTCTACTAGGGGATCTGCGTCAAAATCCTCCCTCTATCTCAAAATTTCATCGCTGCGACGCGCACGCAGCCGGATTCAGCGCACAGGTCTGATCTGGCTGGGGCCGCGGCCCGATTCTCACCTGGCCGATCGTCACTTCATTGGCGACAGGCAGCCCATCTTCATCGATGACATCCGCGCGTTGGCCCGTCTGCGGATCGTAGAGCCCCACCACCACCCGCCACGCTTCGCCATCCACATCCCCGGCGGGCAGGTCCTCTGGAATCCATAGTTGACGCCAGTCGTTGGCGAACCCTTGCTCCGCCAGCGCTGCGTCCAGCGGATAGCCTACGAAGTAGCGGGGCGGGCCGTCGCTTTGGTCCCGGTTCTCGTCACCCTGGCGCAGATGCACGAAGGGCGTCAGGTTGGCCGGCCAGCCCTCCATCCCACCATCATCGCGCCGCCACTGGAGCCAGACGTTCACCGGGCCGCCGGGCCAGGCCTCCGCCTCGGCCAGCCAGGCCTGGAGATAGAGTCGCTCCCCGTCGGCGATCTGGAACGCAGCTTCAGCCGCGTCCACATCGCCTTGCGCCCAGGCCTGGGCCACCGCGCCGAAGTCCTCAGCCGTGGCCGCGTCCAGGGGCTGCTCCACCAGCCGATCACCCTTGATGCGCTGGTAGGTGGCCACCAGTGCGTCATCCGCCGCATCCTTCACCGACAGCCCGCGCCCGATCGCGTTGTTGACCACCACACCCCACTCGCCGGGCAGGTAGAGGGGCAGGGTGGTGACGCGGATGGTCTCTCCCGGCCGCCAGCGTTCAGGCGGATACCAGAGCAGGGCCGGCGGCGTGATCTCGTCGCTGGCGTAGACCGTCTCGCCGCCGGGGCCATTCATCCACAGCCGGGGCGCATCCGTTTGCGGGTCGAACCCTTCGCCCACCCGCCACAAGCCGATCAGCTTCGTCTGCCGCCACCGGGGCCAATCCTCCACCTCCAGCCCCACAAACGCCAACCCCCAATCTCCAATCTCTCCAATCTCCCCTGTATCCCCGCCCCCGCGGGCAAAGTCATAAAACGTATCCGGAATACCCTTCTCGCCCGCGCCCTTGCGCAGGAGCAGGAAGCCGTCAGCACCGTCCACCACGCCCCACTCGCCGGCCAGCATCTGCTCCACCCGGAACTTGACGTCGCCCGGGGCCATGTCGGTGTTGGTGGTCACGTCGATCAGCGCCCACTCTGCGTTGCCAAGCTGGCCGTCCACCGCCTCCAGCCCCATGGGGAACTGGTAAATGTAGCGGCGGTGGCTCACGTGGGGATGGACGGCCGCGGTTGCGGTCACGGCCGCGTCCGCGGGGATCTGGGCCACAAAGCGATCCAGCAGGCGATGGTGTGGGGTCACGGGTGTGGGGTCATAGCGACCGCCCAGGGGACCCCGCCCCTGCTCTGCGTAGGCGAAGAGGGACCAGCCCAAAATCCAGACGATCAGGCCCAGGTTGAGCAGGGGCCGGAGGGCGGTGCGGGAGTTGTGGTAGAGGGAGGCCAGGGTCATGGTCCCCGCCCCCGCGGCCGACATGTGCTGGAACGAGGGCGAAGAGCGGTCCGTGCGCCGGGCCAGCCAGCGCCAGAGCCGGGAGAGGCCAAAGGCTGCGCCCGCGGCCACGTAGGGGATCAGGGGCGCGCTGTAGTGGAACTCACCGTAGTACTGGGCCGGATAGGCGCTGAGCAGGTTGGCCAGCAGCACCGGCAGCGCGATGAGCAGCAACTCTGGTCCCAGCAAGGTCAGGAAGCCGAAGCTCATGAGCAGGTTGACCAGGTAGCGCACCCGCACCGGTTCGCTGGCGATGGACCAGACCAGCCGCGGCTGGGTGAAGAAGCTCTTGAAGATGTCCAGGGGCGAGTTCCCCAGCGCGCCGTAGCGGGCGAAATAGCCGCTCTCCGCCACCCCATAGACCTCCACCGCGTGCGCGGGCACGATGACGAAGGTCGCGATCGCGAACCAGGCAAGGGAGAGGAGGGTGATGGTTGCGCCGACGGCGATGCCTGGAAATTGAAGATTGAAGATTGAAGATTGGTCGCCGCGCCTGTGATCGTCGCCGCCGATGGTGGGAGATTGGGGATCGGAGATTGGAGATTGATCATTCTCCGGGTTGGCGACCGTCCCATCCAATCCCGAATCTCCGCTCCCCAATCTTAAATTTTCAATCTTCAATTTTGTTTCTCTCCACACCGCCCAAACCCCCAACCCCGCAGCCAGCAGCGCGGTCTCCTCCTTGACCGCGGCCACCAGCAGCGCGGCGATTGCGAACTGGAGCCAGCGGCGGCGCTCCACGGACCAGAGCGCCCATAGGATCAGGGGGACGGCCAGGGGGACGGCGTGGAATTCGGTCAGCACCGCAGACTGGAGTTGGGGCGCGAGCAGCCAGGCCACGGCCAGGGTCAGGGCCAGGGGGCGGGCGGCCTGCAGGATGGGGTCCACCTGCCAGATATGGGCGCGCTGATCCGGCGGCAGGATGTGGGTGAAGAGGGTCAGGGTCAGTTCATAGAGAAGCCACGCGCCCGCAGCCACCGCGATGACCTGGAGCAGGAGGATGGCGCGCACGTCATTCCACAGCCAGAAGACAGGGCTGATCAGCCCCAGGATGGGCTCCACATGGTCCGTCATGCGGGTGGCGATGAAGCCGTTGTCCGTGTTCTCCACAAAGCGGCCCCGGCTGGAGTTCCAGACGGCCTGGTCGATCTGGCCCAGGTCGGCCTTGTGGGTGCGCATGCCCGCGTGCTGATCGAAGGCCAGCCCGGCGAAGACCCAGACGTAGACCAGGATCAGCGCCAGCAGGATCAGACGGTAGGGGTCCAGGTTGCCGAGAAACCGGGTTTTTGACAAAAACCCGGTTTCTCCCTCATTCGACCGCGCAAGAAACCGAGTTTCTGACAGAAACTCGGTTTCTCCGCCCGATGCCCCCCCCTTGGAATCGGATGCACTCATGCCAGGGCCGCCTCCAGCGCATCGATAACCCGGTCCGCGTCCCCCGGGGAGAGGTGGGGGTGCAGGGGCAGAGAGAGAATTTCGCCGGCCGCGCGTTCGGTCTCCGGCAAGTGGAGACCGGGATAGGCGTCCCGGTACGCGGGCTGTTGGTGGATGGGAACCGGGTAATGGATGCCTGTGCCGATGCCTGCGTCCGCCAGGGTTTGACGCACATGGTCCCGATTCGGCACGCGCACCACGTACAGATGATAGACGTGGACGTTGTCAGGCACGGTGTAGGGTAGTGTGATCAAGCCCTCTTCAGCGAGGGGGGTCAACCTGTTGGTATAGTGTATGGCGATATACCGGCGGCGTGCATTCCAGCGATCCAGGTGATCCAATTTCACGCGCAGGATCGCTGCCTGTAGCTCGTCCAGCCGGCTGTTGAGGCCGTCGATCTGGGAGACGTAGCGGGCCTGAGGCGTCCAGCCGTACTCCCGCAACATGCGCACCCGCGCCATCAGCTCCGGATCTGAACCGACCACCGCGCCGCCGTCGCCCATCGCGCCCAGGTTCTTGGTGGGATAGAAGGAGAAGCAAGCCAGATCGCCCAGGTTGCCCACAGGCCGTCTCTGATAGGCCGCGCCGTGGGCCTGGGCGCAGTCCTCGATGACCCGCAGCTCGCGAACTCGGCTGATGGCCAGGATGGGGTTCATGTCCGCGGGCTGGCCGTAGAGATGCACGGGGATCACGGCCTTGGTTCGGGGGGTGATGGCCGCCTCCAGCCCCGCCGGGTCCAGGGTGTAGGTGGCGGGATCGATATCCGCGAAGACGGGCGTGGCCCCGGCCAGGCGGATGGCCGCGGCCGTGGCCACCGCGGTGTGGGCCACGGTGATCACTTCATCCCCCGGCCCGATCTCGCAGGCGCGCAGGGCCAGCAGCAGTGCGTCCGTGCCCGAGTTGACGCCAACGCACCCGGCCGCGTTGCAGTAATCGGCAAATTCCTCCTCGAACGCGGCGACTTCCTGCCCCAGAATATACCAACCGCTCGCATACACCCGCGCGGTCGCGGCGTCAATCTCCCTCTTCAGTTCCCCATATTGGGCCGTCAGGTCGATCTGTGGAATGGTCATGGTGACAGGATGACAAGATGATGGGAAAATTGAGGATTGAAAATTGAAGATTGGTTGTTTTCGGGCTTGGCGATCCTTCCCTCCGTTCCCGAACCTCCGCCTACCAATCTTTAACCTTCAATCCTCAATCTTTACTCGCACCCCAATAATACTCCCCATACCGCTCATAATACTCGATCATCCGCTCCAGCCCGGCGCGGAGGGGGGTGGTCGGTCGCCAGCCCAGGGCTTGCTCCGCGCGCGCGTAGCTGGAGTAGACGTCGCCGATGTCGATGCGTTTCCTCGCCGGCGGCCAGGGAACCAGTTCCACCCGGCCCCGGCCCGCGATCTCGATGATGAGCCGGCTCAGTTCCAGCAGGCTAACCGGCTCCGGTCCGCCCAGGTTGTAGACCTGGCCGTTGGTCTCGGCGCTGGCCCCCGCACGCAGGAACGCGTCCACCACATCGTCCACGTAGCAGAGGTCCCGCAACTGGCTGCCGTCGCCATAAAGCTGGATGGTCTCGCCGCGCACGGCCAGACGCACGAACCAGCCGATGAAGCCCTGGCGTTTGTGCTTGACCAACTGTCGGGGACCATAGGTGTTGGTCAGGCGCAGGGAGGTCGCGGCCAGGTCATAGGCGTTGTGATAGACGATATGATACCACTCCCCCGCCATTTTGTTGACACCGTTGACGTCGGTGGGGGCCTGGATGTGATCCTCGTCCAGGGGCAGGTAGCGGGGTTTGCCGTACTGCTGCCGGGTCCCCGCGTAGACGATCTTGATGGCCGGGTTCTCGTGGCGGCAGGCTTCCAGGATGGACAACTGGCTGCGGGCGTTGATCTCCAGGTCGGTGAACGGGTCCTCCATGGAGTCCAGGTGGGAGACCTGGCCGGCCAGGTTGAAGAGGACGTCCTGTCCCTGGACCAGGGCGCGCATGGAATAGGGATCGCGCACGTCGGCGATGTTCACCCGCAGGCGCTCCTCATAGCCGGCGATGTTGAACAGGTTGCCGCCGTAGGCGGGGATCAGCGAGTCCACCAGCGTGACGCGTGCGTCCAGGTCTACGAGCCGCTGGGCCAGATTGGAGCCGATGAAGCCCAGCCCGCCGGTGATGAGGACAGATTTGTTGGCGTAGAAGTCGAGGTGAGACATGAAATTTAGGATTGAAGATTGAAGATTGGGGGGCGGGAGAGATTGGGAGATTGAAGAGATTGGGGGTTTCCCCCCCCAATCTCTTCAATCTCCACACTATGCGATGGCGTCATCATCCCCATTCTCCTCTCTGTTGGCGGCCTCATTCTGTTCCCAGGCTTCCCGGGCCAGGGGCATCCACGCCTCGGCGGTTGCGGCAGCTTCGTCTGCCGTGGCCTGATAGCCGGCGATCAGTTCCGCGCGGCGAATGATCTTGGCGAATCGGGGTTCCTGACGAATCCAGTGCAGATCGGGATCTTCCCCGGCCCATTCCGCCATGTGAGGGCGATCCTCCAGCGCCTGGGTCAGCAGCTTGAGAACCGCTTCCGTGTCACCGGCCTGGTCGAAATCAGCGATCTGGAATTGCTCCAGCAGTTGATTCAGCGACGGTCGTTTAGTCATGAACAACCTATCCCTCGTCATTCCCCGCCAGCGTGCGTTCCACGGGCCAGGACATCTTCGCTGACCAGCCGCGCCCCGGCCCGTGGGACGGACTTCGCCATTCGAATGTGCCGGGGACGGACCAGAAGCCCCCCGGTCAACGGAGACGCTGTGGTCCGTCCCCGGCACATGATGCGGTATGCTCAGAATTCCCAAGGAGCCACATTCGATATGACAATTGTATGCCCGCCACCTCATTCCGGCAAACCTTGAGATAGGCGCTAATCTGAATCCCTCATGCGCCTGCGAAGGGATTGATCACGCGCACTTCCTCGTAATATTGCCCATGATTCAGGTCTTCGGTCAACACCTGCTCGCATCCTAAATGACGAGCGGCTGCAATGATGGCCGCGTCCCAATAGCTGAGTTGGCGCCGCTGGCAAAGATATAGCGCATCCTCGATGACGCCGACGGTGATGGGCTGCACCGGAAAGAGCTTCCAGACGTCAATGTACGCCTGCGCTTCCAGATGTGAGAGCGCCAGTTTGTGCGGACGCGTCGCCACCCAGTAAAACTCCTGCAACACCTGCGCGGAGAGGGCTACATCTTCGCTGGTCAGGATCTGACGCGCGCGGGTGGTTTTGTCACGTTCCTGCACGTCCGCGCTGGCGGCATAGAGCAACACATTTGTATCAACGAACAGCGTCATTGTAAATCTCGTCCCGATTGAAAGGGCCAACAGGACCGGGTTGGGATCGCTGATCTGCGGACTGAAACAGTTCCCTCAACCGGCGCTCTCGCTCGGCGCGTAACTCATCCTCACGACTCAAAGAGCGCAGGTACTCAGCCACAAGCTGGCTGACCGACGTTTTACGCTCCGCCGCTTGACGTCGAGCTGTATAATAAACATCTTCGTCAACGCTGACCGTGATATTTTTCATGCCCATTTCACCTCCCAACATTCTCCGTTCTATATTGTCTGTTTACACAATATCACAGAAATTGTGATATGTCTATTGCTCATAAAAAAATCGGATGCATTCTGAACTGAGGCAAATACCCCTGCTTCAAACGTGCCGGGGAGTTCCGAACTCCCCGGCACATGATTGCGTCCCAGGATAAAATGCACCCTAAAAACATCTTCGTTTGTCTGGTTATGCTCTGAGCGAGGGGAAATCAACGTGATAGGGTAATATGGTTTTGATAAATCCGCCGGGAGAAAATGCTCCAACAGGGATATCCGCCTGATTCACTTGCGCCTCAAGCTGCTTGTCCAATGTCAGAAGATAGGGCGCTGAAATGGCCAGGACTGCTGCGATCACGTGTTCATCTTTCTTTGTCACAATTTGGCTGAACTGCTGGGACGATGGTGGAATCGGAGCAACGATCAATGGCGTGCCAAGGAGAAGTTGACGGAAGGTCTGGGGCGCTTGCCGGTTGAGTTTACGCCGGATATTTCGTTCGGCCTCCAGTAGCACGATTTGGGATACTGCACCGCGAAGCAAACTACGCGCACAAAGCGACAGCAAAAAACCGGATCCCCCTGATGGAGATCCGGCAGCGGCTATCAGGCAGGACGCGTCAAAAAAGAGTAGCGTCGAACGATTGACGTTCATTCCGTCACATTGGCCGCCATGAATCGCTGGGCGATAGCCTGAGCATCCTCATCGAGTTGATCTGCAGCAATAAATTCATCGATCTCCAAACCGGTGTATTCACGCAGGCTAATATCTTTCCGCGTGCGTGTTGCCCATAGTAACAGATCTAAACTGCGCTTGGGCACCCGGTAGTTACGGCCTAACTTAGATGCGACCAACTTTCCCTGTCGGATGTAACGGTATACCGTCTCCCGATTTATTTGTAAGTATTCCGCCGCTTGTTCTGGCGTATAAACTTCGCGTGTTTGTTCCATCATGAGGCTATTCTGTCATACTTGAGACGATTTGTCAATACTTATGTGCGCAAGCAAAGTGCACAATCTGTCACCTTGTCATCCTCTCAAAATGCGCCACATACCGCCGCGCCAACGGAGGCCAGCCCAGCTCAGCATCGATGCGCGCCCGGCCGGCCTGGCCCATGGCCTGGCGGAGGGCAGGCTGTTCGGCTAAGGTGGCCATGGCGTCGGCCAGCGCAGCCGGGTCCTGTTCGGGGACGATGAAGCCGGTGCGCCCGTGGTCGATGGCCAGGGGGTTGCCGGCCACGTTGGAGCCGATGACCGGTTTGGCGCAGCTCATCGCGTCCAGCACGCAGACGTTGAGCCCGTCGGCTGGCTTGCTCACCGAGGGCATGACCAACATGTCGGCCAGGTTGTAGTAGACGCCGATCTCATCCGTGGGGACATTGCCCGTCCAGATCACCCGCCCCTCCACGCCCAGATCCCGGGCCAGGGCCTGCCACGCCAGCCACTCGTCCCCCTCGCCCACCATGACCGCAATCAGATTGCGATGCCGAAGCGCAGGCTGGGCCAGCGCGCGCAGGAGCATGTCGAAGCCCTTCTTGGGGGCCATCCGACCCACGGCCAGGGCTATGATCGCGTCGTCCGGGACGCCCAGCCTGGCCCGCAGATCGGCCACGCCGCGCGCGTCCGGGCGCAGCTTGGCCGGATCGGTTCCGTAGATGATCATGTCGAACTTGGCCGGGTCCGCGCCCAGGCGCACCACCGCGTCGCGCAGGGACTCGCTGTTGGCCGTGAGCAGGTCGGCCTGGTCGAAGGTGAACTGGGCCATGCGCCGGAAGAGGGGATTCTGGCCGGCCACCTGCGCGTCCGAACCGGGCACGGAAACGGCCAGAGGAATGCCCAGGGTCTTGCTGGCCACCGCGGCCATGAAGCCGTTGGGCAGGGCCCAGTGCGCGTGGAGCACGTCTGGCTTGAGCACGCGGGCCTCCCGGGTCACCGCTGCGATCCCGGCCGCGAAGAGCATGGGGCTGAGCGCGTAGGCTTCCAGACGCAGGGCCAGGTCCGACTGCATGGAGCGCATGTAGCCCAGTTTGTGGAGGCGGTCGGGCCAGATGTAGCGGTAGAGACGGATCTGCACCGGCCTGTTCAGGTCCCGGTCATAGGCCGGGTCATAGGGGGCCCAGACGGTCACCCGGTGTCCCTGCGCGGCCAGCTCGTTGCAGAGGGCCTCCACAAAGACGCCGCTGAAATCGCCGGGGAAACGAGGATAGTTATGGGTCAATACACCAATATGCATGGAGAGAATTGTAGCGTATGGGATGGGGAGAAGGAAAATTGAGGATTGAGGATTGGACAGAGAGGGTGCGTGGGGGGATTGGATTGGTTGAGGAGATTGAAAATTGGGAATTAGGTGTAGTGCATGGCCAACGATGAAGCCGTTGGCCATGCACTATTAGAGCGGGGAGTGCCAGGGAGTATTGGCGATGAATGAAATAAATATCCGCTGAATTCGCCCGCGACAGAACGCGCGCGACGATAGGGAATGAATCCTGTCAATGATGCGTAGACATTACGAACCCTGCAGATTGCGCTGTCAGACAGGGCCAACCAGGGGGTGACTCAATAGTTGAAGATTGAACGAAATCAATGATGACACGGACGAGGCGATCTGTCAAATCCAATTTGCAGGGCGGAGGGCCATCCACGCCTTGTCCAACATGCGAAAATCAGCCGGTTTGTTGCATAATGGATAGAGAAAATTATCGAACAGGAAAGAACGCGACCGTTCAGACAGGTTCTAATAGACCGCGAATTGAGCGGATCAGGCGGATCCTCACGGATTTTGAGAAAATCTGACTGTTTCCGCTCAATCCGCGGTCCATCCCATTCGGCGAGGATCGCACACACGTGGCTATCGATCGACGTAAATCGGATCACATCCGTATCAACCTGGAGAAAGACGTCCAGTTTCCACGCTTGACCACCGGCCTGGAACATTACCGCTTCGTCCACCAATCCCTGCCGGAGATGCACCTGAACGAGGTGGACGCGGGCGTGGAACTCTTCGGCAAGCGCCTGGACGCGCCCATCCTCATCAGTTCCATGACCGGCGGCGCGCAGGAGGCGGCGCGCATCAACCGCAACCTGGCCGAGGCCGCCCAGGCCCGGGGCGTGGCCATGGGGCTGGGCAGCCAGCGGGCCGGCATCGAGCGGGACGACGCGGCCGCCACCTTTCGGGTGCGCAGCGTCGCGCCCGACATCCTCCTCTTCGCCAACCTGGGCGCGGTCCAGCTCAACTATGGCTACACGGTGGACGAGTGCCGCCGGGCCGTGGCGATGATCGAGGCCGACGCGCTGATCCTGCACCTGAACCCGCTCCAGGAGGTCTTGCAGCCGGAGGGTGACTTCGACTGGCGGGGGCTGCTGCCCAAGATCGAGGCCGTCTGCCGCACGCTGGGCGCGCCTGTCATCGCCAAAGAGGTGGGCTGGGGGATCAGCGAACGGGCTGCGCGGCAGTTGATCGACGCCGGGATCAGCGCCATCGACGTGGCCGGCGCCGGTGGCACCTCCTGGAGCCAGGTGGAGATGCACCGGGCCACGTCCGAGCGGGCGCGGCGGCTGGCGGCCGCGTTCGGCGACTGGGGCATCCCCACGGCTGAAAGCCTGACGACCGCGGCCCGGGTGCGGCGCGAGATGGAGCGGGAGGACGTGACCCTCCTGGCCAGCGGCGGCATCCGCAACGGCCAGGAGATCGCCAAGTGCCTGGCCTTGGGCGCGGACCTGGTGGGGCTGGCCTCCCCCTTCCTGGCCGCGGCCGTGGAATCCGCGGACGCAGTCATGGATGAGTTGGATCTGCTGCGCGACGAACTGCGCATCGCCATGTTCAGCAGCGGAGCGCGGGACATCCAGGCCCTGCGCCAGCCGGGGGTGCTGAGAGAACAACAGAACGTGGATTTGGCGGATTGAGCGGATCTTCACGGATTTTCAAAAAAAATCCGTGAAGATCCGCTCAATCCGTACAATCCGCGTTCCATTCCACGGAAGGAAACGGAGATGTCAGGACAAAAGGCCCAGACGTTCATCAGCCACTGGCTGCCCAAGCTGGAACAGGAGTTGTACGCGCAGCTGGCAAACGAGGAGGAGGCGCTGGCCGGTTTCTACGGCATGATGCGCTATCACATGGGCTGGGTGGACGAGACATTCCAGCCCAAGCTCACGCCCGCGGGCAAGCGGCTGCGGCCTATGCTCTGCCTGATGGCCTGTGATGAGGTGGGCGGGGTTCCAGTGCAGGCCCTGCCTGCGGCCGCCGCCATCGAACTGCTCCACAACTTTTCCCTGATCCATGACGATGTGGAAGACGGCGACGAGATCCGCCGCCATCGCTCCACAGTGTGGAAGGTGTGGGGCGCGCCCCAGGCCATCAACACCGGCGACGGCATGTTTTCCATAGCCTACCGCGCCATCCAGTCCACAGCCCGGCTAGGAGTTCCGGACCGGACGGTGCTGACTATCCTGAACATTTTTACGGACACCAACATCAGGCTGACCGAGGGCCAGTATCTGGATATAAGTTTCGAGGATCGGGAAGTGGTGGGCGTGGACGAGTATATCCGCATGATCATGGGCAAGACGTCAGCCCTCATCAAGGCCAGCGTGGCTATCGGCGCTTCCATCGGCGGTGCGTCGATGGCCCAGTTCGGGGTCCTGGGACAGTTTGGACACGCACTCGGCCTGGCCTTTCAGATTCAGGACGACATCCTGGGCATCTGGGGCGATCCAGAGATGACGGGCAAGGCCGCGGGCAATGACATCCTGCGGCGCAAGAAGAGCCTACCCCTGCTCTACGCCCTCAACCACGGACAAACGGCCCCCCAATTGCGGGCGCTGATGGCAGACGAGATGACGCCCGATCAACTTCCCCAGGTCCTGGCGTTGCTGGAGCAGGTTGGCGCGCGGGAGCACGCCGAGGAGATCGTGAGACGGCAGCATGAGACCGCGCTCCACGCGCTGGAAGAAGCGTTGGGTGAACGGGCGACGGAGTCGGCCCTGTACGAATTGGCTGACGGCCTGCTGGGCCGGCGTTCGTAAAACAGCAATAGCGTCTATCCACAGATACCATCCATGAGCCGTTCCAGGACAACGACCGGGTCATCGCAAAGACCGGAGTGAACGGGCGAGATCTGGATGATGGTGCTGCGGGGTGAGACCAACCAGTGAAAGCGTTCAGCCCGGGGCAACTGGCCAATGGGGCCGGCGCCGTCGCAAATATGGAGAATTGTCTCCAAATGAGCGGTCACCAGGTCCAGGTCCAGATCGGGAGCCAGCGCCTGCAACCGCTCCCGGTTCACCGCCACTCGCGCGGCCAGGAAACGCTCCGTGCGGCAGAAAAGCACCACGCCCACGTTGACGAATTCCCCCCGCTCCACCCGCGGGACCACCCGCACCAGCGCATAATCATAGGTGCTCGCTGGCATCTATCGCCTCCTTGACGAAGATGTCGGCGGCCTCGCGCCGGCTGCGCAGATAGTCGAAGTAGGCCCGGCGATGGGCGTCGATGTTGGCGAAACTGGCCTCATCGCCCAGCCACGCCGCGGGGATGGCGGCCACGATGGTCCACAGCAGATCATCGGTCAGCTGCGCGCGCAGCGGTTCGTCCACCGCGTGGAGGTCAGTAGCCAAGGGCAGCAACACGTGCTGGCGGGTGAAGGCGAAAGGCGTGCGGCTACGGGCCAGGTAATCGTCCCAGTCATGATGAAAATAGAGCGCGGCTCCGTGGTCGATGAGCCACAGATCACGCTCCCAGATGAGCATGTTGACGTTGCGGGGCGTGCGATCCACGTTGGTCACATAGGCGTCGAACCAGACAATGGAGGAGGCCAGCCGCGAATCCGGTCGCGGCTTCGCCAACGGGTTGAAGGCCAATGCACCCGACAGAAAGCGCATGCCCAGGTTCAGCCCCACGCTGGCGCGCAGCAGGTCCTGGATCTCCGGGTCCGGCTCGGAGCGCCCCAGGGAGCCATCCATTTCGATCAACACCAATTTGGGGGTGGGCAATCCCAGGGCGCGCCCAATTTCGCCGGCCACCAACTCGGCGATCAGGGCGCGCGGTCCCTGGCCCGCGCCGCGGAATTTCATCACATATAGTTCGCCGTCATCGGCCTCCACCACCGCGGGCAGGGAGCCACCCTCCCGCAGCGGCGTCAGATAGCGAACGGCGGTCACCGTTTTCAAAAGCTGGGTTGTCAAAGCTCAGTCCACCTTTTCAGCCACGAAATCAGCAATTTCCAAGTCGTCATCTTCGTCCTCGCGCAGGGTGTATGAGATCTGAATCGGATTACAGCAGACGTGGCAATCCTCCACAAAGGTCTGGGCAGGATCCAAGGTGTTGATGACGATACTAATCCGCTGCCAGCAGTGGGGACAGAGAAACGTTTTTTCGACTTCCATCATGTACGCTCCATGGAGTGAAATGGGATTGGCCTTATCTTACACCATGTGGGGCAGGTTGCAAGTTGGGATGAGAGGTTGGACGGGCCGCTATCTCCGTGCTACACTGACGTCAAGCTGATCGCACGCGTAGGTCCGGCATCCCTGCCGGACGTCCCCACGCCTCAATCGTCACCCAATGTTGGGTGACCTACGATTTTCGGAGCCTTATCATGGCTGACAACCTCTTCATCAAGCTTTTCAGCCGCCTGCCCATGGCCCGCTCCACCCGGGCCTACGCCTTCATCCTGGACCGCATTGACTTGCCGCCGGACGCGGTCATTCTCGATCTGGGGGCGGGCGCGGGCCATGGATCGACCTTCCTGAACCAGGCCCTACCCGACGCCCGCGTCATCGGCCTGGACATCGACTACGGCCCAGCCATGGACAAGATCCCGCCCGAACACCGGGACGGCCCGAACGCGCCCGTCTACATCCAGGCCAACGCGCCCGAATTCCCCTTGGCCGACGAGAGCCTGGACGCGGTCATGGCGATGATGACCTTCCACTGCCTGCCCCAGCCCCAACAGGTCCTGAACGAGGCCGCGCGGGTGCTGCGACCGGATGGCGCGCTGGTCATCGGCGACGTCAACGGCGAGCATTGGATGGGCCGCCCATTCGAGTGGGTCGAACACCGCTTCATCAGCCCCTACACCCACGCCTATACCGCGAGGGAGTTGGAAAGCATGATGGCCGCGGCCGGCCTGGGCGGCTTCACCCTCCTCCGTCGGCCGGGCAAGGAACAGGGCTTCATGCAGTGGTGCGTAGGATACAAGGCGTTCCCCCCGATAAACCGGGGGCAGTCCATCCCGTTGACCAGGGACGCCGAGGCCAATCGGCCTGTTCCTGGTCAATAGGAGGCGCTCGCCCCGGCACTCTGAACAGATACGATACAAGGGGGATTCATGACTCAACATCAACCGTCTTTGAACCGTCAGGAACTGGAAAGCCGGGTCCTGGGCGGGCTGCTGGGCGCGGCCCTGGGCGACGCCATGGGCGCGGCCACCGAGCAACACCAGATCGATGAGATCATCCAGACCTATGGCGGCCTTCTGCGGGAACTGGTTCCCCCGCCCGCCGATACTTTCTCGGAATCGGACATCGCCGGCCTGGTGACCGACGACAGCAGCCAGATGTTCGCCCTGGCCCAGGCGCTGGTCGACACCGACGGCCATCTGGACGACGAAACCTGGCTGAGGACTCTGCTCCACTGGTCCCAGCATTCGCCCATGCGCCTCCAGCAGGGGCCCACCACCCGCCCCCTGCTGGAGGCCCTGGCCGCGGGCGAGAGTACGGATGACATCGGCATTGTCGGCGTCGTTGGCCGCTCCACCCGCAAGCTGGCCAGCATGGGCGCGACCAACGGCGCGGCCATGCGCGTCGCACCCGCGGGCCTGGTCCACCCCGGCGACATCGAACACGCGGTGCGCCTGGCCTGGCTTACCGCCCGCCTCACCCACGACACCCAGATCGCGGCTTCCGGCGCGGGTGCGATCGCGGCCGGCGTCTGCGAAGCTCTCACACCCGGAGCCGACGTCTTCAGCGTGGTCACCGCGGCGTTGAAGGGGGCGGCGCTGGGCGAGCAGATCGGACGCCGGGAGGGGCGCTGCGTCCCCGGTCCCAGCGTGGGACGGCGGATCGAGATGGCCATCGAGGAGGCCCTGGGCGCAGGCTCACTGGAACAGGCCCTGCGCGATATTGAGGCCAGCGTGGGCAATTCGGTGATGATGGTGGAGTCGGTCCCGGCCGCGATCGGCATCTTCGTGGCCGCGGCCGGCGATCCGCTGGCATGTGCGGTGGGTGGGACCAACATCGGCAACGACACCGACACCATCGGAGCCATGGCCGGCGCGTTGGCCGGTGCGCTGCGCGGCCACGAGGCGCTCCCCCAGGCCATGGTTGCGACCATCGAGGCTGTCAACGACGAGGATATTCCTGCACTGGCCGAGGGACTCACCGCCATCGCCTGGCGCAATCTACAAGAAAAAGGAGGTGCGCAATAATACAACAGCCAGACAACATAGCCACCATAACAGGACAGTAAAATGGGGCTTGATATTTCATTTCAAACCGATCAACAGAATTGCGAGGCGTTCCATGCGTCGAATCATATCGGGATTGATTTTAGGCTTATTTCTGATCACCCTGGCCGCGCCCACCATAGCCCACGCCCAGGTGGAGCAACCAGTGGTCAGAGCGGTGATGTTCTATTCGCCATCCTGTCCCCATTGCCACAAGGTGCTGCAGGAAGGTCTGCCGCCACTGGTGGAAAAGTATGGCGATCAGCTTCAGATCATGCTCATCGACGTGACCACGCCCGGCGGTCAGGAACTCTACCAGGCTGCGGTCAGGTCCGTTCCCATCCCCGAGGATAAACGGGGCGTGCCCGCGCTGGTTGTGGGCGACACGCTGCTGGTGGGCGATGTAGAGATCCCGGAGAAGCTTCCCGCCATCATCGACGCCGGGCTGGCCGGGGACGGCATCGACTGGCCCGCGATCCCGGGGCTGGACCGGGCCGTCGCCCAGATCGAAGCCCAGCCGACCGCCGCGGAGATGACATCAACCACGAGCGAATCGGCACAGACCGCAGCCGAACCCCAGACCACCCCCGCGGCCAGTGAAGAGTCCAGCGGGGCCGCCACCCTGGATCAGGTCTACGTGCGCGCGATCAGCGAAATGAGCATCACCGAACGGCTCGCCCTGGACCCCATGGGGAACGCCATCGCCCTCGTCACCCTCACCCTCATGGTCGTGATGCTGGTCTGGGCGCTGATCTACTGGATGCGCACGGGCATGCTGCTGACGGAAGGCCCCCGCTGGCTGACTGTCGCCATTCCGGTGTTGGCGCTCATCGGCGCAGGCGTGGCCTTCTACCTCACCTTCGTCGAGACCACGGGAGCAGAGGCCGTCTGCGGTCCCGTGGGCGATTGCAACGCCGTGCAGCAAAGCGCCTACGCCAAGCTTTTCGGCGTGGTGCATATCGGACTGCTGGGACTGATAGGCTATATCCTCATCCTGGGGCTATGGGCTATACAGTGGCTCAGCTCCCAAACGTTGCGCGAAAAGACGGACTGGCTGTTGCCCGCGGCGGTCTGGTTCGGCGTGGCATTCAGCGCCTACCTCACCTTCCTGGAGCCGTTCGTGATCGGGGCCGTCTGCATGTGGTGCATCACGTCAGCGCTGATCCTGACCGCGCTGCTCTATCTCACCTACCGCTGGCGCGTCCCCGCGCGGTAGATAGCAACGGAATAGAACGCGGATTTTCCGGATTAAGCGGATTTTCACGGATTTTTTCAAAATCCAGCTTTTTCCGTTCAATTCGAAAAATCCGCGTTCCATTCCCCTCCCCCAATCGACGAGTGAAACATGAGAACCACAAGGAGGTCACCTGTGAGCAGACTGGAGCCCGCCAAAGATTTCGAACTGACCGACACCCAGGGCCGCACCCTGCGCCTGTCCGACTATCAGGGCGTGAAACATGTGGTCCTGATCTTCAACCGGGGCTTTATCTGACCTTTCTGCCGCCGGCACATGGTGCAGTTGCATCAAGACTATCAACGTTTCCTGGACGCGGGCGCAGAGATTCTGATCACGGGACCGGATGACATGGAGGCTTTCCAAAAATATTGGGAGGAGCACGACTACCGCTTCGTGGGTCTGCCCGACCCGGAGCACAAAGTCGCCGACCTCTACGGCCAGCAGGTCAGCATGCTGAAGCTGGGCCGCATGCCCGCCCAGTTCGTCATCGACAGAGCGGGCATGATCCGCTACAGCCACTTCGGCGGCTCCATGCGCGACATTCCGCCAAACCAGGAGATCCTGGACGTGCTGGCCCGGATCAACCAGGAAGAATAACCGTTCAGCGCCCATCATTGGAACGCGAATTTACCTGGATGGAACCAGATTTTCACAGATTTTTCAGAAAAATTCGTGAGAATCCGTTTGTCTCCGCGACAATTCGCGTTCCAACGAAGCCGACCTGAACAGTCACGAAGGAGAGAAGAATGACCGAGATAACCCGCCCCCCACTTTTCGGCCCCTACGGCAGCGACGCTGTAGAGATCATCGACCGTTTCGCAGACTATGGAGCCAACGCCCTCTGGTTTCACGGCTTCGATCCCAAGGCGTTCGACGCCTGCGCCCAGGCTCAGGTCGCCCCTTGTGTGGAGTTCAAGGTCTTTCGCGCCGATTTCAACCAGCGCCCCGAACTCATCCCCACAGGCGTGGACGGCAAACCCATCCGCTACGGACGGCTGGTTCAGGGCGTCTGTCTGTCACAGCAGGCCTTTCTGGATGAGATCGAGGAAGCGCTGCTGGCGGGGGTGCGCGTCTATGAACCGGCCGGCGTCTGGCTGGACTATCTGACCTACGCCGGCTGGTTCGAGACGCCTGATCCGGATCTGCAGGAGAGTTGTTTCTGCGCCGACTGCATCGCCGACTTCTGCGAGACCACGGGGATCGACGCCGACACGCCTGAACAGATCCTGACCACGGCCGCGCCCCAGTGGACGCGCCACAAGGCCGAACGGATCGCTGGTTTCGCGGCCCACTACGCCGGCATCATCCGCGAACACCTGCCCCATGCCATCGTCGGCGCGTACATGTGCCCGTGGACGCCTGACGAGTTCGACGGCGCGCTCACGCGCATCTTCGCCCAGGATTACGACCTGCTGGCCCCGGCCATCGACATCTTTACACCCCTGATCTATGTCCAGAAGAGCGGACGTTCCCCCGAATGGGGACGAGATCTCCTCCAACGCGCCGCTGAGTTCATTCCCCGGGACCGCCCGGTGCAGCTGATCCTGGATGCGCTGGACTTCCCGGACAGCCTGCTGGCCACGGCTGAATCCGCCCGACCCAGTTGGGGCCTTCAACTCTACGGCGGCGCCCAGGTCTTCAGCGACCCGGAGCAAGGGGCAATCTTCCGCCAGGCGGTGGAGACCATCACCAACCGGCTTGCCGCCGACGAATAGAAGGATAGAACGCGAATTTTGCGGATCGAGCGGATTGGCACGGATTTTTTTGAAAAATCCGCGTTCTATTCTCCCCGGAATTCATCCACCAGCGCTTCCCACCAGCCGGGCGGCGCGTCCAGGTGCAGCAGGTGGGCCGGCGCGGCGCCGTCGCTCGCGCCCAGGCCAGGCGCGATGAGCGCGGTGTAGGGGTCTGTGTTCAGGCGCTGAGCCAGGGTCGCTTCCAAGGGGTGGAGGCTGCGCACTGCCAGGATGTGGGTCAGCGCCACCTCAGGCCGATCTAGCAGGTAGTCAATATGCCAGCGAAGACGTTTGCCCGCGGGCGGAGCCAAGGCCAGTCCGCCCATGCCCGCGTCCTGTAAGGAGATCAGCAGCTCGTCCCGGATGGGATGGGGCGGCAAAGGCGGCGTGCGGGTGGCATGGCGCAGC
Source organism: Chloroflexota bacterium (assembly GCA_024277175.1). Taxonomy (GTDB): domain Bacteria; phylum Chloroflexota; class Anaerolineae; order Caldilineales; family Caldilineaceae; genus JAJRVT01. Next base: position 10,107 of record JAJRVT010000287.1, on the reverse strand, counting down.
AAACGGCGCGCCAGCGTGCTGGATCCCCGCCGCCCCATGGCCGAGCCTACATAGAGGGCCTCACCCGCGGGCGCAGTCACCGGCCGTCCGCCCTGGAAACGGCCAAACGAAAGCGAAAGCGGCGCCGCCACGCGCATGCGCAGCACATAGGCGCCGCTCTCGATCGAGCCTTCTATGGGATTCGCATTCAGGATCGCAACAGCCGCCAATCCCAATTTTCAATCCTCAATTTTCAATTTCTATTCCTATTCCTCTTCCTCGATCACAACCTTCATGATCTTATCGCCCTGGCGGATCTTGTTGACCACGTCCATGCCATCCACCACCTTGCCGAAAACGGTGTGACGCCCATCGAGATGGGACTGGGGCGAGTGGGTGATGAAGAACTGACTGCCGTTGGTGTTGGGGCCGGCATTGGCCATGGAGATAACGCCGGTCTCGTGGCGAAGGGGATTGTCCTTGAGCTCGTCCTCGAAGCGATAGCCCGGACCGCCCCGACCGCTGCCGGTGGGGTCGCCGCCCTGGATCATGAAGTCGTTGATCACGCGGTGAAAACTGCCGTCATCATAGAATCCCTGTTTGGCCAGAAAAACGAAGTTGTTGACCGTCTTGGGTGCGTATTCTGGGTAAAGTTCAAGCACAATCGCCCCGCGGCTGGTCTCCATGGTGGCCTTGTAGACCTTGCTTGGGTCGATCTGCATTTCGGGCGGATTGCTCCACTGCTGCATAGTCGTCATTCTCCTTCGATTCGGAGCAACTGTCCAAGCGGGACTCGTTTGAACAGTTACAATTCGGATTCAATACATCAATACAGGGACGCCGCGATAGGTTGCGGTCCGCCCATTGTACTCCAGACGCGACCCAGCCGCCAAGAACGATCTTTCACCATCAGCTTTCAATCATTCGGCTCGGGCTGCGTGTTGACTGGCGCATGGTCCCGCTTATAGACCAGGATGGAGCGCATAAACTCGATCACCACCACGCCATCCTGATTGTAGCCGATGGTCCTGACCTTGACGATGCCCTGGTGGGGGCGGGACCGGGACTCGCGCAGGGAAATCACCTCGCTGCGGGCGTAGATTGTGTCGCCGTCGAAGACGGGCGCGGGCAGACGCACCTCATCCCAGCCCAGGTTGATCGCGTTTTGGGAGATGTCGGCCACGGACAGACCAGTCACCAACGCCAGGGTAAAAGTCGAGTCCACCAGGGGCCGGCCAAATTCAGTTTGGGACGCGTAGTGGGCGTCGAAATGAATGGGGTTGGGGTTCACCGTCAGCAGGGTGAACCAGATGTTGTCGGCTTGGGTGATGGTCCGCCCCAGCCGGTGGGGATAAATGTCGCCGACCTGGAAGTCCTCGAAAAATCTGCCGGTCCAGCCGGTCTTGATGGCCATTGTTTTCTTCCTCTTTTCACTGTTGTGTATCCATCTGCCGCGGTATTCACAGAAATGCGACTCCATTTTGCCACAGTGCTGCGTAGAAGTCTGACTCTTGATAAAAGTCAGACTTTGTTGGCGCCCACAATTGTGACAATTGTCACTGCCATTTTGCACCAATTGAGGGTATACTAAAAATGTCTGTTCAGGCAGATTTCATTGGAACGCGGATGGCGCTGAACAGTTACTTCAGCACATTGAACTACTCCGCCAGGAGGGTAAAAATACGCCGACGGGCATCGACCAACGATGCAAGGAGGTGAGTCATGATCAAACCGACAATGCTCAACAAACCGCTGCGCAAGGGCTATGTGCAATGCACCGCGTGCGAACATTGGTGTGCGGTGGGACCGGGAGAGGCCGGCAAATGCGGCGTGCGCCGCAACATCGACGGCCAGTTGCAATTGGTGGTCTACGGCAAGGCCATCGCCGCGCATGTGGACCCGGTGGAGAAGAAACCGCTCCACCATTTTCTACCAGGCAACCCCGTCTATTCCATCGGTACGGTGGGCTGCAATCTCTTTTGCCAATGGTGCCAGAACTGGGACATCTCCCAGCACCGGGACTTCGACCCGGAGACGGACTATATTGGCGAAGACCTGCCGCCGGAAGCCATTGTGGCCTATTGCCGCGGCCACAACATTCCCCTGGTCGCGTTCACCTACAACGAGCCGACCGTCTTTTTCGAATACACCTATGACACAGCCAAACTGGCCCACAAGCATGGCATCCGCACCATCTACGTCTCCAGCGGGTTCGAGACGTCCCTGGCCCTGGAAACCATCGCGCCCTATCTGGACGCGGCCAACATCGATCTCAAGGCCATGCGCGATGAGACCTATCGTACGTACACCGGCGCGCGCCTGGCCCCCGTTCTGCGTAACATCGAACACTTGGCGCGTGAGACTGATATCTGGCTTGAGGTGACCACCCTGCTCATCCCCGGGCTCAACGACAGCGACCAGGAGATACGCGACGCCGCGACCTTCCTGGCTGGCGTCAACCCGGACATTCCCTGGCACGTCTCAGCCTTCACGCCCCAATACCGGATGCAGGACAGGCCGCCCACCCCCGCGAAGACCCTCTATCGCGCCTGGGAGATCGGGAAGGAGGCGGGGTTGCACTACGTCTATACAGGCAACATCTGGGGCAACCCCCTGCTGGCCGACACGGGAGACACCTTCTGCCCGAGTTGCGGCGAACGCCTGGTGCGACGGTCCGGCTACCACCTGCGCGAATACTGGTCCGAGCGGGGCGTCTGTCACCGCTGCGGCGAGCGCATCGCCGGGGTCTGGCGCTAGATAAGCCTCGACTTGCAAGCAAATTCAAGCCGGGCCCACCCCGAAAGCTGATTGCGTGTGTTGTTTTGCGTGAACACTTGCGTTGATCGTGCGTTCAACGGGACAAAATAGCGTAGCCGGGCAGGGGAAAAACCACATGCGTACAGAGCACAACGCGTATCATACGCCAAGATGGTTGATGCAGGTCATCAGCCTGGGGTTGCTTGCACTTCTTGTATTAGCTAATGCGTCGCCGAGCTTCGCACAGTCACTGTACCCATGGACGCAGAGCGGACCTGGGTCGCTTCAGGTCCGCTCTGACATCCCCCGTCTAGGCAGTGAGATCGTCGTGTCGACGCTGGACAATGAACAGTTGCTCCCGACGGTGGCGTACAACTGGAAACATCGGGAGTTCCTGGTCGTCTGGCATGACAAATGGGCGGTGGGGACGCGTGACATCCGCGGCCGGCGCGTCGCCGTCGACGGGACGGTGCTGGCCGAGTTCGAAATCTATAGCAACCCGACTCGGGACAGCGCCCAGCCGTCGGTGAGCTATGACCCAGTCAACGACCGCTACCTGGTTGTCTGGGTCTACGACGCCGCTGGCGATGGCAGCGACTGGGATCTCTATGGCCGCTTCATCCCCTGGGAAGGGCCGAATCCCGCCGTGGCTGAGTTCGCCATCATCACCTGGTCCAGCAAACAGTGGAACCCCAAGGTGGCCTATGCCCGGACCCAGGGGGAGTTTTTGGTCGTCTGGTGGAATGAGGACCCGGCCCATCTGGTTGACAGCTACGTCAGCGGCAAACGCATCTACGCTGACGGCAGCGGCTTTCCGTCCACAGGGAGCGACGTCACCATCTCTGTGTCCGGACGGGAGCGCGTCGATCCGGACGTCGCCTACAACCTGCGGCGCAACGAATATCTGGTGGTCTACACCGACGGCGTGGATATATTCGGTGAACGCCTGCGGGGAGACGCCGCACCTCTGGGAAGCGAAGAATTTGGCATCGCCGGCTGGCCGGATGCAGAACGCCGTCCGTCCGTGGCCGCCTGCAAGGAGGCCGACCAGTATCTGGTCGCATGGCAATCATTGCAAGGAGGCGCCGACGAGGCCGTCTACGCCCGCTTCATCAACGGCGAAGGCGCGCCGGGGACTGTCTTTCAGGTGGATAACACCACATCCCCGGAAGAGGAGCCCGACGTGGCCTGCGATCTGGCGGGACAGCGTTATATGGTGACTTGGCAAAGCCGCTACACCAACGTCAAATATGGCGTCCTCGGCCGCCTCGTCGACCCGGGCGGTGCGTTGACGCCTGCGATCGAGTTGAGACAGCCTGGCTCGGCCGCGGACCGCACCAGGCCAGCCATCGCCGGAGGCGATACGAGCTTTCTGGTGGTCTGGGAGCACGACCGGGACAGCACAGCTTACCAGGATATTCATGGAAGGCTGATCACGCCCCACGCAGTCTTCATGCCTGTAGTCAGGCGTCCCTAAGCCGGGCATCCTTGCCCGATAATGTTCGTCAACCGAGACGTCACGCAAGGATGCGTGATCTACGTTCTTCATCCAGAGCGTCACGCAAGGACGCGTGAGCCACAGTCAAGGGAGGTGAATCATGAAGAGCCTGTTTTCCCATCATACCGGAGCGGCTGTCGTTCGCCGGCCGGCCGTGGCGGGGCGTTTCTATCCGGCCCCGCCCACCGAACTGGAGCGAACCGTGCGCGGCCTGCTGGACCGGGCCTCCTGCCCGCCCATCGCGCCTGTACGCGGCCTGATCGTCCCCCACGCCGGCTACGTGTGCAGCGGCCCAGTGGCTGCGTGCGCTTTCCGGCAGCTTCGCCGCCTGCCCGAGGCCGATTATACAATCTATCTGTTGGGGCCGGCCCACTGGCATCCCGTTCGCGGCGTGGCCCTGAGCGGGGTCGACGCCTTCGCCACGCCCCTGGGGACCATCCCGGTGGCCACGGAGAAGGTGGCCACGCTGACCAGTTTGAGGGCCCAGTACGCCATCAACGACGCGGCACACGAGCCGGAGCACAGCCTGGAGGTGGAATTGCCTTTCCTGCAACTGACACTGGAGCGTTTCGCCATCGTCCCCATGCTCTTTGGCGAGTACGCGGACACACGCCAGGTGGCCGAGGACCTCTTCCAACTGGTGGGCGACGACCCCAATAGCCTGATCGTGGTCAGCTCGGACCTGAGCCACTACCACACCTCGGCCCAGGCCAACGCGTTGGACCGGCGCTACCTGGACGCGGTCCTGAACGGCGATGTGCATGGCGCGCTGGAGGGCGAGGCCTGCGGGCGCATGGGGATCGCCACGCTCTTGCAGGTCGCTGCCCTGGCCGGCTGGCAGCCCCACCTGTTGACCTACGGCGATTCCAGCCAGACCTGCGGTCCCGCCGATCGGGTTGTGGGGTATGGTGCGGTGGCGTATGCGAAAACGTGAAATTGAAGAGTGAGGATTAAAGATTGGAGATTGGGAGATTAGGGGGAGATTGGAGATTGGCGCGTGCCGGGCATCTCCAATCTCCTCAATCTCTTCAATCTCCCCCGCTCTCTCAATTACCGCCGCCAATCCCGCCCTCCAATTTTCAATCTTCAATTCTCAATTTCAGGAGACGCTATGCCAACCGAAATCGAACGCAAATTCCTGGTGCAGGGCGACGAGTGGCGCACGGACAATCCCAAGCATTACCGGCAAGGGTACCTGACCCGGGATCCGGCGCGGGCCGTGCGCGTGCGCCTGATCGAAGACGAATCCGGCGAGCGGGGTTTCCTCACCATCAAAGGCGTCTCCCGGGGCGCGGCCCGCGCGGAGTACGAGTACGCCATCCCGCCCGCGGACGCGCGGGAGATGCTGGAGGACCTCTGTCTGCGTCCGCAGATCGAGAAAGCGCGTCACCGGGTGCGCTACGGCGGTCTGCTCTGGGAGATCGACGAGTTCTTCGGTGACAATGCTGGCCTGATCATGGCCGAGGTGGAGCTGGATGACGAGGACCAGGACATCCTCTTGCCGCCGTGGATCGACCGCGAGGTGACGGGCAACCCCAACTATTTCAACGCCAACCTGAGCCAGCATCCTTACAGTGAGTGGAGCGAGGCGGAGAAAAAAGAATAGAACGCGGATGACACGGATTAGGCGGAAACCGCCGGATTTTTCCAGAAAGAATCTGTGAAGATCCGCTCAATCCGCCAAATCCGCGTTCTATTCTTTCCTATGCAAAACGCTCCGCTTTTGGTTTGACCTCAAGCCGTCCCATCGTGTATAATCTTCTTTTGTGGGCCGATGGCCCGCGCGCGTATTCAGCACCATTTATCTGGACGTTCAACCTGTTTGCATTTTGTATGAGCCACGCATTCGCGTCCCCGCCCTTTGGGAAGCGAAGCCGCTCCACAAAGTTTCAGGCTGGCGGTTCGCCGGTTTGAACGCGGCAGAGAAAGGGAAACCGAGATGTATGCAGTCGTAAAAACCGGCGGAAAACAGTACCGCGTCGCAGCCGGCGACATCCTGGAAGTAGAGAAGCTGGACGGTGATGTCGGCGATAGCATCACCCTGGACGAGGTGTTGCTGGTGGCCGATGGCGACAACGTCACCGTGGGGCAGCCCATGGTGGACGGCGCCAGCGTAACGGCGAAGATCACCGGGCAGCACCGGGGCAAAAAGATTATGGTCCTCCGCTACCGGGCTAAGAAACGCATTCGCGTGCGCAAGGGTCATCGTCAGCACCTCACCCGCCTGGAAATTGAATCGATTAACGCCGCTTAACGCCAAGCGCTGGATCGAATGTTGACAAGGAGAGTATAGAAATGGCGCATAAAAAAGGTGGCGGCTCCAGCCGCAACAATCGCGATTCGAATGGTCAACGGCTTGGCGTCAAGCGCTATGGCGGTGAATACGTCACTGCCGGCAACATCATTGTACGTCAGCGAGGGACCCGGATCTATCCCGGCCAGAATGTTGGCAAGGGGAAGGATGACACGCTCTTCGCCAAGGCCGATGGCTTTGTGACGTTCGAGTGGGCCAAGAAAGGCAAGAAGCAAGTCAGTGTGTATCCGGAAAAGGTGAAATAAGATGAAGCCAGAGATCCATCCCAAATACTATCCCAACGCCAGGGTCATCTGCTCTTGCGGCGCGACTTGGACCACCGGCAGCACGGTTCCCGAAATTCGCACCGATGTGTGCAGCAACTGCCACCCCTTCTACACCGGCGAGCAGCGCATTGTGGATACGGCCGGCCAGGTCGAGCGCTTCATGAAGCGCCTGGAACGCCGTCAGAGCAAGGTCGCCCGCCGGGAAATTGAGGCTAAGGCCAGGGCCGAGGCTGAGGAAGCCGCCCGCAAGGCTCGCGCCCGTGGTGATGATCCCGACGCGGCTGTGGCCAAAGTCATGGCCAAGTATGAGGCTGAAAGCTAAGGGCAATAAACGAGAAACCAGATAGATTAACAAATGCAGGGCAGAGACAACGGCGTCTCCGCCCTGTTTTTTCGTCATGCATATAAGGAGCCTCTATGCATTACCAACCCAATGGCGGCTGGCTCGAACTGATCTGCGGGTCCATGTTCAGCGGCAAGACCGAAGAGCTATTGCGCCGCATTCGGCGAACTCAGATCGCGCGCAAAAAAATCCAGACTTTCAAACCGCGCATCGACGACCGCTATGGCCTTGGCCGGGTCGCCTCCCATAACGGCGTTTCCCATGACGACGTGCATGTGGTGGCCGACGCCGCCGAATTACTACGGCTGGTGGACGCCGACACCGAGGTGGTGGCTATCGACGAGATCCAGTTTTTCGACGCCGATATCGTCGACGCCTGTGACGAATTGGCAAATCAGGGCAAACGGGTCATTGTCGCCGGCCTGGATCAGGATTTCCGAGGCGAAGCTTTCGGCCCCATGCCCGAGCTGCTGGCCCGCGCCGAACGGGTGAGCAAGCTGCACGCCATCTGTGTAGTTTGCGGCGCCTCGGCCAGCCGCACCCAGCGCCTGATCGACGGTCGTCCGGCCCGCTACGATGAACCCATCATCCTGGTTGGCGGCAGTGAAAGCTACGAAGCCCGCTGCCGCACCTGTCACGAAGTCCCCGGCCGTCCCGTTTCCCCGTTGATCGAACGACAGGGAGATAGTGTGAGAGGGTGACAAGATGAAGGGGTGACAGGATGACCGTCATCCTGTCATCCTGTCATCTTGTCACCTTGTCATCCCGTCATCTTACCATGGAAATCCGCATCATCCGCAGCAAACGCAGACGCAAGACCATCCAGGCCCGGGAGGTGGATGGGGTGTTGGAAATCCGCGCGCCGGCCGCCATGTCGGATGAAGAACTCGCCCCCCACATCGAGACCCTGCGCGCCCGGCTGGAGCGACGCAAGCAGAAGGCCGTGCTGAATGACGACGCGCTGGAGCGTCGCGCCCGGGAACTGAACCGGCGCTATTTCGGCGGCAAGCTCCGCTGGACCTCCATCCGCTGGGTGAGCAACCAGAACAAACGCTTCGGCAGTTGCACCCCCGCCCAGGGAACCATCCGTCTCTCCCACCGTCTGGCTTCCATGCCCCGCTTCGTCCAGGACTACGTCATCGTCCACGAGTTGGCCCATCTACTGGAAGCGAACCACGGCAAGCGATTCTGGACGCTGGTCAATCGCTATCCCAAGACGGAACGTGCGCGGGGGTATCTGATGGCGGTTGGACTGGAGGAGGTAACGGAGGAGTAGCAGGTGGCAAGGAGCGAGTGACATGACGGATTTTTTGAATTATGATGAGTGGGTGGCCCAAGTTCCGGCGAGTATAAAAAGAGATGGGCTGTGGGGAATGGACACTTATCGGAAAGCTTTGTTCTTCTCGGATTTGGCTTGGCTTGACTGTAATCGGTTGATTCAACATGAATTGGGGAAGCCAATTGCATGGCAGCTGATTCGAAGCGCCGGCTCAATCCCTGCGAATATGGAAGAAGGCTTTGGACGTGGATTTGGTAAATATTACGCTCGTTTCCTGAGAATTGCGCTGGGGTCTGCTCGTGAATCACGCGGGTGGTACTATCGTGCCCGCAGCGTGCTGGCCAGTGATGTCGTCCAGCACAGAATAGTATTAGCAGATGAACTCATCGCTGGTTTAGTCACCATGGCGAAGCAACAAGCGCAACGATAGAATTAAGTGGCAAGACAATTCATGAGGAATGGGAGGATATTGGTTAACACGCTGTTGGGAAAAGTGATGGACTGAGGAATACACGCATGTCACTCGATGAAAAATTGCTGCAAAATTCTGCACAGCACTCGCCATCTGCCACCTGCAACCTGCCACTTGCCACCTGCGCCCTTGGCGTCGACGTTGGCGGCACGAAAACCCAGGCAGTATTGATCACTAATGACGGCCAGCCCTTGGCCTGGGGCATGGGTGGACCGGGCAACCCAACCCGCGTTTCCCTGGAGCGGATGAGCGCCTCCTTCGAGCAGGCCATCGGCCAGGCGGTGGCGGGCGTGGATCCGCAGACGCGGCGGGAGATCCGGGCCATCTGCCTGGGCGTGGCTGGCGGCGGCGGGCGTGACGACGTGATCCGGGACGCAATCCGAAAAATTCTGGACGGATTCAGCCTGGACGCGCGCATCCTCCTCACTGGCGACGTCCAGATCGCGTTCGCGTCAGCCATCCGTCAGGCTCACGGCGTCATCGTCATCGCGGGGACGGGGTCCAACACCTATGGCGTAGGCCTGCATGGCGAGACCGCGGGTGCGGGCGGCTGGGGCTACCTCATCGGCGACGAGGGCAGCGGTTTCGCCATCGGCCGGGCGGGGATGACGGCCGCGGCCAAGGCGTATGACAGCCGCGGTCCCCAAACCGATCTCCTGCCCCGCCTGCTGGCCTATCTCGACCTGGATGACGCCAGGGAGACCATCCAGCATATCTACGCGCCGGGCGGCAAGGGGCTTATCGCCCACTTCGCACCTATCGTGGCGGAGGCTGCCCGCGACGGCGATGACGCGGCTCTGGCCATCTTCCGGCAGGCCGGACGCGATCTGGGTGAAAGCGCGCTGGCCGTAGCCCGCAAGCTCAGCCTCTGCGACCGGCCCTTCGAACTCGGCCTCATCGGCAGCGTCTTCAAAGCCGGCGACCTGATCACCGATCCCCTGCGCGCCACCGTGCTGGCGGACGCGCCCCACGCCCACATCTTCGTCAGCCCCGATCCCCCGGCCCTGGGCGCGGCCCGGCTGGCGCTGGCGGGCGAACGACCAACGACGAACGACCAACGACATGTCAAGTCCTGAAATATGTTGACACCAATACGTGACTAGGTTACATCAGCCAACCGCTTGAAAATGGACTTCAGCGGGTTTACGATAATCGAGCGAAAGATGAGGTCGTTCATAGTTGTATAACCAGATGGCTTC
>JAJRVT010000286.1 GCA_024277175.1 Chloroflexota bacterium | reverse complement strand
TTCCTGGGCTGGGTGGCCCTGGCCCCGCTGATCCAGCGTATGGGCGCGCCCACAGGCCTGACCGCGTTCACCGGCTCGCTGATCCTGGCCTACATGGCCCTGCCCACCATCATCAGCATTTCCGAAGACGCGCTCTACGCCGTGCCCAAGGAGTATCGGGACGGCGCGCTGGCCATCGGCGCCACCCAGTGGCAGACCATCTGGCGGGTGGTGTTGCCGGCCGCGCGCACAGGCATCGTCATCGCCGTCATGCTGGGCGTGGCCAGGGCCATCGGCGAGACCATGGCCGTGATGATGGTCACAGGCAACGCGGCCAACATTCCCCGCTTTGGCCCGGGCATGTTCTTTTCGCCCGTGCGCACCATGACCGCGACCATCGCCGCGGAAATGGGCGAGGTGGCCCAGGGCAGTCTCCACTACAGCACCCTTTTTGGCATCGGTATCGTCCTCTTTCTCATCACCTTCGCCATCAACTCGCTGGCCGCCCGTCTGGTTGGAACCGGCGGCGCCCGGCGCTCCCGGAGGGGACAGCTATGACGCGACAACAGACCCACAAATTGGCCGTGGCCGTCATCACCATCGTGGCCGCGATCGTGGTCATCCCCATCATCCTGGTCATCGGCGTGGTCTTCTGGAACGGCCTGCCCGCACTTTCGTGGGAATTCCTGACCCAGCCGCCCACCAACGGTATGCGCGAGGGCGGCATCATGCCCGCGATCCTGGGGACCGTCCTCCTCACCTTCGGCACCGCGATCGCCTCCTTTCCCCTCTCCATCGCCGCGGCCATCTACCTGGCCGAGTACGCGGGAGACACCCGGCTGACCCGGTGGGTGCGGATGGCCATCGTCAACCTGGCCGGCATCCCGTCCATCGTCTACGGCCTCTTTGGCCTGGGCATGTTCGTGCTCTTCTTCGGCTTCGGCACCTCCATCGTCGCCGGCGCGCTGACCCTGGGCATCCTGACCATGCCCGTGGTAATCAGCACCGCGGAGGAGGCCATTCTCTCCGTGCCCCAGGAGTTCCGCACCGTGAGCCTGAGCCTGGGCGCGACCAAGTGGCAGACCATTCGCCACCAGGTCCTGCCCAACGCCATGCCCGGCATCATCACCGGCATCATCCTGGGGCTGGGGCGGGCGGCCGGCGAGACCGCTCCTATCCTCTTTACGGTGGCGGCCTTCTATCTGCCGGAGCTACCAAAATCCATCTTCGACCAGACCATGGCCCTGCCCTATCACCTCTATGTGATCTCGACCCAGGTGCCGGGCATGCCCCTGGAGATTCAATATAGCACCGCGCTGGTGTTGTTGCTCATCGTGCTGTCGTTGACGCTGGTGGCGACCCTGGTGCGCACCCGCATGCGCCGGCGCAGGGAGTGGTGAACCCATGACGCAACCGATTATTTCCATCCAAAACCTCTTCTACACCTACGCCGATGGGACCGAGGCCCTGCGCGATATCAACCTGGATGTTCCGCCCAATGAGGTCTTCGTCCTCTTCGGCCCGGCTCGCAGCGGCAAGAGCACGCTGCTGCGCCTGCTCAACCGGCTGTCGGACCTGATCGAGGGCGCCCAGCGCCAGGGGACGATCCTTTTCAACGGCGGTGACGTCTTCGACCGTCGGGTCAACGTCAGCGTCCTGCGCCGCCGCATCAGCATGGTCTTCGCCATCCCCACGCCCCTGCCCGGCTCCATCTATGACAACCTGACCTATGGGTTGCGCATGGCCGGCCTGAAGGACAGGACCGAACTGGACCGACGGGCCACCCAGTCCCTCAAGCAGGCCGCGCTCTGGGACGAGGTGAAGGACCGGCTGGACGCGTCGGCCTTCGCGCTTTCGGGCGGTCAGAAGCAGCGCCTCTGCATCGCCCGCAGCCTGGCCCTGGAGCCGGATGTGATCCTGCTGGACAACCCCACGTCCGGGCTGGACCCGCTCTCCACGGCCACGGTGGAGGAGTCACTCTTCGAGCTGAAGGATCGCTACACCATCATTATGGTGCCCCACAGCGTGCAGCAGGCCGCGCGCGTGGCCGACCGGGCCGCGTTTCTGCTGGATGGCGAGCTGGTGGAGACGGGGACGGCCGGCGATATGTTCGTGCATCCCAAGGATCAGCGCACCGAGGACTATATCACGGGACGTTTTGGATGAATAGGGTGCATTCTGATTTGGGGGCGCTGGCATGTGCCGGGGAGTTCGGACCTCCCCGGCACGTTCGAAGCAGGTAAATTTCGCCCCCAGCAGAGAATGCACCCGGATGAATAGAACGCGGATTTTGCGGATTTATCGGATTGGCACGGATTTTCAAAAAAATCCGTGCCAATCCGCCCAATCCGTGTCATCCGCGTTCTATCCAAGTTGCATGATCGATTCATCATCATGGATAAGAGATCTCCTATGAAGACGAAAATTGAAGTGCGCGATTTTGACTTTTACTACGGTGATTTTCAGGCGCTGAAGGGGATGAACATCCCCATCGCCGAGCACCGCATCACCGCGCTGATCGGCCCCTCGGGCTGCGGAAAATCCACCTTTTTGCGTTCGCTCAACCGCATGAACGACACTATCCCCGGGGCCCGGGCCGAGGGCGAGATCCTGCTGGATGGTAAGAACATCTATGATCCCAAGGTCGATGTGGTAGAATTGCGGCAGCGGATTGGCATGGTTTTTCAACGTCCCAATCCATTTCCCCAGAGCGTCTATGACAACGTGGCCTTCGGTCCTCGGGTGCTCGGCATGGCCAAACGCGGCCGCGCCATGGATGAGATGGTGCGGGAAAGCCTGGAAGGGGCTGCACTCTGGAACGAGGTCAAGCACCGGCTGGATGACTCGGCCCTGAACCTCAACCCCGGCCAGCAGCAACGCCTCTGCATCGCGCGCACCATCGCTGTCAAACCAGATGTCATCCTTATGGATGAACCCTGTTCCGCACTGGATCCCGTGGCCACCCTCAGCGTGGAGGATCTCATGCGCGAACTGGCTGAGGAGTATACGATCGTCATCGTCACCCACAACATGCAGCAGGCGGCGCGCGTGTCGGATTACACAGGCTTCTTCTGGCTGGGCGAGCTTGTGGAGTTCAGCGAAACCGATGAGTTGTTCCGCGCGCCGCGCGAACCATTGACCGAGGCGTACATCACCGGCCGCCGGGGATAGTGCAACAGGGGCTGGCTTTCTCAGCCTGGCAGAACAAGAGGAGATATTATGCGAACACGCGTCTATTTTGACCAACAGCTTAGCGATCTGCGCGACGACATTCTGCTCATGGGAAGTCGCGTCGAAGCGGAGTTGACGCTGGCGATCGACGCCTATAACACCCTGGACAGGCAGAAGGCCAGGGAGGTGTATGCCGCTGACAAGCAGGTGAACCAGGCCCGTTTCGACATCGAGGAACGGTGCTTCACCCTGATCGTCACCCAGCAGCCGGCCGCCGGCGACCTGCGCACCATCGTGACCGCGCTGAACATCATCGTGGACCTGGAGCGCATGGGCGATCAGGCCAAGGGCATCGCCAAGGTGATCCCTCACCTGCTCAAGAGCCCGGATCAGCCCCGCCCGCCGGAGTTGGTTCAGATGAGCGAAATGGTGGGGCGCATGCTCAACCAGGTGATGCTGGCCTACGCCCACAGCAACGTGGACCTGGCCCGCATCGTCGCCAACCAGGATGACGAGGTGGACGCGCTTTACGCCCAGGTCTTCAACCAGATCATGTCGCAAATGGCGGGCGTGGACGATCCCGACAAGGTCGAGGCCGCCTATGAACTCCTGCGCGTCGCCCGGGAGCTGGAGCGCTTCGGCGATCTGTCCACCAACGTGGCCGAGCGCGTCATCTACCGGGTGACGGGGAGCTTCGATGAGATCAATGTGGATGATGAGGAGTGAGGCGTAAAACGTAAAGCGTAAGGCGTAAAGCGTAAGGCGTGAGAGCTTGGGGGAGATTGAAGAGATTGGAAATTGGCCTTCGCTACAACGAACCAATCTCCAATCTCTTTAATCTCCCGAATCTCCAATTTTCAATCCTCAATCTTCAATTTCCCTATCTCTTCCCCGACGCCATCCTCACCGCCTCCGGCAGGGCGCGCAGGCGCATCATGCTCCAGAGGCCGAAGACGGGGCCGATGGCCAGGGCCGCGAAGGCCCACTCCCAGCCGAAGCGCGCGGCCATGGGCGGGACCATGCGGATGGTGAAGAGGGTGAGCAGGAAGCCCAGGCTGGTCTGCATGGTCAGGGCCGTGCCCACGTAGCGCGGGTCGCTCAACTCGCTGACTGCGGTGGAGAACTGGGCGCTGTCGGCCACCACCGCGAACCCCCACACCAGCGCCAGGACCGTCAGAATCCCCGGCGAATCGAAGAAGAAGCCGGCCACCAGCGCGCACGAGCCGGAGACGGCCAGGCTCACGCCGGCGATGGCCGTGCGCCCCAGCCGGTCCGCCAGCTTGCCGGCGATGACGCTGCCCACCCCGCCGATGGCCACCACCGCAAAGCCGGCCAGCCGGGCGTTGACGTCGCTCCAGCCCGCGGCCCGGTACGCGGCCAGCAGGAAGAGCGGAACCCACGCCCACATCGCGTACAACTCCCACATGTGGCCCAGATAGCCGAAGTTGGCCAGCCGCACAGGCCGGTCCGTCAGGGCCTGGCCGGCGTAGCGCCAGTTGAAGGGCGCGGACTGGGTCAGCAGGGGACCGGGGCGCACGAAGAACGCGGCCATGGCCGCGGCCGCCAGCGCCAGGGCCGAAGCCGCCAGCAACACCGGTCGCCAGGGAGGGATGCCCGCGGTCCCGCCGAAGAGGGGGATGGCGTTGAGTAGATGAGGCATGGCCGATCCCACGGTGAGCGCGCCCACCAGCAGGCCAATGCCCAGCCCCCGGTCCTCCTTGGTCCAGGTGGCCATGAGCTTCATGCCCGGTGGATAGACGCCGGCCAGGGTCATGCCGGTGAGGAAGCGCAGGGCCAGGGCGGCTTGGGGCGTGGTCACCCAGAGAGCGATGGCGGCGTTGAAGAGCGCGCCCAGCAGCGCGCTGCCGGCGAAGAGCCATTGCGCGGGCACGCGGTCGGCCAGGGTCAGGAGCGTGCTCAGCAGCGCGCCGACCACGAAGCCGATCTGCACGCTCATGGTCAGCCACGACTGCTGGCCAGAGGTCAGGTTCCACGCCGTGGTCAGTTGGGGCGTCACCGCCGAGGCCGAAAACCAGAGGCCCATGGCCAGCAACTCGGCAATGGCCAACAGCCACAGATTACGCCATTTTTCGCTCATGAAGGTCCTCGTTTGGAGAGAGAATAGAACGCGGATTTGGCGGATCTGCACGGATTTTTGAAAATCCGTGCAGATCCGCCACTTCCGTTCAATCCGCGTTCTATTGACCTATAGCCCCAGTTTGCTCTGCATCCGTTTGAGGAGCGATTCGCTCTCTTCGTCCCCATCCCCGTCCGTGACTTTGACGCCCTTCCAGAAGGCTACGTAGTCTTTGATCTGGCTGGCCGCTTCTTTGGGTTCGGGGTAGACCCAGGCAGCGTCCTTGTTGACGGATCCGTCCACCTCGATGCTGTAGTAGCTGGCCACCCCTTTCCACGGGCAGGTCGAGTGTTTGTCGCTGGGGCTGAAATAGGCCCGGTTGATGGAATCAGGTGGGAAGTAGTGGTTGCCCTCGACCACGATGGTCGCCTCGCTTTCGGCCAGGACGGCCCCGTTCCAGATGGCTTTGGTCATGATGTTTCCTCTCCTATGGCGACTGTTTGGGTGGGTTCCAATAGCGGTCGCTGAACAGTCACTCTTGTCATTGAAGTCGTAAGCGCATCTTCGTTATACGCCTTCTGGCGGTGGTAGACTGTGGGCGCGGTAACATTCGCTCTCAGAAAATAAATAGGCGCAGGCTCCTCCACGAAGCCTGCGCCTGCTGAACGACTATCTACACCCTCAATTTCACCAATCTTCCAATCTCTCCAGTCACCAATCTTTAATCTTCAATCCTCAATTTTCTCTTCACTTATGCACCACCACCAACGTCCCCGGATTGCTGGCCGAGGCGTAGGACATGCCGCTGCTGCGCACCTGTGAGGGGCCGGCCCAGTTATAGAGCCATTTGGCGTCTTCGATGCGCATGTTGATACAACCCCGACTCATGGGCGTGCCGAAGTTGTTGTGCCAGTAGGTGCCGTGAAAAGAGTAATCCTCGTAGAAGTACTGGACCCAGGGCACATCCTTCAGATAGTAGGCGTCACCTGACGCCCGGTTGCCGCCTGACATGTCCTGGAGGGGCGTCTTGGCCCAGATGCGGAAGGTGCCGGTGACGGTGGGCGTGCCCGGCAGCCCGGATGAAATGGTGAAGTATCGGACAGGCGCACTGCCTTCATAGGCGGTCACCCGCTGGGCGCTCAGGTCCACGTCGATCCACTTGCCGCTGGTGGGAGCCGATCCGCCGCTGTAGCCCCGGCCTGTGGGCGAGACCTCCGCGGTCACCCCTTTCGGGATCTCCAGCACCTGGCCGGGGTGGATGGCGCGCGCCGTGGGCAGGTCGTTGGCGTTGACGATGGCCTGGACCGTGGTCCCGTAGCGGGCGGCGATGGCGGTCAGATATTCGCCTCGCTGCACCACGTGGGTCCCGCCGCCGCTGCTGGATGCGGAAGATGCAGTAGCGGCGCTGGCCGACGGACTCCCGGAGATGATCAGAGTGGTCCCGGCGTAGAGGCGCGAATAGGGCGTCATGCCGTTGAGCGCGCGCAGGGTCTCCAGGCTGATGCCGTAGCGGGCCGCGATCTCCAGCAGGGTGTCGCCGGGCTGCACGGTGTAGGAGCCGCTGCCTGTGGCGACGCTGGATGAGGCCGCACCCGAACCGGACACGATCAACGTCTGGCCGACCCGGATCAGGCGGGCGTTGCTCAGGCCGTTGAGCCGGGCCAGGGTGGCGGCGTCGGTCCCGTAGCGGGCCGCGATCTCGCTGAGATTGTCGCCGGGCTGAACGGTGTAGGTTGCGCCCTGGGCATGGACGGGCGTCCCCCACAGCAGGATGGTAAGCAGGAGGGCGGTCAGGGCGATGGCCCCGAGTCTCGCCCCCGTTCGGGTGAGCGGCGTCTGGGTCATAAGGCTGGTCCTTGGTTGCATGTCAATCAATATAGCGGTTTGTTGAGATTGGTGATTAGCGCCCAACCGGCGGGCGTCCAATCTTCAATCTTCACTCCTCAAATTTGTTCGATACTGCCTCTAAGTGTAGCAGAGAAGAGGGCGTTCGTCACGGGGTAATTTGGGGGGTGGTGAATGAATACGCGCAGCAGCCTGTGTCTTTTTTATTGTCGACAAACGGGAGGCTTCTGGAGAGGCATTCGTGTAGCCATGAGGTTGTTGGGGCGAGTTTCAGGAGAGGACAAGGGGGGGCAGGCTATGGGGAGATGGCGATGTTGCGCGCATTTTGGCCATGCGAAAGTGGGGCGTGCGGAGTGGGATGGGTTGTGGAGGCTGTGCATTCGTGTAGTCATTTGGTGTGAACGGGGGGCGTAGCGCCTCGCGCACATCATTCAGCTCTATGAAAGCGTTTGCTGAACATAATATAATGCGGAGATCTGCCATCTAAGTTGAAAACGCGACGGGATCATGAGTTCTATAGGCGGGCCTTGTACGCAATGAATGCCGCTTTCCACCTGCCGGGGAGTTCCGAACTCCCCAGCAGGGATGAGCGAAACTGTTGTTTTCATAGCGTTTTCAGTTTAGGTATATGCGCTAAAGCGCACACTACGAACGGCTGGCCTCCCTGCGTAGGCGCGCCTACGGCGGCGCGCATGACAGCCTGCTATGCTCTCATCCACCAGGAACGTGTAAATATTCACGCGACAACGCGCAGAGACAGGAGGCGATGGTGCAAACCCTATCCACAATTCATCCCACCGACGACCGTCAAACGATGACTCTTCCTCCGCAACCAGCGCCCGCGGACATGGACGGTCTGCTCACCTTCCTGCCCCTCCTCTATGTAGGCTGGGCCGACGCGGTGCTGACCCCCTCGCGCCTGGCGCTGATCCGCCGCCGCATGGCCGAGCAGGGCTGGCTGAGTGCGGACGAGCAGGCCCGTCTCCGGCGCTGGACCGACCCGGCCAACCCGCCCTCGCCAACGCAAATGAAACGCTGGCTGGCCACCATCCGCACCGCGGCCGCGGACCTGCCTGCGGACGAACGCCTCTCCCTGGCCGAGCTGAGCGTGCTGGTCGCGCGGCGGGAGGCCCCCGACGAGTACGCCCGCTGCTCCAACCCGGCCGTCTGCGCCGCGCTGGACGAGCTGGAGGAGGCCCTGGGCGTCATCGGTCCCGATGCAGCCGACTTCCTCCTCAACGACGAGCGCCGTCCCCAACCGCCGGCCCCGACCGAGCAGCCCTCCTTTTCCGTGGAAGCCATGACCCGGCTGCTGGAAGGGGAGCACACAGCCATCCGGCGGCGCATGTGGACCATCCTTTCCGACCCGGCCTTTCGGCGGCGGATCATCACCGACAAGGAGGCCTATCGCGCCCAGGTCCTGGCCTGGACCCGGCTGCTGGCCGAGCAGGGGATGGGCGCGCTGGCCTATCCGCCGGAAGCGGGGGGCGCAGGCGACATCGCCCAATATCTGGCCGCGTTCGAAACCCTGGCCCATCACGACCTGAGCCTGGCCATCAAGTTTGGCGTCCAGTTCGGCCTCTTCGGCGGCAGCATCCAGCAGCTTGGGACCGCTCCCCACCACGAGCGCTACCTGCGCGACATCGGGACCCTGGCCCTGCCCGGCTGCTTCGCCATGACCGAGACCGACCACGGCTCCAACGTGCGCGAGATCGAGACCACGGCCCGCTATGACCCGGCCACCCGGGAGTTTATCATCCACACGCCCCACCCCGGTGCGCGCAAGGACTACATCGGCAACGCGGCCCGGGATGGACGCATGGCTACCGTCTTCGCCCAGCTTTTCGTGGGGGATGACTGCCACGGCGTCCACGCCTTCATAACGCCCATCCGTGACGAAGGCGGACGGCCCATGCCCGGCGTGCGCATGGAGGACGTGGGCGAGAAGCTGGGACTGAACGGCGTGGACAATGGCCGCCTTTACTTTGATCAGGTGCGCGTGCCCCGGACCGCGCTCCTCAACCACTTCGGCGACGTCACGCCCGCGGGCGAGTACGTGAGCGACATCGCCAGCGAGTCGCGACGCTTCTTCACCATGCTGGGCACCCTGGTGGGCGGGCGAGTGGGCATCGCCACGGCCGCGCTCTCCGGCGCAAAGTCGGCCCTGACCATCGCCATCCGCTACGCCACCCGGCGGCGTCAGTTCGGCCCGCCGGGCGAAGCCGAGACCCTGCTGCTGGACTATCCCACCCATCAGCGGCGGCTGTTGATCCCGCTGGCCAATGTCTACGCCCTGGACTTCGCCCTCAAGCACCTGACCCGTCGCTTCGCCCGCCGCACGGAGGCGGACGCCCGCGAGGTGGAGGCCCTGGCCGCGGGGCTTAAATCGTTCAGCACGTGGAACGCCATCCGCACGGCCCAGGAATGCCGGGAGGCGTGCGGCGCGCAGGGCTATCTGGCCGAGAATCGCCTGGCCGCCATCAAGGCCGACACCGACATCTTCGCCACCTTCGAGGGCGACAACACCGTCCTCATGCAGTTGGTGGCCAAGGCCTGCCTCTCCGAATTCCAGCAGCAGTTCCACGACATGAACATCTTCGGGCTGGCCCGCTTCATTGCCACCCAGGCCACCCACCACCTGGCCGACCGCAACTCGCCCGCCCGGCGCAGAACCGACGTCGAGCACCTGCGCGATCCCGGCTTTCAACTGGACGCCTTCCGCCACCGGGAAGAGGCCCTGCTCTCGTCCGCGGCCGCCCGGCTCAAGAAGCGCATCGACCGGGGCCTGGACTCCTACGCGGCCATGCTCGAAGTCCAGACCCATCTGGTGGCTGCGGCTCAGGCCTGGGTGGAGCGGGTGATTTTGGAGCAGTTCATGGCGGGTGTGGAAAGGGCGGACGATCCGGCGCTGGCGAGGACGCTCAAGCGGCTGGCCGATCTCTATGCGCTCTCCACCATGGAGAAGCACAGCGGCTGGTATCTGGAGCACGGTCTCTTCGAAGGGGCGAAAACAAAGGCGATCCGCCGTGAAGTGGATCGCCTCTGTGTGGAACTGCGGCCCGACGCCCGGGGCCTGGTGGACGCCTTCGCCATTCCCGATCCCGTGCTGGCCGCGCCGATCGGGATGGGATAGA
>JAJRVT010000285.1 GCA_024277175.1 Chloroflexota bacterium | reverse complement strand
GTGGACCTGGAGACCGGGCTGCCGGCCGGAACCGTGCTCAGGAATCTCTTCGGCCTGGTCAACCAAGACGACCTGACCGTGGGCGCGGACGGACGCATGACCCTGGAACTGGCCCCCCGGGAGGCCATGGCCCTGCTGGTGAGCGACGAGATCGTGGAGGTGAGCCAGGCCGAAGAGATTCCTGAGCACGGTTCCGGCCGGCCAGGTGATCACCGGCGATCTGGCCATCACAGGAACGGTGAGCGTCTCCAACGCGGACCTCCAGCTGATGGTGGACGACAACCTGGCCCGCGCCATCGAGACCACGGCCGATGACGCCGGCGCGTGGGCGGCCACAGTCCCAGTCGCCTACTTCGGCGGCGGTGAGCAGCCCCATACGCTGCGGATCTACGCGCCCGAGCTCCAGGCCGTCTCCGAGTTGTACACGTTCACCACCGACATCCAGATCGTTGGCTCCGGCGTCACCATGTTCGACCGCATCGGTGACACGGTCGGTCCCAACGACGTCTACGAGTTACCCACGGATGAGACCTTCGGCCAGCAGATGGACATTCTCAGCACCCAGGTGTCGGCCGAGGGGTCGGACCTGATCGTCGACCTGACCATGGCCGAAGTGACCGACGTCTGGAACCCGACCAACGGCTTCGACCATGTGCTCTTCCACGTCTTCATCGACCTGCCCGATCGGGAGGGCGCGACCGTGCTGCCGCGGATCAACGCCGACGCGCCCGAAGGGTTCGCCTGGGATTATCTGGGCTTTGTGGAGGGCTGGAACAATCGCCTCTACGCCAGCGACGGCGCGTCCGCGGACGAGTACGGCACGCCGGTCACACCCGCGGCCGAGATCAGCGTGGACAAGGAGAACAACACCATCTCCCTGCGCTTCTCCGGCGATGCGCTGGGCAACCCGGAGAGCCTGGAGGGGACCAAAATCTACATCGCCACCTGGGACTGGAATGGGCCGGAATCCTCCTACCGGGGCCTCAAGGAGATCGCGGGCCAGTGGAATTTCGGCGGCGGCGACGGCGCGGTGGACCCGCTGATCATCGACGACACCGCGGTCATCCCCCTGACCCTGGACGACCGCCTGATCCAGCCCGACCCGGCCGGCGATGACAACGGCCCGGCCGGCGTCTATGAACTGCCCACAGACGAGACCTTCGGGGCGCAGATGGACATCCTCCAGGCCAGCCTGATCCCCCTGGGTGGGGAGCTGGCGGTGGAGTTGCAGATGGCCGAAGTGACCGACGTCTGGAATCCGACCAACGGCTTCGACCACGTGCTCTTCCACGTCTTCATCGACCTGCCCGACCGGGAGGGCGCGACCGTGCTGCCCCGGATCAACGCCGACGCACCCGAGGACTTCGCCTGGGATTACCTGGGCTTTGTGGAAGGGTGGAATAACCGCCTCTACGCCAGCGAGGGCGCGTCCGCTGACGAGTACGGGACGCCGGTCACGCCCGCGGCCGAGGTCAGCGTGGACAAGGAGAACAACACCATTCGCCTGCTCTTCAGCAACGACGCGCTGGGCAACCCGGAGAGCCTGGCGGGGACCCAAGTCTACGTGACGACCTGGGACTGGAACGGGCCAGAGTCGTCCTACCGGGGCCTCAAGGAGATCGCAGGCCAGTGGACCTTCGGCGGCGGCGACGGCTCCGTGGATCCGCTGATCGCGGACGACGTGCTGATTGGCCGCCCGGCCGTCTATGTCCCGCCGGTTCCGCCCACGCCCCAGGTGACCGTCACCTTCGAGGTCACGGTCCCGGAGAGCACGCCGGAGGACGCCAAGCTCTTCCTGACCGGCCCCTTCAACGGCTGGCAGCCCGGCGATGAGAAGTTCCAGTTCACCCGCGGGGAGGACGGCGTCTATCGCTTCACCATGTCGGTGGACGAGGGGACGGAGCTTGAATACCGCATCACCCGGGGCAGCTTCGCCAACGCCGAGAAGCTGGACCCGGACAGCCGGTTCGCCAACCACACCCTCGCGCTGCCCATGGGCGAGGGTGAATTGACCGAGGCTGTCGAGGTGCAGGGGTGGTGGGATGAGTAGGGCTAAAAAGTGGAGCCAGCTCTACGGCGCGGCCATCGACGGCCCGCTGGCGGGGACCAGCCTCAGCATTTTCCCCTCCACCCTCACCGACTGGACCACGTGGCGGACCCAGTATCCGGACACCCGGGTGCTGAGCAAGCAGGCCACGCGCGAGCAGTTCAATCGCCCCAGCTATTCCGACTCGCCCCGCACCAGCTACGCGGTGGACGCCTACGCCTCCTACTACGCCATGCCCGACGAGGGCGTGGTCAATCGCCAGATCCCGCGCGAGGCCAGCAACCGGGGACCCAAGCGGCGGGTGCTGGGCGTGCGCAATGGCCAGGCCGCGCGGGCTTACCCTTTCAACGTGCTGGCTGAAGAGCCGGTGGTCAACGACGAGCTGGCGGGACTGCCGCTGCTGGTCTGGTTCGACCCCGCCAGCCAGACCGCCCGCGCCTATGACCGGCGGGTGGGCGGCCGCGTCCTCACCTTCGCGGAGGCCGCTGACGCCGCCGAGGAACTGATGGACGCAGAGACGGGCAGCCGCTGGAATCCGCTGACGGGCGAGGCCATGTCGGGTCCCCTGGCCGGCGCGCGGCTGGCTCCCCTGCTGGCCACGCCCGCGTTCGAGTTTGGGTGGGTGGGGTATTTCCCGGGGAGCGATATGTATGGGGAGGCAGTTTCACCATAGCTGCCCTGAAATAGGATTTGAAAGCCGAAGTCCGCTGAAGCGGACTGGCCGCGGAGAGGCGCCGTTTCCGCCAGTCGGCTTTAGCCGACTTTCGCTATCAGCCTGAACTTGCAGTTCAAGGCGGCCCCGACCCTTGACAGGGTGACCGGTAAACGCTATGATCCTGGCGAGGTGAGAAAAGATGGAATTGGAACTCTACAAAGAAGTGGCTTTGACACGCGACATCCCCGCCGATAGCCTCAAGCAGGGCGACATCGCCGTATTGGTGGATCTTGTTCCCTATCCCTCTGGCGGAGAGATGGGCGCGGTATTGGAGATTTTCAACGCGGTTGGCGAATCCATCGCCGTCGTCATCGTCCCCGTTTCCGCCATCGCACCCCTGCGCGCAGACCAGGTCCCCGCTGTGCGCCCGCTCAAGGCCGCCTGACCTTATCCGGTTCGACCAGATGCGCGTATCACCTGCCAGAAGGCGGGTGCGCTAATGATGTTGAGCGCGTCGATTTTCTCCAGCGCCAGCAGATCATCATACCCTGTGATCAGATAATCCACACCCTCCAACAGACCGTAGGCAAGCAGATAGTCGTCTTTGGGATCCCTGGAAAGCGCCAGCGCGTCTTCCAGGCTCGCAGGGACAGTGGCGGCTGAGGCCAGCGTTTGCAGCAGGCTTTCCACCTCTGCCAGATCGATGTGGGTGTGTAAGTATTCATTGCGCTTGATCGCCTCGACGAGTTCTGTGCGCAACTCCCGGGGGAATAGGAGCTCGATGTCGGGATCGTTTAAGCAGGCCTCGACCACTTCTGTGATCACCCGTCCGGGCGGTCTGGCCAGCAGATAGCTGATATAGATGTTGGCGTCCAGGATGACTTTCATGCCGGGGAATGCCTTTTATGCGTCGTCTGCGGCGATACGCTGTTCTTGACGAAGGATCTCTTCTGTGGCTTTTTCTCCAAAACCAGCCAACCGATAGGCTTCCTCCTCTGAGAGATCTGGGGTGTTTTTCAGCGTCTGTTCACGCACCGCGCGGATTTTCTCCAAGGCCTCGAGGGCTTTTTGGCGTTTTTTCATCTCCAGCCATGCTTCGTACTCGGCATAGGAGAGAATGGCTGCGGTGGGCTCGCCGCGAACTTTGATGATGATCTCTTCGTTGCTGTCAGCCGCCAGCTTCAGCAGTTTGCCCAGGCTGTTGCGGACTTCATTGGATGAGACGATCGTGGTCATGGGTTGTCACCTGAATGCCTTGATCAACCGGGGAAACGCGTCTATTGTCGCCCATGATAACATTTGTTTAGACGCGCGTCAATACGCCACTTTTGTCACTTGGTATGCTTAAAACTTCCTCTGTCGTAATCTATTCAGGCATGGACCCAATAGACCGCGGATTGGGCGGATTGAGCAGGGTAAACCGGATTTTTTTGAAAAAATCCGGCAATTTCAGCCTAATCCGCCCAATCCGCGGTCTATGGTGAATAGTTACCCTCTGTCGATGAAGCGGGTTGGCCTGTACAAGTGACTTGGAGCCGCACGATCTGGTTTGGCGAGGGTTGTGTGGCTGCAAGCCCTGTTGATCGCCCTATTCTACAGTGATGATTGGCAGGTAGACATGGGTCGGCGTGGCTGCGGGCATAGACCAGAACCCACCCGTCAACTCAAACTCCCCGCCAGCCATCACGCCCGCGTCCGCCTGGCCGATGGAGCCAGTGAGCGTGAAATCTCCGCCCATGGACCGCCCCCCGCCGCCGTCCACCGTCCACCAGGCCAGGCTGAAGCCATCGCCCGGCCGGGCCAGGGCCGGCGCGGCCAGGGCGAGGAGGGCCATGAGCAAGAGGGTGAGGAAGAGCGTCTGTTTCCTGTTCATCACTCACCTCCCGCGGCTGACGCTCCGGGCCGGGTTGCCTCCAGCGCGGCCATCCGGGCCTCCAGATCGTCCAGCCGGGCGCGCAGGTCCGCGTTCTCGGCCTGGAGCGCCAGGTTCTGCCGGTAGAGGGCCTGGATCGCGGCCAGGGCCACGCCGTCTGCGTCCAGGGCGTTGATGTAGGTTTCCCCTTCGCCGCCCAGGTCGGGCAGGAGGGCGTTGAACTCCTGGGCCGTGGGGCCGATGTGGCGGATGCTCTCGTCCTGGGCCTTGTAGTTCCAGGTGCTGATCTCAATCCCGTCCAGCCGTTCCAGCAGGGCTTCTGCATCCACCGGCTGGAAGTTCTCCTTGGCGTTGCGGTCGCTGACCGAGTTCCAGGAACTGCCATTGGCCGCCACATAGATGCCGTTGTTGAGGTCAGACTTGGTGTAGATGTAGAAGCCGCCGCTGGCGCGGAAGATGGCCCGGTTGTCGACGTCGCAGGTGACGCTGGCATTGGTGGCGTCGCCCCAGACGAAGCAGCCATCGTTGTTGGCCTTGGCCCGCCGCCCGGCCGCGAAGCTGTAATCGCCGGCCGCGGTGTTGGACTGACCGCCAGGCACGGTGGACCACTGGCCGCTAGCCTGATTGAGTTCACCACCGCTGATGGTGGCGAAAGACGCGCTGGTGATGTGCGCCTTCCCGCCGCCGATGGTGGCGCAGGAGCCGCCGGCCGTGTTGATCCAGCCGCCGCCCACGGTGGCGCGTTCGCCTTGGGCCATGTTGCTATCGCCTCCGCTGACGGTGCTGTAGCCCGCGTATGCTTTGCTGTTGGCCCCACCGCTCACGGTGGCGTATGGCGCGCTCCCGACGTCTCCATCGTCGTTGCCCGCCTCGTTGTTCCCGCCGCCGCCAATGGTTCCGTAGTTGTCATAGACCACGTTGTTGGTGGTGTCCGGGTGGTTGCTGGGATCCATGGGGCCGCCGCCGGCGATGGTGGCGTAGGCTGCCTCTGCCACGTTGCGACTTCCTCCGCCGATGGCGGCCATATCGCCATCGGCGCGGTTGTCTTTGCCGCCGGCGATGGTGGCGTATTGGCCGTCGGCGAAATTGACGTAACCGCCGCCCACGGTGGCGGAATCGCCGCCGGCGATGTTGAAGTAACCGCCGCCCACAGTGGCGGACTCACCGCCGGTCACGTTCATTCCACCGCCGCCGATGGCGCTCCCGTTGCCCCTGGCGACATTGTCAGAGCCTCCACCCACAACGGCGATGCTCCCCGTGGCCTCGTTTTCAGTACCCCCGCTCACCGTGGATGCATGACCGGTGGCGTCGTTGTAGTAACCGCCGCTTACGGTGGCTCCTTC
>JAJRVT010000284.1 GCA_024277175.1 Chloroflexota bacterium | reverse complement strand
GTGAAGCCATCTGGTTATACAACTATGAACGACCTCATCTTTCGCTCGATTATCGTAAACCCGCTGAAGTCCATTTTCAAGCGGTTGGCTGATGTAACCTAGTCACGTATTGGTGTCAACATATTTCAGGACTTGACAATCAACGCGAGAATGGCCTCAACCGCCAGGTGGCCTTCAGGATTTGCCAGCGGTGGGCCAGGCCCCGGGGTTCGAAGATCAGGAAAAGCATGAGCAACAGGCCGAAGAAAATGGGCCGGAACGATGTCAGCAAGCTGGCGGAATAGGCCGGGAAGAGACTCGCCAGCGCACCACCGAACCAGTCGGCGCCGTCTTCCAGCAGGAGAATGGCGGCCACGCCCAGGTAGGGACCGAGGTTGCTGCCCAAGCCGCCCACCACCAGCATCCCCAGCATGATGATGGATTCGTCCAGCCCGTAGCCCAATTCGGTGCCCACGGCCCGCTGGCTGTGGGCCTTGAGCGCGCCGGCCAGCCCGGCCAGCATGGCCGCGATGAAGAAGGCCCGCAGCTTGTAGCCGAAGGGGTTCACGCCCAGCAGCTCGGCCGCCAGGTCGTTGTCGCGCACGGCCACGAAGGCCCGGCCCAGCTTGGTGCGCGTGATGTTGTTGATCAGCACCGTGGTGATGAGCAACACGACCAGCGAAATGTAGAAGAATTTGTTCACCTCGTCGAAGACGATGGGACCGAGACGATAGACGGGCACGTCGATGCGCCCGGACGTGCCACCCAGATAGTCCTTGAAGACTTGGCGGCTCAGCCAGGGGATGATGAACTGCGCGGCCAGGGTGGCCATGGCCAGGTAGAAGCCCTTGACCCGCAGGGAGGGCAGACCGAAGATCAGGCCGACCACACCCGTGGAGACCGCGGCGAAGGGCAGGGCCAGCCAGAGAGGAATGCCCCAGTAGATGGTGACCAGGGCCGAGGCGTAGCCGCCCACCAGCATGAACGCGGCCTGGCCCAGGGAAATCTGGCCTGTGTAGCCGGTGAGGATGTTCAGCCCCTGAACCGCGATGACGGTGTACGCGATCTGGTTGGCCGTGGAGACCCAGTACGCGCTGCCCCACAGGGGCAAGGTCGCGGCCACCAGGATCGCGCCCAACGTCAGCCACCATTGCCAGCGCTGGCGAATGATGGCCATATCCTGTTCATAGCTGCGGTCGAAATCGCCCGCCGGTCGCAGTGCGGCCATGGAGAGAGTCCTTTGAAAAATGGATTGAAATTGAAGATTGAGGATTGAGGATTGGTTAGCGGGGATGCCTGCGCTCAACGGCGAAACTTCCGCAGCCCAATCTTTAATTTTCAATCTTCAATTTCGCCTTTACACACGTTCAATCCGCTTCTGTCCAAACAACCCCTCCGGGCGGATGACGAGTACAATCAGCAGTAGCACATAGGGCGCGATCTCGGTGGAGTTGCGCACCACGGGCATTTTGGACGCCTGGACCATCGCCTGGATCAGCCCCACGCCCAGGCCGCCGATGATGGCCCCGGCGAACGAGTCCAGGCCGCCGAGGAGGATAGCGGGAAAGGCCACCAGGGCCACCGTGGCCAGGCTCAGGCTAACGCCGGTGGTGGTGGCCATGAGCACGCCGCCCAGGGTGGCCACGATGCCGGCAATGGCCCAGGAAAGGCCAAAAATGCGCGAGACCTTGATGCCCATCCCCTGCGCGATCTCGTGGTCCTCGGCCGTGGCGCGCATGGCCAGCCCCGTCTTGGTCAGCCGGAAGAAGAGAATGAAAAGCACCGCCACCAGGGCCGAGACTGCAAAGGTGGCCACCAAACTCATCTTCAGGATGATGACGTCGTTGAACGCACCGGGGAAAGGGATCTTGATCACGTCGCCGGGCGAGAAGGGTGCGGGAAAGTTGCTTTTCGGCTGCACGCCCCAGAGAATGGCGGTCAACCCTTCCAGCAACTGGGCCAGCCCCAGGGTCATCAAAATGATGGAAAGCAGCGGCTGCCCGGTCATAGGACGTAACGCCAACCGTTCGATGGTGAAGCCGATGATCACCGCCATGGCCAACGCCGCCAGGATCGCGGCCCACAGGGGCAAATTGAAAATCTCATTGCCGTTCTCAACGCCGCCTGCGAACCACCAGGTCAGGTAGGCGCCGACCATGACCAACTGGCCATGCGCGAAGTTGAAGACCTCCGACGACTTATAGATCAGCACGATCCCCAGCGCGATCAGCGCGATGGAGCCGCCGTTGAGCAACCCGGTTGCAACTTGTTGTGGTACGAGAACCCAGTTCATAGTATATGCTCCGCTACGTGAGGAGATGATAGGGTGAGGGGGTGACAGGGTGAGGGGGTGACAAGGTGACATCCGTCGACCGAAGTCACCCTGTCACCTTGCCATCTTGTCACCTTGTCATCCTGTCATCTTACCATCTCCTCACGCCTCACGAATCTTCACTTCCGTCTCCACAAATCCTTCTGTGCCGTCTTGGTAGCGGACGGGCGCTTTGACGTTGACCCGGTCCGCGTCGCTGTACATGGCGTCGATGATGTCGCCGTAGCGCTCGGCCAGGAAACCCCGGCGCAGCTTGCGGGTGCGGGTCATCTCGGCCTCGTCAGCGTCGAACTCCTTGTGCATGAGCGCAAAACGGCGCACCCGCCCGGCTGGCGGCAAATTTTCGTTGACCTCGCGCACGGCCTGATAGACCAGGTCATAGACCTCCGACTTCTGGGAAAGGTCGGCGAAGGTGGTGTAGCCGATGCCCTGCTTTTCAGCCCAGTGGCCCACGTTCTCGAAATCGATGATCACCAGCGCGGTGACGAACGCCCGGGTTTCGCCGCCCACGGCCATCACATCGCGAATATAGGGACTGAACTTGAGCCGGCCCTCGATGAACTGGGGCGAGAATTTCTCCCCATTCGCCAGGGTGATCATGTCCTTGACCCGGTCCAGATAGATGACGTGGCCGTCCTCGTCTATGTAGCCGGCGTCGCCGGTGCGAAACCAACGTCGCCCGTCCTCATCGATAGCAAAGGCGTCTTCCGTGGCCTCAGGATTTTTGTAATAGCCCCGGAAGGCGGTGGGTCCCGCGATCTCCAGTTCCCCTTCCTTGCTCACCCGAATATCCACGCCGGGGATGGGCTGGCCCACGCTGGCGAACTTGATGTCGCCGTCCCGGTGAATGGTGGCGCCGCCAGCGACCTCGGTCGAACCGTAGATCTGCTTCAGGTTGACGCCGATGGCGTGGAAAAAGCGCACGGCGTCCGGGCTGAGCGCGGCGCCGGCCGTGTAGGCCGAACGCACGCGGGAGAGGCCCAACTGATCACGCAGGGGCGCGAAAAGCCACCAGTCGGCGGCCTTGTAGGCCAGATTCAACCCCAGCCCCACCGGTTCGTTGACCAGTTTTCTGTCCGCGACCCGGTAGCCGACGGGCAGGCAGATGTCGTACAGCTTGCGATAGAACCAGTTGGCGTCACTCATGCGCACCTGGATCATGCTCACCAGGTTGTCCCACAGGCGGGAGTTGTAGAGGATGCCCTCGGGCGCAATTTCGCGCACGTTCTCGCGCACCGTCTCCGGCTCCTCGGGGAAGTTCATGATGATGCCATACATGACGTGGGGCGCGACGCCCAACACATGCTCCGCGATCCAGCCCAGGGGGAGCAGGCTCACATGGTTGTCGGTGTCGTAGCGCGGGTCCACCTCATTATACGCTTTGGTGGCCGCGATCAGGTTGGCGTGGGTGAGCATGGCCCCCTTGGGCAGCCCCGTGGTCCCGGACGTGTAGCAGAGGACGGCCAGTTCATCCCCTCGTCCTCGTTCGATCTCCTGCGCGAACCGCTCCGGCTGGGCCGCGGCCAGTTCCCGCCCCAGGGCCTGCACCTCCTCGAAGGAGACCAGCCAGGGGTCGTCGTAGTCCCACAGCCCCTGCTCGTCCCAGTAGATCACCCGCCGGACCCGGGGCAGCTTCTCGCGCGCCTCCAGCAGCTTATCGCACTGCTCCTGGTCCTTGGCAAAGGCGAACTTGGCCTCGCTCTGGTCGACGATATAGGCCATCTCTGAGGCCGGCGCGTCGGTGAAAAGGCCTACCTGCACGCCGCCCAGGGCCTGCACGGCCAGATAGGCCCACAGGTACTGGCGGTCGTTGTCGCCCACAGTGGCCACCCGGTCGCCCCGCTCCAGCCCCAGTGCGCTCAGCCCCAGGGCCAGGGCCTCGATCTCCGCGTAGGAATCCAGCCAGGTGAACTCCTGCCAGATGCCGAGCTCCTTCTGCCGCAAGGCCACTTTGTCCTCCGGCTGGCGATTCACCTGTTGAAGCAGATATTGCGGTAGTGTTTGCGATGCCATGAAAAATTGAAGATTGAAGATTGAGGATTAAAGATTGGTCAGCGGCGTCTTTTGCATTCAGCGGCGGTACTTCCGCCACCCAATCTTTAATCTTCAATCTTTAATTTGCTTTTACGCCTCTCCCAAATAAGCGCGAATCACATTCTCATCGGCCTTGATTTCGTCCGGCGTCCCGTCCGCGATCTTGACGCCGAAGTCCAGCACCACCACCCGGTCCGAGATGTCCATGACCAGGCCCATGTCGTGCTCGATGAGGATGATGGGAATGCCCCGCCGCTCGTGAATGTCGAGGATGAAGCGGGCCATGTCCTCCTTTTCCTCCACGTTCATGCCGGCCATGGGTTCATCCAGCAGCAGCACTTTTGGCTCCAGGGCCAGGGCTCGGCCCAACTCCACCCGCTTACGCAGGCCATAGGGGAGCGCGCCCACCACTGCATTGCGGATGTGCGCGATCTCCAGAAAATCGATGATCTCCTCTACAATGCGTCGGTTCTTCACTTCCTCCCGCCGGGCCGGCCCCCAGTAAAGCGCGGACGCCAGGGACGATTGCTTCATGTGAATGTGGCGGGCTGCCATCAGGTTATCCAGGGTGCTAAGACCAGTGTAGAGGGCGATGTTCTGGAAGGTGCGCGCCACGCCCACCTTGGCGATCTCGTGGGTGGGCGTCTGGGTGAGATCGTGCTCATCAAAAAGAATGTGGCC
>JAJRVT010000283.1 GCA_024277175.1 Chloroflexota bacterium | reverse complement strand
GTGGTGGAGGCCGTGGGCGAGGAGGCGTACGACGGCAATTTTCAGCCGCTGGAGCCGGGAACCCGGGTGGCCGTGGACCCAGCCCAGCCCTGCGGTCACTGTGAAATGTGCGAGAAGGGGCACCCGAACCTGTGCCTGAACCTGCACTTCTGCGGCAACGCGCCCGACCACGGCAGCCTGCGCCAGTACATGCTCATGCCCGCGCACACCTGCTTCCCCGTGCCCGACTCCATCGACAACGACGCGGCCGCGCTCCTGGAGCCCCTGGGCGTGGCCATCCACGCGGTGGACCTGGCCAAGATCCGGGTGACCGACAGCGTGGCCATCATCGGGGCCGGTCCCATCGGCCTCTCCATCCTGCAGATGGCCAAGCTCTCGGGCGCGAACCCCATTTTCATCAGCGACAAGTACGACTGGCGGCTCAAACTGGCCGAGCAATACGGGGCCATTCCCGTCAACTTCGACGAAGTGGATCCGGTGGCGTTCGTCCGCGAACAGACCGGCGGGCGGGGCGTGGACGTGGCCATCGAGGCTGCGTGGGCGGATCACTCCATCCAGCAGGCCGCGGAGATGGCGCGGCTGGGCGGGCGGCTGGTGCTGGTGGGCATCCCCGGCCCGGACACATTGCAGATGAAGCACTCCACCGCCCGGCGCAAGGGGCTGACCATCCGCATGGCCCGGCGCATGAAGCACGTCTACCCTCGCTCCATCCAACTGGTGGAATCGGGCGCGGTGGACCTGAACGGCATGGTCTCGCACCGCTTCCCGCTGGAGGAGACGCCGGCCGCGTATGAGATGAATGTGGATTATGAGGATGGGGCGGTGAAGGTGGTGATTGAGGTGTCTTAGCATACATCTATGTTCGCGTAACGCGTTGCATGATGATTCACCCTATGCTATGGTTGTCCTATCAAATAACGTTCGATGAACCGTTGGTCAAGAAATGGGGACGAAACGATGAAAGCAGAATTCACAGCGCTTGTTGAAGCAGCGCCAGAAGGCGGCTACTGGGCTATTTGTCCGGAAGTTCCTGGTGCGAACGGGCAAGGCGAAACAGTTGAGGAAGCCATCGAAAATCTACGCCAGGCGATTGAATTGATTCTCGAAGATCGACGCGAGGACTTCTTCCGCGGATTGCCGGACGACGTCATTCGGGAAAAGGTTCTCGTGGGATGAAAAGGCGTGATCTGGAACGAAAATTACGCATAGCAGGATGCTATCTGAAGCGCGAGGGGAGCTCACATTCGCTGTGGATTAACCCCAAAACCGGTGTTGTGGAAGCTGTTCCACGGCATAAGGAAATCAAAGAACCCCTGGCAAAGAAAATTCTGAAGAATCTGAATGCCGATTGACGCGAACATGAACTTGACGCTCTGTCACCTCGCCGGCGGCATTCGACAGGCTCGCGAAACGCCATAGCGGTTGTCCTTGAAAAGTCTGTACGCCAGATCGAATGTTTGACGACCAAGAGGCATGATACTGAAGAGGTAGAAGGGCAAGAGCCACCAGACCTGTTGCATGACATAGCGGTAGACATCCGCGCCGACGATCCGCTCTCCATCTGGCTTCAGGATGAGGATGTCCTTCAGCAGGTCTTCGTCGTTCAGTTGCAGCCGCTTCCTGACCCAATCGGTCTGCAAGGGTTCAATGTCATAGCCATGGGCGCGCAGCAGCGATCCCCAAAAGGGGACCCACCAGCTACAGAACCCGCAGGCCCCGTCAAAGAGCACCCAGCCGGCGTCCGGCTGTTGTACACGTGAATCATGATTCACCAAGCGTTCTCCCCTGAAAGACCGTCACTTCGGACCCTTCGGCGAGGAAGGCGGAGCGCCACTCCGTTGCTATCGCCCGGGCCCAGTCCGGCCCGTAGGTCGCGGCCATGTCGATAGCCACGTCGAACTGGCCCTGATCCCAGCAGCGCCACGGCGGGTGGGCCACTTCGTATTCCACGGTTTTGGACGTCCCTCGCCTGGCGTATCCCCAGTAGTGTTCCAGGATGAACTCGGCCTCGGAGCCTGGGGCCAACGGTTGCGGTTCGCCGGACACCTCAGCCGAGACCGTGTTTTCCCGATCCCCGGTGCGCCAGCCATACTGGACGCGACGGGTCTCGTCGTCAGCGTCGATCCGGTGTGACATGGGCGCGTAGACGTAGTTCTCGCCATAGGCCAGCCTGGCGATGGCCGCCACCAGCCGCTTGGGGACGATCTCTTTGATGAAGACCACGCCCCGTTTCAACGTCTCTCCGTCCCGACGCTTCACGTAGAAGCGCAAGTTGGCCTCCTCGAAGTCCCTATGAAAGAGCGCCAGCGCGCCCAACACGCGGGTGTCCAGAAAGCGAAAGGCCACCAGACTGACGAGCGCTTTCCCCTGCCAGAGATCCAGTTCAGTTCCGGCCGGGATATATGGTTGCAGAGCGCTCTGTTCGACTTCGTAGTTGACGACGATCAGGTCTCGCCATCGAGCGGTGAGAAAGGGGTGCATAGTAATGCTCAGTATACCAGAAAACCCAGAAAACGACGCACCATCAGCCGACGCCCCGTCCCGCGCCGCCGCGCTCAACAGTCGCCAACAGCCGCCGAATGACGGCCAGGCTTTCATCCAGCGGACGACACGTGTCAACCTCGACAAAGCCCTCTTCCGGCGTGGGCGGCTCGAAGCCGGCGCAGATGCGCCGGTAGAGGTCGTCCAGCGTGATGTCGATCCTGGCCCCGCTGACGCCCCCCTCACCCACGTCCGCAACCCGATCCTGACGTCGCTGTTGCAGCGC
>JAJRVT010000016.1 GCA_024277175.1 Chloroflexota bacterium | reverse complement strand
TGCTTCGGTCTCCATAGCGTCGGTTCAGGTACGCTTCGAATCCGATTCGTGCTTCGTTGTTATTCATCGTTGACCCCTTTCCGGTTTCATTGTACCCGGTTGTTGGTCAACTCAATGTAAGTTCCTGGGGGAGAGGTCGGCCTTGGCCAGGCAGGCGTTCCCCCCAAGTTGGGAGGCTAGGGGGGCGACAAGACCAGGCTCGGCCCTACCATCCCGCCAGCCCCATCCCCCGCCGCGCCTTCTGCAGATCCCCTTCATGTTTCAGCAGCACGCTCAGGGTGTTCTCCAGCGTCTGCTCGTCCAGTTCCCGGGCGTTGAGGGCCACCAGGGACGCGGCCCAGTCCAGGGTTTCGCTGATGCTGGGCGCTTTGCGCAGGTCCATGCTGCGCAGGCGATGCACCAGTTCCACGGCCTGGCGGGCCAGTTCCGGGGCCAGTTTGGGCGTCTTGAGTCGCACCACGGCCAGTTCCTGGGTCAAGGAGGGATAGCCGATGGAGAGATAGAGGCAGCGCCGTTTGAGGGCCTCGCTGAGTTCGCGGGTGTTGTTGCTGGTCAGGATCACCAAGGGACGATGGATCGCGGTCAGGGTGCCCAGTTCCGGCACGCTGACCTGAAAATCACTCAGCACCTCCAGCAGGAAAGCCTCGAACTCGGCGTCGGCCCGGTCGATCTCGTCGATGAGCAGCACCACCGGCTCTGGGCTGAGGATGGCCCGCAGCAGGGGCCGTTGGAGCAGGAAACGCATGGAGAAGAAAACGTCCTCCTCCTCGGCCAACCGGTCCGCGGCCTCGGCCAGGGTGTGGGCCTCGGCCAGGGTTTCCTGGAGCTTGTCGCGCAGGAGCTGGGTGTAGAGCAACTGCTTGGCGTACTCCCACTCGTAGAGGGCCTTGGTTTCGTCCAGCCCCTCGTAACACTGGAGCCGGATCAGTTCGCGGCCGGTGGCGGCGGCCATGGCCTTGGCCAGCTCGGTCTTGCCCACGCCGGCTGGCCCCTCGGTCAGCAGGGGCTTGCCCAGCTGCTGGCTCAGGTAGACCGTGGTCGCGATCTCGTCGTTGGCGATGTATTGTTGGCGGCCCAGGGCTTCCCGGACCGCGGCGGGGGAATCGTAGGGCGCAGTGGTCATGGACATCTCCTGTCGATGATGGGACGAAGGCTCATCTCGCGTCGGCGGGGGCGCAGGCGGGGTGGAGTCCAGTTTACTTCAGAAGCGTCACCGGGCGCGGTGGGGGGATTACACTTTAAGGCCGCTCCAGGAAAATGAATATCCGTAACGTCCCCGGCACGGACCAGGCGCGCTCTGGCCGATGTCGAAATTCGTGGTCCGTGCCGGGGACGTTGATTTCCAATTGACAGCCAGCCGATTGGACAGTATGCTGAATGTCCAACCGACAAACCACTTTTACGAGAACGGACGGAACGCTCATGGATAACGACAAACTCATTCAATTCACCCAGGCTCTGGTGCGACGCCCCAGCCTCAGCGGCGAGGAGGCCGCGGTCGCGCAGCGGGTGCGGGAGGAGATGGAGGCCCTAGGCTATGACCAGGTGCTGGTGGACGACTACGGCAGCGTCATCGGCGTGATCCAGGGCGCGCGGCCGGGCAAGACCCTGCTCTTCGACGGCCACACGGACACGGTCGGCATCTCGCCCGGCGCGCCGTGGAGCCACCCGCCCTTTGGCGGCGACGTGGTGGACGGCGCCATCTACGGCCGCGGGGCCGCGGACATGAAGGGAGCGGCCGCGGCCATGGTCCACGCGGCCGCCGATGTGGACCGGGAGGCCCTGCGTGGCTGGATCGTGGTCAGCGCCTCCACCCTGGAAGAGGTGCTGGAAGGGGCCGCGCTCCAGGCGGTGATGGAGCGCTTCCCGCCCGACTACGTGGTCATCGGCGAATCCACCGGGCTGGAAGTGGCCCGTGGCGGGCGGGGCCGGGCCGAGGTGCACCTGGAGACCGTGGGCAGGCCTTCCCACTCGTCGGCCCCGGAGCAGGGGCGCAACGCGGTGCTGGACATGATGCGGGTCATCGCCGCGGTGGAGCAGATCGAATTGCCGTCCCACCCACTCATGGGGCCGGCCATCCTGGCGCTGACCGACATCATCTCCGATCCCTACCCCGGCCATTAAGTGATCCCCAGCGTCTGCCGGGCCGCCTATGACCGTCGCCTGTTGACTGGGGAAACTGCCGAGGATGTGCTGGGCGCGATCACAAGCCAGCCTGCATTGGCGGATATTCAACTGAACGCGGTTATCGGCGAGGGGCGGTATGAAGCTTATACGGGCAAAGAGGTGACCATGACCAAGTTCTTCCCGGCCTGGGAACTGCCGGAGAATGACGTCTTCGTGCAGGCTGCGCTCCAGGGGGTGGCCAAGGCCGGGCTGGAGCTGCGAACCCGGGCCTACCGCTTTTGCACCAACGCGGCCTACAGCGCCGGCGTGGCCGGGGTCCCCACCATCGGCTTCGGTCCCGGCGAGGAGTCGGATGCGCACATCGTGGACGAACGCCTACGTATCGAGGACCTGCTCGCGGCCGCCCGCGGCTACAGGGCCATCGCCGAGGCGGTGTTGGCGTAAATGAGGACAATTTGACGCGAAGGCGCAAAGACGCGAAGGGGCGCAGAAAGAATTCAAAGATCTCTGCGCCCCTTCGCGTCTTTGCGCCTTCGCGTCAACTATCGCCCCTTCAACAGGCTTCGCACCTTGACAGGTTTACTCTTGTTGACTTTGAGCAGGTCCAGATCGTTGGCCACGTAGGTGTTGGGGAAGATGGCCTGGGCCTCTTCCAGCACTTCCCGGGTGCGGTAGCGACGGCTGAGGTGGTGCAGCGTCAACTGCTTGACGCCGGCGTTGCGGGCCAGGCGCGCGGCAGCGGTGGCGGTGATATGGCCGTGACGCTTGGCCAGGTCCTTGTCCCGGTCCAGATAGGTGGCTTCGATGGCCAGCAGATCGGCCCCGTCCACGATCTTGTGCAGGGGGCCGGTGTGGCTCACATCGCCCACAAAGCAGAGTTTGGCCCCCGGCTCCGGCTCGCCCAGCACCGCGTCCGGATCGATGACGCGGCCGTCGGCCAGGGTAATGGGCCGGCCCTGGGCCAGGTCCCGGCGTTCCGGTCCCTGAGGCACGCCCAGCGCGGCCGCCTTCTCAGGCAGAAAGGGACGGCGGGTGCGCTCCTGAAAGGTGAAGCCGAAGCAGCCCTCGCCCCGATGGCGCACCGGGAACGCATCCAGCGTAAAGTGTTCATCCTCGAAAAGCAGGCCCGGCTCCAGCGTGTTCAGTTCGATGCTGGTGGAGGGCACAGCGCCATGGCCAAAAACCACCTCCATGAGCAGGTGCACCCGTTGCAGCGCGCTTTCGCCGCCGTAGATGTCCAACTGATCCAACGCTTCCCAGCGGCCCAGGGTGCTGGCCAACCCACCCAGTCCCAGGATGTGGTCCAGGTGTCCGTGGGTGAGCAACACTTTGTCCAGACGACGAAAGCCAAGCCCGCTGCGCAGGAGCTGGCGCTGGGTCCCTTCGCCGCAGTCGATCATAAAGCGATGTTCGTTGAACATGACCACGGCCGAGGAGAGACCGCGCTGCACCGAGGGCGCGGATGCTGAGGTGCCAAGAAATACCAGTTCGAACACGGTCGTCGCCTCTCTTTAAATGGGCTAAAGGATTGACGCGAAGGCGCAGAGTCGCAGAGGGACGCAAAGAAAAACCTCTCTGCGCTCCTTTGCGCCTCCGCGATTTTGCGTCAAATTTCGCGTCAAGCCAGATAGTTCAGTGTAGCGAAGATGGGCGGGATTGACAAGACGGCAAGATGACAAGATGACACGGTCGCCCGTGGAAATCTTTGTGGCGATTCCTCTACTCTCTGCCGGAGCCTCAATTCGAGTCTTCCAGATAATCCTCGATCAGTTGGCGGATGTGGCGAGCGTGGCCCAGGTCCTGTTCGTGGAGTTCCTCCAAGGCGTCGAGGAGGGTGATCTCGCCGACCGCGGGGTGAATGCCGGTTCGGGTCTCGGCGTCATCCGGCAACCCGGCCACGAAGTCCAGTAGGTCGCCGCGGGTCTCTTTCCAGGCGGCCAGGGATTCGTTTAGATCCAGGTGGGCGAACCCAACGGCGGATTCGGTGTAGACGTGAAAATGGGGCTGCTGGCCGGAAGCGATGGCCCGAATGCGGGGGAGATTGCGCTCCCGTTCGACCGCGGCCAGATGCGCGGCCAGGTAGCGGAACGACCACTCGGCCGGCTCCCGCTGCCAGTCCTGGATCGCGGCCGTAGACGCCAACAGTCGGCTCACCTCCTGCTGGGAGGCGGCCAGGTTCTCTATCAATTGTGCACGCGTCTTATCCGTCATTTCTCTATTATCTATACTTTTGCACTTTTGCCTGCCAGATTTGCCATCGAGCCGATTCCGGTGAAGAGATAATAATAGAGAATCTTTCACCGGAGGGAGATGATGGACTTACTCATTCCAGAAATTCTGTACAGCTACTTGTATTTGTTCAGACCGCACTTTACCAAACCAGGTTTTGTCTACTTCACCGGCTACATCTTGAGTCTGTTGTTGACCAGTGCTCGAAAGACCATGAGCCGGATAGCCC
>JAJRVT010000282.1 GCA_024277175.1 Chloroflexota bacterium | reverse complement strand
TCCAAAAACCCCTCAATCACCGGAACAAAATCCGTCAACGACCGCACTTCATCCGCATAGCGCCGGCGCGCGCCGCCCAGCAGCAGCCCCAACGCCGGGTTGAGCGTATGCTTGCCGTGGCTGCAATCCTCCACGTTGCCGTGATCGCTGGCCACCATGACCAGGGTCTCCGCCTCCGCGCCGTCGTCCGCGATGGCCTCCAGCAGGCCGCCCAGGAAACCGTCGAAGGTGGCCAGGGTCTTCACGGCCGCGCCCAGTTGGCCGCGATGCCCCAGCACGTCGGTCATCCAGTGTTCGAAAAAGGTGAAGTGAACGTCCCGGGCCATGCGCCAGAAGTGCGCCCCGGCCTGGCGCGGCGTGTAGACGGGCGCGTCCGCGTAGCCAAGCTGATCCCGCCAGGCCCGGTTCGTGAAGTCAGCGGAGAGGGCGCGGCCGGCCGCCAGGTCCTGGTGGGTGAGGAGGGATTGTCCGCCCACGGTGACCGCGTAGGGAACCGCGCTCAGCAGGCGCTTGCCCCGGTTCACGGCGTCGAAATAGCCCTGGGGATAGGCGTTGCAGAAGCGAGCCCGCAGGCCTGCCTCGCGTAGACGGCGAAAAATGCTCCCCTCGTCCAGGATGGCCCGCACGCGCGCGTCGGGCCGGGGACCGTAGTGCTCGCCCAGCCGGCCGGGTGCGTCGATCCCGGTCAGGATCGCGGCCTGGCCGGTGGCGCTCTGGGGACGACCGGGAGCGCCCAGCCGCGCGTCCACGGGGATCAGGTCAGCCTGTTCGGTGGAGAAACGGCCTGTGGATGCGACCGGCTTGCGGCCATCCAGCAGGCGGTGGAGGGTGGGATAGCGGGCGGCGTAGTCGGTCACGGCCAGGGGGTTGACCGCGGGGTCATCAGGACCGAAACCCACGCCGTCCAGAAAAATGAAGAGAACTCGTCGCATCATGACCTCAGAATAGAACGCGGATTTATCGGATTGGGCGGATCTACACGGATTTTTTAAAAAAATCGTATCTATTCAGGCACGAACCCAATAGACCGCGGATTGGGCGGATTGAGCGGGTCAAACCGGATTTTTCTTTGAAAAATCTGGCGGTTTCAGCCCAATCCGCCCAATCCGCGGTCTATGGTGAATAGTTACAAAAAATCTGGCTCTTTCCGCTCAATCCGCCTAATCCGCGTTCTATCCAATCTCATTCACCAGCGCGACCAGGCGGCGCTCCAGTTCATCCAGGCCGGTGTCAACTTCCACGTACTCCAGGCCCAGGCGTTCGGCTCCGTCTCTGGCCCGCTCGCTCTGGTCGTTCTCCGGCGACTGGCGCAGGTACATGAGGTGGGTGTAATTGTTGAAATAGATGGGCAACAGTTCCGGGTGACGGTCCAGCCCCATGCCCTTCCAGACCAGCCCCTCGAAATGGCGGGCCAGGAAGTCGGTCGTGTAGTAGGTGCCCAGGTGGGCCTCCTGCTGGCGCTCGAAGGCCTCGCCGCCGTAGAACTCGTAGCAGTGGGGACCGGGAATGCGCACCACGTGATCGTAGCGCTCCAGCATCGCATCCAGCCGCCCGCCCGTGCCACAGTCGGCGTAGCCCACCAGGATCAGATCGAAGCGACCCGCCCAGGCGTCCAGCTTTTCGGCCACCGCGGGCGCGATCTTTTCCGGCCGGTTGTGAAGCTGGGCCGGCACCGCGGTCAGCTCATAGTCCCACTCCTGCCGGTTGGCGATTGCGATCAGTTCGCGCACGATGGCGCCACAGGCGATGATGCCAATTTTCATAAGCTGCACCTCAATAGACCGCGGATTGAGCGGATCTACACGGATTTTCAAAGAAAATCCGGCCCTTTTGGCTCAATCCGCCCAATCCGCGGTCTATCACCTTTCGATGATTACGATCTCCTGCGCCGGGAGCGACGACGTTCGGCCGCGCGCGCGGCGCGGCTGTCCGCGCTTTCGATGGTCCCGCCGGACTCGGCCAGCGGGGGCGGGCCGGCGATGGGCTGATCCTTGACCGCCTCCAGCGCGGCGCGGATGGCGGCGATGTGTGCGGGCGTGCTGCCGCAGCAGGCGCCGATCACGTCCACGCCCAGGTTGCGCACAGTCTTGGCGTACTCAGCCATGACCTCGGGCGTGCCGTCATACTGGATCTCGCCCGCCACATACTGGGGCATGCCAGCGTTGCTCTGGGCCATGAGATAGACGCCCTCGGGCCGGTACTGGGTCATCTGGATCATGACCGCCTCGATCTCGGCCGGGCCGTTGCCGCAGTTGGCCCCCAACACGCGCACGCCCCAGGAGGCGATGGCCTCCGCGGCCTGGCGGGGGCTGACGCCCATCATGGTGTGGTAGTTGGTGTCGAAGCTCATGGTGGCCACAATGGTGATGTCGGGATCCACCTGGCGCACGCCCTCCACCGCGGCCTGCACCTCGTCCAGATGGCTCATGGTCTCGATGAGGATGTAGTCCGCGCCGCCGTCGATGAGGCCCCGGGCCTGCTCGGCGAAGAGTTCCCGGGCCTCGTCCATGGAGAGGGGACCGATAGGCTCCATGATCTCGCCCGTGGGACCGATGTCGCCGGCCACCAGCGCGCCGTACTCGTCGGCCACCTCACGGGCCAGTTGGGTCCCGGCCAGGTTCAGTTCATAGACTTGGTCCTGGAGGTTGTGGAGCTTGAGCCTGGCCCGGGTGCCGCCAAAGGTGTTGGTGGTGATCAGGTTAGCCCCGGCCTTGGCGTAGCCCTCGTAGATGGCCCGGATCTTCTCCGGCGCGGCCACGTTCCACAGTTCCGGCGCGCCGCCGTCGGTGAGGCCGGCGGCCTGCAACATGGTGCCCATCGCGCCGTCGCCCACCACCAATTCGCCGGCCTCCAGCATGGCCAGCAGTTTGTCCTCGCGTTTCGTTTCACTCATTTATGCACCTCGATTGTTTATAGCGGTTTAGCTAAAATTTTATGAAGTCCGGCCGATGCCGACCAATGCTGATTCCCGCTAACAGGCTCCAGAATTTTCACCATGCGATAGATGCCCGAAAACCCCATACGCCGTTCCAGTTGCTTGATTTTGACGGTATCCATCACCTGATAACCCAGGTGTTTGTACAGACCCACCGCACGTTCGTTCTCAATATCAACGGTCAGCGCGCACTTTTGCAAGCCAGAGGCCCGCGCCTTTTGTTCGGCCAACTCCATCAACAGTTTACCGACGCCATGCCCTTGAAATTGGGGAAAGACGGCGACGTTGTTGATGAAATACTCGTCGGCCTCCACTTCCTTGACC
The DNA here is from genome assembly GCA_024277175.1 of Chloroflexota bacterium. Taxonomy (GTDB): domain Bacteria; phylum Chloroflexota; class Anaerolineae; order Caldilineales; family Caldilineaceae; genus JAJRVT01. Next base: position 12,806 of record JAJRVT010000282.1, on the reverse strand, counting down.
GTCATAAGCGGCAGGCTGCGATAAAAGAACCGCAATGCCGCCCTGAAGCCATTAACCGCGAACAGATTCTTCACCATAGGAAAGTGCAAAGCCTTCATCATCGTCCCCGGATAAGAAAGGAGCAGGCCGACCACCTCGCCGTCAACGAGCGCCAGGTCAGCGTATTGGTAGCTGTATCGGTTCTTCGGCCGCCGGAAGAGCAGTGCAATCATGCGGTGCGCCTGGGAAGCGTCGTCACCGCCCAGCAGGTAGTCAGCCATGGATCCCATGGTGGCGTATATCAGTTGGGCCGCAAGCTCTGCATCATCCGTCGCGGCCGGTTGCAATCGGCCGTCTACTGCCATTGAGCTTCGATTATTCTTTCTCGCCCATCAGCGCCTGCAGGCGCTCTGGCGTATATTCGGCCTCGATCTCCGCGGCAACGGCCTGGGCCACCTCCTCCGGCGTTCCCTCGCGAGGGATCCATTCGCCCCGCCGCCACTGCTGCAGATAGTCATCCGTGCCCATCATCCCGGCGCGCATGGCCGCCTCGTCGATGGCCACCTGGAAACGTTGGGGCAGCTCCACCTTGGCCTGATTGCGTCGCCCCGCCCGCGCGTGGACCATGGAGGGGATGTCGCGCCAGTAGGTGATTCGGTATTCGGTCATGGTTTACTCCGTAAAGATTGAAGATTGAGGATTGAAGATTGGAGGTTAGGAACCGGCGCTGCGACCCGGAAAGGTCGGCGTCCAATCTTCAATTTTCAATTTTTAATTTCGCCCTTTCCTGCCGCGCCGCCCGCCTGGCCGCCCGATCCCCCCGGCTGCGGCGGCGACCGTTGTTGTTCCCCATCGTTTCGATGGCCGCACGCCGTTCGGCCGGCCAGCGGGCGCGAGCTGTATCCAGCAGGGGCGCGATGGCCGGGAATGGGTCGGTCGCGTGGGGGATCTCGATGGCCTTGACGAACTCGTCCTGGAAGCTCGGCTCCACCGCGGTCTCGATATAGGTGACCCAGCGCGCGGCCCACTGGGCTTCGGCCCGCTTGGCCTTGTCCAGCAGGATCATGCGCGCGCCGTCGCCGGCCGCGTTGCCTACGGCCGCGACCTTGTCCAGCTCGCAGTTGGGGATCAGGCCCAGGACCATGGCGTGGACGGGGTCGATGTAACTGCCAAAACCGCCGGCCAGGGCGATGCTGTCCACCTGGGTCAGGTTCATGCGCTGCATGAGCAGTTTGGTCCCGGCGTAGAGCGCGGCCTTGCCAAGCTGGATGGCGCGGATATCGTCGGAATGGACGGTGATGGCCCGGCCGCTGGCGCTCTCATGGGGCCAGGCCAGGACGAACTCGGCCTTGGCCCCGCCCTCGCCCAGGCCGGTGCGCAGGCGGGGGTGATCCAGCGCCACGAAACGGCCGTTGGGCGCAATCACCCCGGCCATGAAAAGCTCGGCGATGGCCTCGATGATGCCGGAGCCGCAGATGCCGGAGGCCTTGAGTTCCGGGTTGAGAAGGGCGTCACGCTTGCGTTTGCGCGCAGTGGCTGCGTCCTCCGCTCTGTCCTCCGCTCCGTCGTTCGCCCCCGACCCCTCCTGACCGCCCTCGATCCACTCATCCCGGCCAATGATCTTGTAGCACACGTCCAGGGTGGCCGGGTCGACGCGCACCCGCTCGATGGCCCCGTCCGCGGCGCGCACGCCGTGGACGATCTGCGCGCCCTCGAACGCGGGGCCGGTGGGGCTGCTGGCGCTCAGCACCTGCGCCCGGTTGCCCAGCAAAATCTCGCCATTGGTGCCGATGTCGATGGCCAGCATCTGGCCGTCCTGGGCGTAGGGCGCTTCGGCCACCAGCACGCCCACGTTGTCAGACCCCACGTGACCGGCCTCGCACGGGGGGAAGTGAACGTTGCCGCCCGGCGTCACCCGCAGCCCCAGGTCCCGGGCCTTGACGTCCAGCGCGTTGTGGGTGACCAGGCTAAAGGGCGCGCCGCCCAGTTCCAGCGGGCTGACGCCCAGGACCAGGTGGTGCATGGTGGTGTTGCCCACGATGACCATCTCGACGATATCGCTGGGCGCGATCCCGGCCTGGGCGCAGACGTCGTCCAGCAAGCCGTTGAGGCCGTCGATGATGGCCGCGTGCATGCGCTCCACGCCGTCGTCGTTCATCATCACGTAGCTGATGCGGCTCATCAGGTCCTCGCCATAGGGAACCTGGGGGTTCATGCGGCTGCTGGAGGCCAGGATCTCGCCGGTGCGCAGGTTGCAGAGATGGCCGGCCACGGTGGTGGTGCCCACGTCCACGGCCACGCCATAGATGTCGTCGTGAAAACCGGGCTGGACGCGCACGACCTCATGGGCGACGAGTTCACCAGCCGAGTTCCGGCGCTCGAACGCGGTGACGGTCACCCGTCGGTCGTCCGTGGCCAGAACCGGCTGGAGGACGCGCAACACCGCAATGTCGATGGTCAGTTTCTCCAGGCCGTGGACCGCGTGCAGTTCATCGCGCAGGCGCTCCCAATCGCCCCGGTGATCCTTGAGGGTGGCCGGCGGCAGCTCCACGTAGTAGAGACGCATGGGCGCGTCCACGTTGACGGGGCGCTCCACGCCCGCGGCCTTGCGCACCACCTGCTTGCGGACCTGGCTCTCCTCGGGCACGCGGATGACCACGTCGCCGGTGATCTCGCAGGCGCAGCTCATGCGCATGCCGGGCTCGAAGCCGTGCCTGGCCGCGTACTCGCGTTCCCGCTCACCGGGTGGCGTCACATGGTCCGCGGCCGAGGTCACGCCGAACTTGGCGAAGTCGCCCTCCTCCACAAAGACCTTGCACTTGCCGCAGGTCTGGTGACCACCGCAGATGGACTCGATCTCCACGCCCAAATCGCGCGCGGCCGCCAGCAGGTTCGTCCCCGCGGGGACCTCCCCCTGGCGTCCGTTGGGCTGAAAGATCACCTTATACATGACGGCCGGCGCGTCCGGTTCATCCCTGCGCGCTGCCGTTGTCTCAATCGATCCTACACTCATCAACCACCTGCTTCTATGCACGAGGCAATCATGAATTGTCTATCCCCTGAATCGCCCTCGATTCCCGATTCCTTCGCTGACCGAGAGGGGCGCGTGGCTCGCCATTGTATCATCTCCCCGCTTGCGCGACAATGATGAAGCAAGACGCGCGTGATACAATGCAGAGACGCGGGCGTACGTTTTTGACGCAAAGGCGCAGAGACGCAAAGAAACGCAGAGGAACAACAAATCTCTGCGCTCCTCCGCGGCTCCGCGTCTCTGCGTCAAATTTTTTCCTCATCCCAATCGATTGAACAAGAGGTGAATCCCATGACCAGATCTAGACGACGGATTGCCGAGGGCATCCTGTTCACAGACATGTACCAACTAACCATGGCCCAACTTTACTTCCGGCATGGTATGCACGAGATGGACGCACAGTTCGACCATTTCTACCGCAGCAACCCGGACTATGGCAGCCATCAGGCCGGCTACTGCATTAACGCCGGGCTGGAGTCCATGCTCACGTGGATGCTGGACGCGCACTTCGGCGAGGAAGAGATCGACTACCTGCGCAGCCAACGCAACGCGCACGGTGACCACATCTTTCACGACGACTTCCTGGCGTGGCTGCGAACCCACGGCGACTTCCGCAGCCTTTCCCTGCGCGCCATCCCCGAAGGACGGGTGGTGCATCCCAACACGCCGCTGACCATGGTGCAGGGTCCCCTGGCCATGGCCCAAATCCTGGAGACCGGTCTGCTCAACTATATGAACCACCAGACTCTGATCGCGACCAAGGCTTCGCGGATAGTGGAAAGCAGCCGCGGCGGGCCTATCCTGGAGTTCGGCCTGCGTCGGGCCCAGGGGCTGGGGGCCATCGAAGGCGCGCGCGCGGCCATGATCGGCGGCGCCAGCTTCAGTTCTAATGTGGGTGCGTCCTACCTGTGGGGGACGCCCCCCAAGGGCACCCACGCCCACAGCATGGTCCAGCTTTTCATGGCCATGGGCGAGGGCGAACTGGGCGCATTCCGGGCCTACGCTGACCTCTACCCGGACGACTGCCTGCTGCTGGTGGACACGCTGAACACCCTGGAGAGCGGCGTGCCCAACGCCATCAAAGTCTTCGAGGAGCTACGCCGCAAGGGGCATGAGCCGGTGGGCATCCGCCTGGATTCGGGCGATCAGGCCTTCCTGGCCATTCGCGCCGCGCAGATGCTCAACGAGGCCGGCTTTCCTCACGTCTCCATCGTCCTCTCCAGCGATCTGGATGAGCTGGTCATCTGGCAGATTATCACCCAGATTTTGCAGGAAGCGCCTCGCTATGGGCTGGATCCGGACGCGGTTATCAAGCGGCTGGTCTACGGCGTGGGCACCCGACTGATCACCTCCTGGGGCGATCCGGCCCTGGGCGGCGTTTACAAGTTGGTGGCCATCCACCCCAGGGGGCGACGGGCTGACGGGGAAGGCGATGAGTGGATGTCGGCCATCAAGATTTCGGAGACGCCAGCCAAGACGCCCAATCCCGGCGTCAAGAAGGTGTGGCGGCTCTACGGGCGGCGGGGCACGGCGGTGGCCGATCTGCTGAGCAAGGAGGACGAACGCCCGGATTTGGCCGAGTCCCTGATCCTGCGTCACCCCATGGACCACACCAAATATCGCCGTCTGGGGCGCAACGCCATCACCAAGATCGAAGCCATCCAGGTGGACGTCCTGCGCAAGGGCGAGCTGGTCTACGATCTGCCGCCCCTGGACGCCATCCGCCAGCAACGGGTGGATGACGTCGAGTTGCTGGACCCGGGCGTACGGCGGCTGGTCAACCCCCACATCTACCACGTCTCCCTGACCCAGCGGCTGTGGGACCTGAAGCAGGCCGCCATCGAACAGGCCAAAGGCTCCCTCGAGTAGGTGCGGCTTGCAGCCGCACGATCTTCGAGATTGCGAACGGTAGGTGCGGCATCCCTGCCGCACGCTCCCCCTTGTACGACAACTGTACGACAACATTCATGTTGTCGCGCCTGGCTGGGCAAGCCTGGCCTGGCTCGCAACATGAATGTTGCGCTACATATCGTCCATCCCACGTCATGGCTCTCGTCTGACCGGCGGAATTGGCCCATGGCGTGGGACGCACTCCATTATCCTGTCATCTTGTTATCCCCTCGCCCATGATGGACGGCAGGTAGATCCTATTTAATGTGCTGTCGGTGACGGTGATCCCAATGCTGACCGCGTCCCCGATCTCCGGGAAGGTGATGGAAATGGAGGAGGTGTCGCTGACGCTAGCCGTGTCGGTCAAGACTGTGGCCGCAACAAGGGGCGTCAGATCGAAGCGATTCACTCGGAAGCGCAGCGATCCGTCGGTGTCACCACTTGAGTTCGGCAGCAACAACCAGCGGGCTTCAGAAGTCGCGGTCCACGTCACAGGATGCCCCACGCCGGGATCGTTAAAGCCGATCTCGCCCCAACTGCCGTCGGTCAGCAGGTCCATGGCCAGGCTCGTTGTAGAGACGATGGCCTCCGCCGGCAGCGGGGTGGGTGTTGGCGTAATCGTTGGCGTGACAGTCGCGGTTGGCGTGATGGTGGACGTGGGCGTCATGGTGACGGTCGGTACAGGCGTGGGCGTATCCGTTGGCGCTGCCCCGCTGCACGCCAGCAGCGCGACGTCGTCCAGGTAATTCCATAGTTGACTGCCGCCGCCGTCGTTGTAGACGTTGAAGTAGAGAACCACCGTCCGCCCCCGATAGTCGCTGAGGTCAAAGACCCGCTCCGTCCACCGGCCGTCACCATCACCCGCGTCCCGGTCGATGAGGGCCAGGTTACCGTAGCTGGCGGTGAGCAGCCGGGTTTCCCGATAGTCCTGGCCATCACCTACGCCGCCCGGTCGCTGCCAGTAGCGGAGTTGCACCAGTTCGGCGTCGGCCGGGATGCTCACCTCCTGGAAGGCGCTGGAATGGGCCACCCGGTTGGCCGCCGGCGCGGGGATGCCGACCTGCAAGGCTGACGCCCCACCGTGGACCGGCTCATCGACCACCCGCGCGGGATAAGGCGTCGACCCGTAACGCCAGCCGCCACCCGCCTCCCAGCCGCCGTTGGCCAGCAGGTTGACGCAATCGTCCGGGGGCGGGGTGGCGGTTGGCGTGGGTGTGGGGGGCAATGGCGTGGGCGTCGGCGTGGGTGCGTCGATCTGCTCAGCCGCGCCGGCCAACTCCGCGATCGCAGCCAGGGCCGTGCGCGCGTAGCGCAGGGTATAGTCCAGATCCACCCGCTCCAGGGTGTCGCCGGTGTTGTGATACCAGGGCGAACGATCGCGGGGGATGGCGTCGTCGAAAAAGTTCTCGATGGCCAGCACCGCAGGGTAGCCTCCGTCCCAGAAGGCTGAATGGTCAGAGAAACGGTTAGCGCTCTCCGCCTTACGCTCAAAACTCAACCCCTGGGTGTAAACCTGGTTGGCGTCGATCAGCACCGTCCCCAGCGCGTTGGACGCCTCACCCGTCCCCGTATGCACCTCCACCACCCGGTCGCCATCGCCGTCCCAACCGAACATGTCCAGGTTGATGTAGCCCATGACCTCCTCATCAGTGCTAGCCAGGGTGGGGACGTAGACCTTGCTGCCCCATTGCCCTTGCTCCTCGCCCGAAAAATGGACGAAACGCACCGTGTCGGCCACCTGCATCTGGCTCAGGATGTCCGCGATCAGTAGGACGGACGCACTGCCGGTGCCGTTATCATCCGCGCCCGGGGCCAGGTTGTAGGGATCATTGGAGTTGGTGTCGAAATGGCCACCGATGAACCAAACCCGCTCTGGATGGAGGACGCCGGGAATCTGGGCGATGACATTGCGCCCGCTGTACCGGCCATAGTACCAGTCGAAGTAGTCCACATCCACGCCCATCTCCACATAGCGCTGATAAATATAGCGCGCGGCCTGGTCGTCACCCTGGGTGAAGGTGTAACGGGTGGCGAGCGTCACCGCCTGGCCATCGATGACTACGGGCGTCTCACCGCTCAGTTCGGCGATGATCGCGGCCAGATCATCGGTGTTCAACTGGTCCAGAAGGCCGGCGATGAAGGGGTCAGCTTCGTTGATGCGCCCGATATTGGCAACTGCAACCCGCTCATCCCCGCCCAGCGCCAAGGGGGACGAGGTCAGCGCGGAGATGCGGACGCCTTGGTCGGTCAGGCTTTCCACCAGCGTGCGTTCCTGCGCGGCGGGCGTGGCCACCAGCAGCGTATGACCGACGTCCAAAAGGACCTCACCCGCGCTCGCGGCTACTTCGCGCACGCCGGGCGTCTCCCCATCCGCCAAGTAGTAGACCCGCCCCTGGGTCTCTGAATCCAGCACAGTGACAACCAGACCGGCGGTCCTAGCAGCGGCTGCGTCGCCCAAACCACCGCTGGCGATATAGAGATCGCGTTGCCCATCGAGCAGGGCGTGAACAGTGACGGTGGGCGGCAGCGCGCCCGGGATCCGATCGCCGGGTAGGGTGACGAGCAGAAGCGCGGGGCCTAAGCCAGGATCGGTCCAGCCGGTGGGTTGGGGGCTAACGTTCCGGGCGCGGGCGTCCGGAGCGCTGGCCTGGGAGGCGAATGGCGCGAGGGTGACGGTCAACAACCCAAAGAGCAGGGCGGCGGCGATGAAAAGCGAGAGAAGAGGGTGTGAACGGGTCGTCATGATTCCACCTTGTCGAAGAGCGATGCGACTGTTCAGTGACCATCATTGGAACATGGATTCTGACGGGTGGAGCCGAATTTTCACAAATTCTTTGTAAGAATCTGTGAAAGTCCGCTCGTATCAGCGCCAATCCGCGTTCTAACGAGGCCCGGCCAACGAGTCACGGAGCGATAAGCACTTTAAGCACGCCCTTACGCCCGGCGTAATCCAACGCCTCCACGGCGTCGTCCAGGCTGAAGCGGGCATGGATCAGGGGTTCGACCGCGACGGCGCGGCGCTGAAGCATACGTAATGCGGGGGTGAAGGGACCGCAACGGCTGCCCACCAGGGTGATCTCATCCACCACCAGGCTGCTGACGTCGAAGTCGGGCAACGCCTCGGCGAAGGTGCTTTTGAGAACTAAGGTTCCCTGGGGACGCACCAGGCGACGGGCGTGGACGAAACCGGCTGGCGAGCCAGTTACATCCACCACTACGTCGGCGGCACGGGCGGAGAGGGCATCAAACGCGTCCTGAGCGCCGCCCCCTCGTCCCACCAGCACGGTGTTGACGACGCCCTGATCGTGAAGGATGGCCAGTTTCTCAGGATTGCGCCCGATGACGGTCAAATCGCACTGGGTGGTGGCCAGAACCTGGGCCACCAACAAACCCAGCCGGCCATCGCCAATCTGCACCACCCGGCTATCAGGCGTGATGTGCACCTGTTCCAGGATCTCCAGGGCTGCGGCCAGGGGTTCGGTGAAGACCGCCTGTTCATCCGGCACGTTGCTGGGGACCGGGTGCAGGTTGGCCAGCGGCAGGGTCAGATAGTCGGCGAAGGCGCCGTCGCGGCCGATGATGCCCAGGGTCTGGCGCTGGCGGCAGTGTTTGCCCAGCCCCCGGCGGCAGAGGTCGCAATAGCCGCAACCGATGTTGATCTCGCCCACCACCCGGCGGCCCAGCCACTCCGCTGCGCCGGCAGCGGCCGCGACCTCGCCCACGAATTCATGGCCCAACACGCCCCGGTAACCGCCCTTATAGCCAGCGAGCAACTGCAAATCCGTGGAGCAGACCCCGGACAACCGCACGCGCACCAGCGCCTCCCCCGGCCCGGGAACCGGCACAGGATAGCGAGTCCACAAACGCGGCCCATCATCTGTCAACGCCAACGCACGCATTTGTTTGGGAATCATGGTGGGTAGCTGCCTTTCGATAACAAGATGACAAGGTGACAAGGTGACAAGGTGACAGGACGTCGCACCTTGTCATCTTGTCACCTTGTCATCCATCCACGTCTCATGCACATGCAGCCACCGCACGCCGTTCGGAGTCCCGGCGTCAGCGAGGAAAACCGCAGTGCTCAGGCGTGCAGTGACGCCGTCGGCGGTCTCCTGCCACTCCTCATAGGTGACCACGGTCGCGCCGTCCAACTGGCGGCGCAGGTGGAAGTTCTCGATCCAGATTTTGAAGTGAATGCGAGAGCCGTACGCGTCCCGGATCCACACCACCAGGTCTGCGTGCTCCAGCAACGCACCGCCGGGAGAGATCAGGGCGAAGTCGGGGGCGATAGCTGTGGTGAAGCGGGCGAAATTGGCCTCGGTGCGGGGGATCGCCCCGGTGAACCAGGCAACGAAAAAAGCATGCAGTTCTTCGATTTCATGTGCGCACTGCTGTTCCATAGGACCTTCTGAAAAACGGGGAAATAGCGCATAGTGAAGATACGTAGGAGCGTCTAACAAAAACCGCGGATTGTGCAGTTTACACGGATTATCTAAAAAATCCGCGTAAGCCGCGCAATCCGCGGTTCCTATCCTTCACACTCGCCAACAATATCGTGCTGGAAAGTCCGCGTCCTACGCGGCCACGGCCTTGCCATTATTGGTCACATCTGAAGAACGAGACTTCTTGCGGCCAAAGAGCGAACCCTCTTCCCAGGCCACCAGAATCGGAGTGGCGTTGAAAAGAGAGCTGTAGGTGCCTGAGACCAAGCCGACGATCATGGTGGCCATAAACTGACGCAAGGACGCGCCGCCCAGGATCAGAATCGCAACCAGCACCAGCAGTGCAGTGATCTGGGTGGCGACCGAGCGCTGGAAGGTCTCCACCAGGCTGCGATCGGCCACCATGGCGAAGGTCTCGCCCCGATGGCGCTTCAGGTTCTCGCGGATACGGTCGAAGACGACGATGGTGTCGTTGACGCTGAACCCGATGACCGTCAGGATCGCGGTCAGGAAGAGGGCGTCAATCTCCCAGCCGGCCACCAAATTCATGATGGCGATAAAGGTGACAGTCACCAGCACATCATGCACCAACGCGATCACGGCCGACGTCCCATAGCGGAAGGGGTGGGAGACCTGGCGGAAGGCCCAGGCGATATAGAGTAAAATCAGGGCGGAGGCCAGGATCACCGCTAGGATCGCGGCCCGGCTCACCTCCGAACCGATGGAAGGGCCGATACTACGATAGGAGCGCTCTTCCAAGGGGCCGAATTTCGCCTCCAGGTCGTCAATCAGCGTAGCCTTTTCACTCACGTCGATGGTCTTGAGTTTGACCTGGACGGTCTCATCATTCTCGACGTTGAAAGCCACGGTGTCCGAATAGCCATTGTCCACAAAGATTTGGCGCACATCGGTGGGCGCGACTGGCTGCTGAAAACGCATCTCCCACAGAGTGCCACCGGTGTAATCAATGCTCAAAGGCAGGATAGTGCCGTGGGTGGCCAGCGAATAGATCATGAAAAGGATGCCCGGCAAAATGGCGATGGCCGAGATCGTAAACCAGGTGCGGCGTCGTTCTACATAGTTGAACATACAATGATTCCCCGTTTTTCCGTCGATCGAAATGACAACTCAGCTCTCTGAGCTATTGACGATTCAGAGTTCGTTGAGTCAGATTACAGGCCAAGTAATTCCCGTTTCTCCAACAATCTCTGGCCGCTGGTGGAGAGGAAAGCGCGCATGAATGTGCGGGTCGCAAAGACAGCGGTGAACATGGAGAGCAAAACGCCGATGCCCAGGGTGAAGGCGAACCCCTTCACCACGCTGGCGCCAAAGGTGCTGCCAAACCACCAGAGCACGACCGCACTGATCAGGGTCGAGAGATTGCCGTCGCGAATGGCCGGCCAGGCGCGGCTGAAACCCGCCTCCACAGCCAAACGGATACTGCGCCCCACCCGTAACTCTTCCTTCATACGCTCGAAAATCAGGATGTTGGCATCCACAGCCATGCCGATGGTCAGAATGAAACCGGCGATGCCGGGCAAGGTCAACGTAACCGGAATCAACTTGTAGACGGCAAGGTTGAAGACGATGTAGAAGACCAGGGCGATGTCGGCCAGGAAACCGGGCAGACGATAGATGGCCAGCATGAAGATGAGTACGCCAATCATGCCAATGATGCCGGCCCGCAGGCTGCGCTGGACCGAGTCATGGCCCAGGCTGGCCCCGATGGTGCTGATGTCCACCACCTTGAGGGGTACGGGCAGAGCGCCGTAGCGCATCTGTACGGCCAGCGAATCGGCTTCTTCCTTGGTGAAAGAGCCGGTGATCACGCCGTTGTCGCGGATGGCGCCGTTGATACGGGGCGCCGAGAGCACCTGGCCATCCAACACGATAACCAGTTGGTCGCCGATATGGTCCCGGGTGTAGGTGTAAAACTGGTCGCTGCCGTCATTGGTCAGTTCAAAACCGATCTGCCACTGGCCGTATTGATCCTGGTTCGCCAACGCGTTGCGCAGGATATCGCCAGTCATGACCGTCTCGAAGACCTGATCCGGATATGGGACGGGCGCAGGCTCCAGGGTGCCATCTTCCACCGCCTTCTGGAACTCCTCCACCTTGTTGGGATTATTGGTAGTGTTGATGATCATGCCCTGGGCCAGTTGTGCGCCGGCCGGCTCGACAAATTCGAGCTGGCCGGTGCTGCGCAGGGTTTCCACAGCCTGATCCGGATTGTTCACCCCAGGCAGTTCGACGATGATACGGTTCTCACCCTGCTTCTGCACGACAGCCTCGGATACGCCCAAACCGTTGACGCGATTTTCCACGATCAGCTTAGCAGTATCCATGGTTCCGCTGTCCAGCGTCTGCCCTTCCGGCACATCGGCCTCCAGAAGCACCTGGGTGCCGCCCTGCAAGTCCAAGCCAAGCTTCAATTCAGTGAGATCGCGCTGCGTCTCGCTGCCAAAGGAGAGGGCCCGTTCCATCCAGGCTGGGTGTTGAATTGGCAAAACGATGTAGAGCGCGATCAGAAAGAGAATGACGATGCCGATAAGCACCATGGTGTTATTGTTGCGCATACGATAATCTTTACTCCCGCTAGGCTTCCATTCACGCGTCATACAGGCATATGACGCAGGGGAAAGGATGGCGCTGATAATGAACAAACCTTAGAATTATAGAACGCCCCACACAGCACGTCAAAATTACGGAGGTCGGGTTAAGGGTTATTCAAAGGAAATAGGCCGCGGATCAAGCGGATTGGGTGGATCTCCACGGATTTTTCAAGAAAAACCCGGTCCAATTCCGCCCATTCCGCGGTCTATCAGCTATCGCCAGCACGCCAGCTACGGCACCACCAGCACCGGACAATTGGCGTAACGCAGGACCGCAGCGCTGACGCTGCCCAGCAAGGCCTCGGCCACGTTGGCCTGCTTCTGCATACGCCCGCCCATGACGATGAGGTCGGCGTCGTGAAGGTCCACGGCCTCCATGATGGCCCGCACAGGCGGTCCCTGGCGCACGTCGGCCATGGCGTTGACGCCGTTCTTGCGCAACAGGGAGACCGCGTCCTCGGCCACCTCCTCCGCCACGCGCGCGTACTCCTCGCTCAGCGCCTGGTAGCTGTCGGTCCATTCGTATATTCGCGGAAGCTGGTAGGCGTGGACCACGATGACCTCGGCGTTTTCCTGCCGCGCCGCATGCTCGGCGTAGAGCAACACCCGCTCCGACGCCACCGATCCGTCGTGGGCCAGGATGATGGTTTTGAACATGGCGCCTCCTTTCTAATGATCAATGGTTAATGGTCAATGGTCAATGACTGGGGGGTTGACCCGTCCTGTATATAATTGACACCATAGTGACCATTCAGGACGGAGGAGACCATGAACAACCACCCCTTTAAAGAAGCAGTTAAAGAACCGGTCAAGCGATATAGCCAGGCATTTAAGCAGCAGGTTGTTCGCGAG
>JAJRVT010000281.1 GCA_024277175.1 Chloroflexota bacterium | reverse complement strand
GTGGCGCTGGCGCTTCGCCATCGACATCCCCGGCCGTGGCGGAGAGGTGGACGAACCACCCGCCGCCGAGCCTAACACCGCGCGCATCACCGCCATCGACGAGAAGGACGGGCGCTACGTGGTGGATTTCGTGACCGGCGATTTCACGCCCACACTGCCCGGCCAGCATCTCCACTTCTTCTGGAACACGGTGTCGCCAGAGCAGGCCGGCGCGCCCGGCAAGGGACCATGGCAGCTCTATCCCGCCAGCAACGGCGCGTCGGGCGACAGTCCATTCACCCTCTTCTACGCCCGGGACCGGCCAGCGGGTGCGACCCAGATCTGCGTGCTGGTCGCCAATCCGAACCACAGCGTCATCCAGGGATCGGGCAATTGCATGGATCTGCCGTAAACGGTTCGCCTTCGCGCTGGGTGATCGTGTACAATAGGGGTTCGAATCCGTGAAGACGATTATAGAACGCGGATTGAGCAGATTGGGCGGAAACAGCCGGATTTTTCAAAAAAATCCGTGAAGATCCGCTCAATCCGCCAAATCCGCGTTCTATTGGCAGTTCAATGACCGAGAAGCATCTGAGATCACCTGAAGAGACGACCGTGGTCGTGGCCATGAGCGGCGGCGTGGACAGTTCGGTGGCGGCCGCGCTGATGGTCGAACGCGGCTACAACGTCATCGGCGTCATGATGCGCCTGTGGACTGAGGTGCGCGCCGGCGTGGAGTCCACCAACAAATGTTGCAGCCTGGAAAGCGTCAGCGACGCTCGCCAGGTGGCCGACCAGTTGGGCATCCCCTTCTACCTGATCAACGTGGAGGATCCCTTCAAGCGCAATGTGGTGGACTATTTCATCGCCGGCTACAGCCGCGGGTGGACGCCCAACCCCTGCCTGGCCTGCAACCGCCACATCCGCTTCGACTACCTGCTCAACTACGCCCGGCGGCTGGGCGCGGACTACCTGGCCACCGGCCACTACGCCCGGGTCCGCCGCCAGCTAGACGGGACCGTCCACCTGTTGCGGGCCGTGGACGCGCACAAGGATCAGAGCTACGTCCTCAGCGTCATGGGGCAGGCCGAGTTGCAGGACGTCCTCTTTCCTGTGGGTGACTATCCCAAGGCCCAGGTGCGGGAGATGGCCGCGGCGCGGGGGCTGCCCATCGCGTCCAAGCACGATTCCATGGACCTCTGCTTCGTGGCCGATGATGATTACCGCCGCTTCCTGCGCGACTGGGCCGCGGACGCCATGCAGCCTGGCCCCATCATGGACCGGCGGGGCAAGGTCTACGGCGAGCACCAGGGGCTGCCGGCCTACACCATCGGCCAGCGCAAAGGGCTGGGCATCAACGGGGCAGGCCAAGCTATGTACGTGCTGGAACTGGACACGAAGCACAACACGCTTGTCATCGGCGGCGCGGAGGAACTGGGCCGCACGTCGCTGATCGCACAGGACGTGAACTGGACGCTGGGCCGGCCCGTCGCCCCCGGCACGCATGTCCACTGCATGATCCGCTACACGGCTCAGCCGGTTCCATGCACCCTGCATCCCCGGGAAGACGGTCGGGTGGAGGTGCGTTTCCAGGAGCCGCTGCGGGACATTGCGCCGGGGCAGGGAGCAGTCTTCTATGACGGCGACCTCTCCCTGGGAGGAGGCGTTATCGCCAGATGAACCCCCTGTCGCCCGCGCTGCTGCTTGGATTCATCCTGAGCACGATCTACGCCGCCCTCTTCCACCTGTGGGGCGGGCGAACCGTGCGCGATCTGCTGCTCTACTGGATCGCGTCCATGGTCGGGTTCGCCATCGGCCACGCGATCGGCGTGTTCACCCGCATTCCGCTGCTGGAGATCGGCCAACTCCACGTGTTGGAAGGCTCCATCGGCGCGTTCATCGGCCTGGCCGTGGCGCGGGCGTGGAGTCAGGTTATGTTTTCGGGGAAAAAACTAGAAAGTGAAGATTAAGGATTAAAGATTGGACAGAGCAAGGATCGGGATGGCAGGGAATTGGCTTTCACCGCCGACCTCGAACCTCCAATCTTTAATTCTCAATTTTCAATTTTTAGCATTTATCGGAAGGAGTCACGTCAATCATGAGCGCAGTCATTCGTGATATTGCCATTATTTTGCTGGCTATTCAGACATTGATCGTCAACATCCTGCTGGCGATCCTGATCTGGCAGGTCTGGCGCATGGTGAAGATGATGCAAAGCGAGGTGAAGCCCATCATCGAGGACACCCAGGACACCCTGGGCACAGTGCGGGGCACCGCCAACTTCGTGGGCATGAACGTGGTCGACCCGGTGGTGCGCACCAGCCGCACCGTGGCGGGAACGCGGGCGACCTTCAGATCGCTGACCGCTGATCTTTTTCCCAGGCGCTCGCGTCGATCATCGCCGGCGGGTGGGGGCGCCTCCACCCCACCGGCCGCGCCGCCACCGGTTACGCCATCGCCGCCTTCCCAGCCAGTGAGTGGTGAACCGTTGTAACGCAACATTCACGTTACGAAGCCAGCCGGGCGTGGTTCGGCGGAAAAGATTGTAACGCAACATTCATGTTGCAAGTTGGCTGGGCAGGGCTTGGCAGGGCAACATGAATGTCGCTGTACAAAGAAAAAGGCCGTTCCTGATTCAGGAGCGGCCTTCACTTTTCACTTTGTTGTAGGGTCCGGCTCAGGAAACCCTTTCCCCCACCTGATAGTCGCCCACCCGGTCCAGAACGGCGGTGACGCCGATGGCCAGAGCCGAGACCGCAGGCCACAGGGGGTCGATCACCACGCCGGCGACAATCATGACGCCGACGAAAAGCAACAGGAGAACGCCCAGGGAAAGCATCGCGTTGCTGACGTACCGCTTGACATGAGCCCTGCTTTGCGTTTTGACCATAACGATTGCCATGCTCCTATAACAGGATCTTTCAATCAACGGAACATAGCCAATTATACGCAATGAGGAGATTACGCCAAAAGCCAGCGTAGCCAAAGCGTCCGATTCGAGACCCAATTAGGGCTGAAATCACGCCGATTGGGTCTCGAACGACTGCATCGTCGGTGAAACGTAGGATATATGCATGTCGGAAAGCAGTCGACGCCTCGCGCCAACTCGCCCCTCCTCGCCCGCTATGTTAAAATTGAGCGGAAGTCCACCAACAGGAAAAGGAAAACAGTCACTGCATGAAAACCATATCCGTGGCGTCAGACGCGAAACCGCTGGCCTTTACATCCGCGCTGACGTTCGCCGAATTTCTCACCGTCTCTCCAATCTATCGCCAATTGCTCCGGCAGCGGGCCGCGGAGGTGCGCCTTCCCGCCCAAGATCAGGACTACTTCGTCCACTACCCGGATATGACCTATTTCATCGCCCTGGTCACACCCGACGATCCGGACACGATGGCGGTCCTGCCCATTCTGGCCGCCATCGCCGACGCCAGCCCACGCTTCGAACTACGCATCGTCTGCGATGAGAGCGATCTGACCTTGCTCGATGTGTTGGTCGATGACCTGGACCTGACCAATGGGGTGGATGAACTTGATCTTCCTCTGTTGATCGTGCTGGATGAAGAATGGAACTATCAGGCGAGATGGGGTCCCCGGCCGGCCAGCGCGGACGCCTACGTAGAGGCCTGGATGGAACGCCACCCTGAATACGAGCGTCTGGCTGACGAAGAATCCGATGAGGATCAGGCGACCTTCGCCGCGCTGTTGGAGAAGTTGACCTACGAGATGCGGGTCTGGTATAACACATCGCTCAACGACGACTGCGCCCATGAAATACGCACCCTGCTCGCCCGTCTACAGGAATACGCCGGCGGGCAGGAGGATGAAGGCGCCAACAGGAGGCAAGCCAAACGATGAAACGCGTGACGACTGCCGTACTGGTCTTCCTGACCCTGGCCATTGGGCTGACCGCGCTGGCCGGGTGCAGCAGCTACGAATACAACGGCACGGTCTACGATCCGCCCATGCCCGCTGACGAGGTTACAGGAACCAACTGGGACGGCAACGAGTTCCATATGAGCGATCTACAAGGCAAGGTGGCGCTGGTTTTCTTCGGCTATACATCCTGCCCCGACATCTGCCCGTTCACCCTGGCCAATATGACCCAAGTCTATACCTTGCTGGGAGATAAGGCCAAGGATGTGGCGGTGGTTTTCATTTCCGTGGACCCGGACCGGGATACGCCGGAAAAGATGGCCGACTACATCCCCGCGTTCAACGATGCCTTCTACGGCGTCTATATTCCCGAACCCGCCCTGGAGCAGACCAAAAAGGACTATTTCGTCTATGCCGAGAAGAATTACCCGAAGGATAGTCAGAGCAGTCTCGATTATCTGATCGACCATACCGGCTGGATCTCCGTCATCGACCGTAAGGGCGACATACGTCTTGTCTTTCCACACGACGCGCCTGTGGACCAGATCGCGTCCGATGTGGAGCATCTACTGAAGGGGAGAAACTAAGTCTGTGAGCGAGTCTTTCACACCCGCCGGCCAAAGGCCGCAACAACCGGATAGCGACCGGGTTCACGGGTGGCGGCTGTTCGCCATCCGGCTGGCGTTGCTATGCCTGGCGGTCGTGATCTCGTTGGCGGCGGCCAAACCTGCGTGGGCGGCTTTTGTGCTCGAATACTTCAGCGCGCGCACGGTGCAGGGTGATCTGTTGCTGGAATGGGAGACGAGCAGCGAATATAACATCAACGGCTTCGAGCTTTACTGCAAAGAAGAATCTCTACCCGACGACCAGTACCACCTGATCGGGACCCGCCCCGCCATCGGGACCATCGACAGCGGCGCCGGCTACAACTTTCTGGTCACCTCTGGCCTGGAACCGGGCATGGCCTACTGCTTCCGACTCCAGGAGATCCCCGCGGACGGCAGTCCGCCCGAATATCGGGACATTTGCGGCTACGGCATCAACATCTCGCCGGAAACGCTCGGACTGGAGACGCCACAAACCACGCCCCTGGCGGGCATCGCAGCTTCGCCCACCGTGGCCCAAATGTTGCTGCCCACTGCCGAGGTCGGCCAGGGAACGCCCATCACCATCGACGCCCTGCCCACCTCCGCTCTGGCTCCAGGCGTCGCGCCGACTTCGACCTTTACGCCCGCACCGCCTATGACGGCCACCCCGATGGCGCTTGCGACCTCGACGCCGCCGGGGACGCAGCCACCCCAGCCCAACAGTCCGTTTCCAACGCCCACCTGGACGCCTTTTCCCAGCCCGACCCTGGAACTGTCGAACGACGCTTTCAACTCACCCGCGGCCACGCCCACCGTCACGCCATGGCCCACAGCCACCTGGACGCCGCCAGCCACTGCCACGCCCATGGCGGCGGCGGGGCCTAATTCGGACGCGATTCTCCCGGGTTCAGCCCAGGAGAGCGCCGCCGCTGGCGCAGGTGGCGAAAGCAACCAGACGGTCGACGCTGGTGCAGTCGCCACACCCGCCTATATCGTGGTCACATCCACGCCCACACCCATCAACCCGACGCCGGAAGCCACCTTCACGCCCCTGCCCACCGTCCCGCAGACGACAGAGGCGAGCTTCTTCTCCCTGGCCAATCCCAGTGTAGAGAATCTGATCTTGCTCACCCTCTGTTTCATTTTCCTGGGAGCGGGCGGCATCGGCGCGTTGGGATTGATCGCCACCGTACTTTATGTCCGCTCCCGCCAGACCTCACGCTGGCCGGCGGACGATGACAAGCGTCTACTCGATGAGATAGACCGACGGGACGATTGGCCCCGCTAACAGACAGCCAGAGACGACGCCATGCGCACCTTCATCGCAATCGAACTCCCCTCCCCCATTCAGACCCAGATCGGCGAACGTCAGCAACGGCTGAAAACACGCTTGCGCACGGGTGGGCTGAAGCGCCTGGTCCGCTGGAGTGCAGTGGAGAAAATGCATCTGACCTTGCGTTTCCTGGGCGAGACCGACGAGGGACAACATCGCCAAATGGCTGCGAGCCTGAAGGTCATCGCCGCGGCTCACCCACCCTTCGCCCTGAGGCTAAACGCGTTGGGCTGCTTCCCCAACTGTCGCCGCCCCTCCGTCATCTGGCTGGGCATAGTCGGTGACCTGGAGCCGCTTAGCGCGCTTCAGGCCCGCATCGAAGAGGCCGCGCGCGCAGCCGGGTTCGAGGCGGACAAACGCCCCTACGCGCCCCACCTCACCATCGCCCGGGTCCAGCGACAGGCCGCGGCCCAGGCCCGGCGCGAGCTCGGCCAAGCCCTCCAGGAGACTGCGCTGCCCGCCTCGCCCCCGCCCTTCACCGTAAAGCGGATCGCCTTCATCCAGAGCGTGCTCAAACCGTCCGGCGCCGTCTACACGCCCCTGGGGCGCTACCCGCTGGCCGCGTAGATTCTCTCTTTGATGTCAAGTCCCTAATTGACGAAATGTGAGAACAAACGGATAAAGAACAAAGGTTTAGGTTACATAACGCATAGGTCATCAGGCAGGCATCGCCAACGCCGGGTCAAAGGGACGATCAGAGCGG
>JAJRVT010000280.1 GCA_024277175.1 Chloroflexota bacterium | reverse complement strand
CCAGCGGCCAGTCGGCGTAGAGGACCAGCAGACGGGTGTCGGCGGTCTGGATAGCGTACATGGGGCCTCCCGGGTGCAAGGTGCAAGTGGTAAGGCGCAAGTGGCTGGCGCGGTTGCGCGTGTTGATGCGTATAGTGTACAGAGGCGGGGGGTGCGTGTCAACCAGGAGAAAAATGGGTTATGCGAGTGCGTCCCACGCCATCGGCCAATTGGGTTGACCAGTCGCGTCCCATGGCGTGGGATGGACGGGAGCGAACGATGTACCACAACATTCATGTTGTGGCCAGCCCAGCCCAGCTTCGCAACATGGATGTTGCGGTACAGGCCCGTCGCGCGTTATTCGTTGTCCGTTGACTGTTGACCCTTGATTGTTGCTTCCCGCCGGCGTCCGTCCCACGCCCGGGGGATCTCTGGTTTGCGGAGATGTCTGCGGGCGTGGAACGCACTCGTCCCGCCGATCTCCCCTCTCCCAGCGCAGCCAACCCCGCTGCTCTGAGTCGCACTCGCTGGGAGAGGGGCCGGGGGTGAGGGCTACCGGGACGCCTCAAACCCGCTTGACTTTTTCACTGCGCGCCATTACGCTGTCAAAGATGTTTCAGGAGAACGCGGATTCACACGGATCAGAACAGATTTTCAGGATTTTTCAGGAAAAATCCTGAAAATCTGACTTCTTCCGCGTCCATCCGCGTTCCAAGAGAATCTGATTCAACACCATCCATCAACAACGAGGACAAAAAATCATGACCGACTACACCAAACTCTTTGACATGAGCGGGCGGACCGCGCTGGTGGTGGGCGCGGGGAGCGGGATCGGCCAGGCCGCGGCCCAGGGGCTGGCCGCGTTCGGGGCCAAGGCCTTCTGCGCGGACCTGAACCTGGCCGGCGCGGAGGAGACCGCGGCCGCCATCCGCGAGCAAGGGGGCGAGGCCAAGGCCCATCAACTGGACATGACCAATGAGGCCGCGGTCAACGCCCTCTTCCAGGCCATCGGTCCGGTGGACGTGCTGGTGACCACGCCCAGCGTCAACGTGCGCAAGCCCATGTTGGAACTCACCGGCGACGAGTTCGACAAGATGATCAACCTCAACCTCAAGGGCACCTTCCTGCTCATGCAGGCCGCGGGCCGGGGCATGGCCGAGCAGGGCCGGGGCAGCATCATCGCCTTCTCCAGCATCCGCTCCCAGGTGGTGGAGCCGGGCCAGAGCGTCTACGCCGCGACCAAGGCCGGCACGGTCCAGCTGATCCGCACCATGGCCGCGGAACTGGGTCCCAAGGGCGTGCGCGCCAACGCCATCGCGCCCGGGGTCATCGAAACGCCCCTGACCCTGCCCATCAAGAGCCACCCCGCCTGGTACCAGGCCTACGCCGACCGCAACGTCTTCAAGCGCTGGGGCCAGCCCTCTGAACTGGTTGGCGCGGTCCTCCTGCTCGCGTCCGACGCCGGTTCCTACATCACCGGCTCCCTCCTCTTCGTAGACGGCGGGTGGATGGCGATCGATGGGCGCTTCGAGCCGCCGTTGTAAAGCGTTGAGACGTAAATGGAACGCGGATTTTACCGGATAGAGCTAGATTTTCACGGATTTTCTCTGTGAAAATCCGTGAAAATCCGTTTTTGTCAGTGATAATCCGCGTTCTAACGGATCACGCCTCAAACAAAAACAGCAATTTCATCCAATCCCTTCTTCTCGATCACGGGTACGGTGGCGTCGTCCGCGGGGTAGCCAACCACCAGGAGCAGGAAGGGGCGTTCGTTGGGCGGGCGGTCCAGAATTTCGTTGAGGAAATGCATGGGGCTGGGCGTGTGGGTGAGGGTGGCCAGGCCGGCGTGGTGCAGGGCCGCGATCAGGAACCCGGTGGCGATGCCCACCGATTCGCTGACATAGTAATGTTTGACCTTGCGTCCTTCCGCGTCCAGGCCGTAGGACTGGGCGAAGATGGCGATGAGATAGGGCGCGGTCTCCAGGAAGGGCTTGCTGGCGTCCGTGCCCAGGTGGCTCAGCGCGTCGAGCCACTCCTGGGGCGCGCGGGATTCGTAAAAGGCCCGTTCCTCGGCTTCGGCCGCCAGGCGGATGCGCCGTTTGGTGGCCGGGTCCTGAACGACCACGAAGCGCCAGGGCTGGAGGTTGGCCCCGTTGGGTGCAGTTCCGGCAGCGAGCAGGCATTGCTCGATCACCGCGCGGGGCGCGGGCCGGTCCGAAAAATCGCGCACCGTGCGCCGTCTGCGCATCTCCGCATAGAACTCGGCCGCGCGGCGCTCCATCTCTTCAACTGGGTATTCCCGATAACCACTCAAGGGGATATAAACGGGTTGTGTCATGATAGCCTCCGATGGAACGCGGATGTGACGGATTGGGCGGAAACAGCCGGATTTTTTTGTTTTTATCCGCGCAGATCCGCCCAATCCGTCACATCCGCGTTCTATACTTTTCTCCCTCACCCCAGGGGGAGTGTCAGCGTGAACTGGCTGCCTTTTCCTGCACCCTCGCTGTAGACGGTCAGCTCGCCGCCCATGGACCAGGCCAGGTGGCGGGCGATGGTCAGGCCGATGCCGCTGCCGCCCATGCGCCGGGAGCGGGCTTTGTCCGCGCGGTAGAAGCGCTCGAAAATATGGGCCAGGTTTTCCGGCGCGATGCCGATGCCGTCGTCCATGACGCGGACGGCCACGAAGCGTCCCTCTTCGGCCACCGAAACCGTGATGCGCCCGCCGGCCGGCGTGTAGCGGATGGCGTTGCTTAGCAGGTTGGTCAGCACCTGGGCGGTGCGGTCGGCGTCGGCGCAAATCTCCAGCGCGCTTTCGGGGCAGTCTGCAACCAGGCTCAGGTCGGAGGCCACGATCTGGGGGTGCACCTGGGCGCAGACCCGGCGGACCAGCCTGACCGCGTCGAAGGTCAGCATGTGCAGCTCGATGTCGCCGGCTTCCACCCGGGAGAGGGCCTGGAGGTCGTCCACCAGCCGCTGGAGCCGCCGCACCTCGTGGTACATATGGCCAAAGGTCTCAGAATCGGGCGGGAAGAGGCCGTCGAGCAGCCCTTCCAGATAGCCGCGCACGCCGGTCAGGGGGGTGCGTAACTCGTGGGCCACGTCGCCCAGAAGTTGGATGCGCTGATGCTCCATCTGTTCCAGGGATTCGGCCATCTGGTTGAAGTGTGTGGCCACCAAGGCCAGTTCATCGCTGTAGGGCGTGGCCACCCGTTCATCGTAATGGCCATTGGCGATGCGCTGGCTGGTGGCTGCGATCTCCTCCAGGGGTTGGAGGATTTCACGGGTGAGGAAGACGATCGCGATCAGGCCGGCGATGGTTGCGGCCACTGCGGCCAGGGGAAGCGCCCAGACCACCACCTGCTGGAGGGCTTGATCCACCACGCCAGTGATCGTCGCCACCAGTTCAGGATTGATCTCAGCCAGGGGGGCCAGCGCATCCTGGAGCGTGGCGGGGACGAAGTGCTTCGTCACGAACTGGACCGCGCTGGCCAGCACCACCACGCCCACCACCACGACCACGATCTGCGCGCCCACCAGTCGCCAGCGCAGCTTCCGCCAGAATTTCATTGCGCCTCACTTCGGTGAATCCATGAACTTGTAGCCCACGCCGCGCACGGTCTGGATCAGCCCGTCGCCCACGGCCTGTTCCAGTTTGCGGCGCACCTGGCCTACGTAGACGTCCACAATACGATCGGTGCCGTAAAAGTCCTCCCCCCACACCCGGTCGATGATCTGGTCCCGGGTGAGCACCCGGCCTGCGTGGCGCGCCAGTTCCAGGAGGAGGATGAACTCAGTCGTGGTTAGATCCAGAAACGTCTCGCCGGCTGTGGCCTCCATACGGTCGGGGGAGATGGAGAGGTGCTCGAAATGGAGACTGTGGCTAGGCGGGGGCGTAAGGGAACGCTGCCGGCGCAGTACGGCTTCGACCCTGGCCACCAGTTCCCGGGGGCTGAAGGGTTTGGTCAGGTAGTCGTCCGCGCCCATCCGCAGGCCGGCGATGCGGTCGATCTCTTCACTGCGGGCCGTCAACATGATGATGAAGACGTCGGACGCCTGCTCACGGAGGCGGGCCGTCACTTCCAGCCCGTCCATGCCGGGCAGCATCAGGTCCAGCACGATCAGATCGGGCTGAAAGCTCTCCACCGCGTTTAGGGCCTGGTCGCCGCTGTCGATGCAGCGTACGGTGAACCCCGCGCTTTCGAGATAGGTTTGGATCACTTTTTGGATGGCGAGTTCGTCTTCCACCACCAGGATTCTGCCAGACATGGGTCTCCTCCTGACTCGCTATTATTTTGCGTCATCCTGGGGTTTCGGGCAAATTGGAGGTCTGAGATTGAGAGATTGAAAGATTGGAGATTGGCTGCTCGCCGGTCGAACGCCAATCTCCAATCTTTCAATCTCCTCAACTCAATCGCTCCGCCTCCCGGATCACGACCTCCATCAAGGCCGCGGTCTCCCGGCTGCGCTCCATCCAGGGGACCAGCCAGGGGGCGAGGACGGGGTGTTCTTCGGCCATGGTCGCATAGCGTTGGCTGGCCTGGGTGCATTCTGCGGCCAGTTCGGTGCAGACCGGGGGGAACTGGTCATAGGTGACCGCGGCCTGCAACAGGTTGGCCAGCAACTGCCGTCGTTCGCCAAAGCCCCGGGGCAGATCGAAGCGACGACCCAGCCGTCCGATGTCGTCCCGGGTCAGGAAGAGGCCGCTGTAGGGCGGCGTGAGCAGGTAGGCGGTGATGTCGCCCAGACTGGTCTCCTCGCTCTCCAGCAGGTCGAGCGGATCAGACAGGGCGAAGGCCGGGGACCGATCCGTTGTGCTCATCCCCATGGCCGCGGCGTGATCGGCCACGGTCATGAGCGTCAGTTCGGCCAGCGCGGCGTAGAAGGGGAACGCCTGGCGGGAGACGGCTTCGACGAAGGACCCGATCCAGCGCAGGAGGTGCGTGTCTAGAAACGCGGTTTGCCGTTGGCGCATCTCCTCGGCCACGCCTGGCAGCCCGTCCGTCCATGCATCGGCTTCCGCTCCGCAGAGAAATCCCAGAAAATTCAGTTCGTGCCCCATGTGGTCGGGGCTGGCATCGCTTGCATCCACCTGGAAGCCGCTGTGCGCGTAGGCCGCGTGGATCCGGGTGGACTCCGCTCCGCCCAGCAGGCCGGAGGGGTCCAGAAACAGGCTCTGGTAGGGGAAGACGTTGAAGGCGAAGAGGGCGTGGTGCTCGGCGGCGGCCTCGTCCTCGGGAAAGTCGAAGGTCGGAATGACGTTCAGTTGAGGGATCACGGCCGCGTGGGAGAGCAGTTCGCTGGTTAGCCCCCGCTGATAGAGGCGACCCAGTAGGTCATAGAGGCGGCTGCGGCCTAGCGCGGTTTCTGCCGCGGACAGCGCTGTGGTGGAATTTTGGGGCATGGCTCTCTCGTTCGGTGGGGATAGAACGCGGGTGGCGCGGATTGGGCGGATCTCCACAGATTTTTTAGAAAAATCCGGCAGTTTCCGCTCAGTCCGCCCAATCCGCGTTCTATCGTAGTTTTACATCCGCCCGCGCAACATGCCGTGCCAGTACATTTCCGGCAGGGCGTAGATCTTGAGCGCGTACATGCTGTAGCGCTCCTGGGACTGGTCGAAGGGGAAGGATTCCACGGGTTGGGAATCGTAGTCGAACTCAGCCAGAATCAGCTTGCCGTAGCCTGTGACCAGCGGACAGGAGGTGTAGCCGTTGTACGTCTTTTGCGGAATGGGGTCCCCGCTCATCTGGGCCAGCAGGTTGGCCACTAACACGGGGACCTGTTTGCGGACGCCGGCGCCCGTTTTGGCCGTGGGCAGGCTCGTGCAGTCGCCCGTCCCGAAGATGTTGGGATAGCGGACGTGTTGCAGGCTGTGCTTGTCCAGATCCACCCAGCCATCGGCGTTGACCAGGGGGCTGTTGCGGAGGAAATCGGGCGCGCTCATGGGCGGGGTGACGTGAAGTATGTCATAGGCCATGGTGGTCTGTTCGCCCGTCTCCACCTGCTCGAAAACGGCCTCCTTCTGGTCCGGGTGGATCTCAACCAGGTGGTGCAGGAACATGGTTTCGATATCCCGATCTTTCACAATTTTTTCCAGGGCCCGGGTGTATTTATCCACACCAAAGATGGCTGCGCCGGGTTTGACGAAGATCACCCGCACGTCATCGCGAACGCCATGCTTACGAAAATAATCTTCAGAGAGATACATGATCTTCTGGGGCGCACCGCCGCATTT
>JAJRVT010000279.1 GCA_024277175.1 Chloroflexota bacterium | reverse complement strand
GACGAAGAGTACGGATGTGGTCATAAAATAAATAGGCTCCTTGGTTGTTTCCTTCGATTGTAGCCTAACGCACTTGCATCCGCAAAGGGATGGAAGTACCATAGCTCGAACGGCGGGCGATTCGGCCCCATGTCTTTGTGCTTATGAGGTGAACCATGTGTGCAGCCACCATCGATCGAACCCGGGTCAGCACGCCCTTTGTCCCCAATCCACTGGTCCGCAACGGGAATGTGCAGACGATTCTGTCCAAGGCCCAGTCAGACAGCCTGGACCTGGTCACCCGGCGGGAGCGCCCTCTGTTGTTGGACGCCGGTTATGATTACACGGGCTACGATGTGGATCGGCCGGTGCGGCTGCTGGCCTATTACACCGCGACGCCTGCGCCCGCCAGCCGCGGCTTGGCGCTGCTCCTCCATGGCTGGGAGGGATGTAGCCATTCCAAGTATAATTTGGTCACCGCGCGCACGTTGCTGTTGGCCGGCTATGACGTGGTGCGTCTCAACCTGCGCGATCACGGACCGGGGATCCACGTGGACCCCCACGCGCTCAACAAAGGCGTCTTTTTCGGTACCCTGATCGACGAGGCGGCCACGGCCACGCAGCGCATTGCCGAGATGGCGGGGGACAAGCCCTTCTACATCGTGGGCGCGTCCATGGGGGGCAACTTCGCCCTGCGGCTGGCTATCCGCCACAGCGAGACGCCTTTCCACAATCTTCGGCAGGTGGTGGCCTTCAACCCGGCTATCAACCCGGCCCGGGCCACCCAGGCCATGGACGCGCGGCCCTTCTACCGCTATTACTTCCGTCGTCGCTGGGTCGCGTCCTTGCGGCGGAAAGAGACGCTCTTTCCCGACGCCTTCGATTTTTCCGACGTCTACCCCATCCCGTTGGTCTATGACATGACCGACATTCTGGTGCGGCGGCTCAGGAATTACGAATCGGCCGAGGACTATTTCAGTCACTACACCCTGCGCAACAATGTCTTTCGCAATCTGAACGTCCCCACCACCATCATCACCGCGGCGGATGATCCCGTGGTCCCGGTGGTGGATTTCTACGGCCTCGCTCCCCATCCCCTGCTCGATGTCCAGATTCATCCTCATGGAGGCCACGTAGGTTTCGTGGACGTCTGGCCGATTCAGCGTTATCTGCCCCAGATGTTGCTGGATGTGTTGCGACAGACATAACAAGGTGGCAAGATGACAAGGTGACAAGGCAAGGTGCAGTTGTCACCCTGTCACCCCCTCATCCTGTCATCCTGTCCCCCCCTCATCTTGTCACTTCCTCGATTTCTTCACCGAACCCGCTCCTCTGTGATACAATCTCCCCGGAACTGTGTACAGACATTTTTTGATCCAGACGAATGCCAGAGGATGGGGTGAGTGTTCAAATTTCCTTGGGCCCGGACGTGGCCGGAAATCACCGATGAGCGAGTCCTGGCGGCCTTTGCCGCGGTGCCGCGGGAGGAGTTCGTGCCCGATCACCTGCGCCAGTGGGCCGACCGGGACGCGCCCCTGCCCATCGGCGAGGGACAGACCATCAGCCAGCCCTTTGTGGTGGCGCTGATGACCCAGGCCCTGGCCCTGAAGCCGGGGGACAAGGTGCTGGAGATTGGCGTTGGCTCTGGGTTCCAGACCGCGATCCTGTGCGAGATCACGGCTGAGGAGGGCGAGACGTCCGGTCACACGGTCTACGGCGTAGAGCGTTTCGCCACCCTGGCCGAGCGGGCGGAAAAGACCCTGCACCGGCTGGGCTACTATCCCCATCTGCGGGTGGGGGACGGCGCGGCCGGCTGGCCTGAAGCCGCGCCCTTCGACGGCATCATTCTGAGCGCGGCCCCGGCCTGGCTGCCCCGTCCTCTCTGGGAGCAGTTGGCGGAAGGCGGGCGGCTGGTGGCCCCTATCGGTCCCACATCGTACGAGCAGATCCTGTGGGTGATCCGCAAGGAAGGCGGGCGCATGCGCCCCAGGTCGCTGGGGCCGGTGCGTTTTGTGCCCCTGGTCTCGCCGCTGCTGAACGACCCGGCCCAGCGGATTTCACACATTTCTGGGTGAGCTTGGACAATGGAGAATGGTTCAATGATCGAGCTTGATGAGATTCGCCCAGCAATTGCAGAGCTGTGCCGCCAGTTGCACGTCCTGCGGTTGGATATCTTCGGATCGGCCACCGACGACTCTTTTTCTCCGGCAAGCGATGTAGACGTGCTGGTGGAATTTGAGATGGAGGCGGGGGATCTGTTCAACCGCTATTTTACATTGCAGGAAGAACTATCGCGACTCTTTCAGCGCCCTGTGGATGTGGTCATGGTCGGCGCAATTCGCAATCCGTATTTCAAATCCGCTGTAGAGCAGGGCTGCATCAATGTCTATACCGTACAGGGCGAAGAAGCACTTGTTTGACGTGCTTAGCGCGATCGAGTCAATCGAACAATATACTCACGATCTTGATGAGGACGCGTATTTGTCTGACGAGATGGTTCAAGCTGCGGTGGAGCGCAAATTTGAAGTTGTCGGAGAGGCGCTCAATCGTCTTGGTCGCGAAGACGACGAAGTCCTTGCACGGATTACTGATCATCAACGAATTATCGGCTTTCGCAACATTCTTGCCCACGGTTACGATATCGTCGATCAGGCGCTCGTTTGGGATGCAGTTCAAAATCATCTGTCCCCCCTGAAGTCAGAGATCGAACGGCTATTAGCGTTGTAGTTTTCAAATCTCGAAGGAATTTTTTGATATTATGCACGTACTCATCATAGGACACTGTGGTCAGTTGGGCCGCGCGTTCCTGGACCACTACCAGCAGCGGGAGACAGACCAGGTCACCGGCTGGGACATGGACGAGTGCGACATCACCGATCCCATCATCACCGACCAGATTGTCGCCCTGAACCCCGACCTTGTCATCAACGCCGCAGCGTGGACCAACGTGGACGCGGCCGAATCCCATCCGGACACGGTCTACGCCGTCAACACGCTGGGACCCAAGTATCTGGCCGAGGCCTGCGCGCGCTGTGACGCGGCCATGGTGCAGATCAGCACCAACGAGGTCTTCCCCGGTGAGCCGGGGCGCTTCTATCGCGAGTATGACGAGCGCGCGGCCCGGGGCGTCTACGCGCGCAGCAAGCTGGCCGCGGAGCGGGCCGCGCAGCAGATGCTGGAGCGGCTGATGGTGGTGCGCATCGCCTGGCTCTTCGGGCCCGGCGGCAATAGCTTCCCCACCAAGATCGCGGAGGCGGCCGACCGGCATGGCAAGCTGCGGGTGGTGGCCGACGAGTTCGGCAACCCCACCTACGCGCCCGACGCGGTCAGGGCCATCTCCCGCCTGGCCGACCTGGACCGCCCCGGCTTTTATCACCTGACCAACAGCGGCTATTGCAGTCGCTTCACCTTCGCCCAGACCGTGCTCGAACTCAGCGGCCGGGGGCATGTCCCCATCACCCCCATCACCGCGGACGAGTGGACGCGCCCCGCGCCGCCACCCCTCCACGCGGTGCTGATCAACCAGGCCGCCGCGGCCCTGGGCGTGACCATGCGCCCCTGGGAAGAGGCGCTGGCGGAGTTTGTGGGCGAGTATATGACGAACGATACGTGATGGGATGACAAGGTGACAGGATGACAGGATGACAGGATGAGGGGGTGACAAGATGACTTGCTGGCCTGTCACCTTGTCGTCCTGTCGTCTTGTCATCTTGTCATCCTGTCACGACAGAAAGCAACCATCTATGACCAACGATCAAGAACAGACCAACGCCAACCCCATCGTGGAAGACGAGACCTACGGCCAGCTGCGCGAGCAGGACCGGGTGGTCATGCGGCATAAGATCGCGCTCAACATCGACCAGTTCCGGGCCGCGGACGAGGGGTTCACGCCCCGGCCTGCCCGCAACGATCCGCCCTTAAAGCCGGCGCGTTCACCCTTCTTTTCGGTGATCATCCCCAACCACAACGGCCAGCACTTTCTGCCCACGGTGCTGGACGCGCTGGCCCGCCAGACCTTCGGTGATTTCGAGACCATGGTCATCGACGACGCCAGCACCGACGACTCCGTGGCCCTGGTGGAGCGGGACTACCCCCACGTGCGCCTGATCGTCAACCGGCGCAACCAGGGCTTCGTGGCCTCCTGCAACCTGGCCGCGGACGTGGCCGACGGGCGCGTGCTGGTTCTGCTCAATAGCGACACCGAGCCGGAACCCACCTGGCTGGAGGAACTGGCCCGCACTATCGTCACCAACCCCCAGGCCGCGGTGGTGACCAGCAAGCTGCTGCTCTTCGACGAGCGTGATAAACTTCACTCGGCCGGCGATATGCTGGGCGTGGACGGCATCCCCCGCAACCGGGGCGTCTGGGAGCAGGACCGGGGCCAGTTTGACCGGGCGACCGCGGTCTTTTCCGGCTGTGGCGGGGCCAGCGCCTACCGCCGCGATGTGTGGGAGACCCTGGGTGGTTTCGACGAGGATTTCTGGATGTTCCTGGAGGATGTGGACTTCAGCTTCCGGGGCAGGCTGCTGGGCTACGAGACCGTCTTCGCACCCGGCGCGCGGGTCTATCACCACGTGACGGCCAATGCCGGCGATGAGTTGGCCAGCTACTACGTGGGCCGTAACACCCTCTGGAATATCGCCAAGAACATGCCCCGCCGTCTGCTGGTCGACCACTGGTTCGACATTCTCAGCGCCCAGCTTGGCGTCACCGCAGACGCGCTGCGCAACATCCGGGGCGAAGCCGCGCGCCAACGGCTGCGCGGGCAAGCGGCCGGCCTGCTCGGCCTGCCCCGCCAACTCAGCAAACGACGCGTCATCCAGGCCCAGAAACGGGTGAGTGATGACGAGATTGAAAAAGCGTTGGAGAGGGAAGATTGAAGATTGAGGATTAAAGATTGGACACCCGGAATAGGCGGGACGCCCCACCATTTCCGGGTATCCAATTTTCAATCTTTAATCTTCAATTTTTCCTCCACCCCACCAGACTACGGAGGACCACCATGCAAGCGCCACCTGAAAAACTCGGCTCCTTTTACCTGGGGGCGGTATATGATCTGGACAGCGGCGAACAGTTGGATGAGCCGATTGTCTACGACGCCCGGGACTTGACCACCCACGCAGTCTGTGTGGGCATGACCGGCAGCGGCAAGACAGGCCTGTGCGTGGGCCTGATGGAGGAGGCCGCGCTGGACAAGGTCCCGGCCATTCTCATCGATCCCAAGGGCGACATCACCAATCTGTTGCTCCAGTTCCCCGAACTGCGCCCCGAAGATTTCAAGCCCTGGATCAACCCCGACGACGCCCGCCGCAAGGGCAAGAGCGTGGACGAGTACGCCGAGGCCACGGCCGAGCTGTGGCGCAACGGCCTGGCCGGATCGGGCATCACCCCGGAGCGCATCCGCCAGACCATCGAGACGGTGGATTACACCATCTTCACCCCCGGCTCAGAGGCCGGCGTCCCCATCAACATCATGGGCAGCCTGGCTGCGCCCCAGATGGACTTCGAGGCCAACGCCGAGGCCATCCGTGAGCAGATCTCGGGCACGGCCTCTGCGCTGCTGGGGCTGGCTCAGATCGACGCCGACCCCATGACCAGCCCCGAGTCCATCCTGCTGGCCAACATCTTCGAGCACTACTGGCGGCAGGGCGAAGACCTGGACATGCCCAAGCTCATCAAGGCCATTCAGGAGCCGCCCGTGCGCCAGATCGGCGTCTTCGATGTGGACACCTTTTTCCCGTCCAAGGATCGGTTCAAGCTGGCCATGGCCTTCAACAACCTGGTCGCCTCCCCCACCTTCCAGGCCTGGTTGGAGGGCGAGCCGCTGGACATCGACACGCTCTTCTACACGGCCGAGGGCAAGCCCCGCCACAGCGTCTTTTACATCGCCCACCTGAGCGACAGCGAGCGCATGTTCTTCGTCACCCTGCTGCTGGAGAACCTGGTCTCCTGGATGCGCCGCCAGGCCGGCACCACCAGCCTGCGCGCCTTACTTTATTTTGATGAGGTCTTCGGCTTCTTCCCGCCCACAGCCGAACCGCCCTCCAAGCGCCCGCTGCTGACCTTGCTCAAGCAGGCGCGAGCCTTTGGCGTGGGCGTGGTCCTGGTCACCCAGAATCCGGTGGACATCGATTACAAGGGGTTGACCAACGCCGGCACCTGGTTCATCGGCAAGTTGCAGGCCGAACGCGACAAGGACCGGGTCCTCTCCGGACTGAAGGGGGCCATCTCCCAGGCCGGCGGCGCGGCCAAGGTGGACTATGATACGCTCATCTCCCGGCTGGGGAGCCGCGTCTTCCTGCTGCACAACGTCCACGAAGACGAGCCGGTGGTCTTCCACACCCGCTGGGCCCAGAGCTACCTGCGCGGCCCCCTGACCCGGCCCCAGGTGCGCACGCTCATGGCGGACAAGGTCGCCGCGGCCAAGACGTCGACTTCTGCGCCGGTGACTCCCGCCGCTCCTTCACCCGCATCTGAGTCCGCCCCTGCCTCTGCTGCGCCCGTGGCCCCTTCTCCCGCCCCCGAATCTGCGCCGGAACCCGAATCCGAAGCGCCGGACGGCTACACAGAGACGCCGCCGGGCGTGGACCCCAAGATCGAGCCGGTCTATTTGCCCATCATGGTGGACGAGGGCGATGCTGTCCGCGCCTTGCAGCGGAAGGTTGAAAGCGCGGACATCAAGCGCATGCAACTGGTCTATGACGCCGCCTTGCTGGGTGTGGCCACTGTTTCGTTTGTGGACCGCAAGCGGGACATCGAGGAGCAGCGTCCGATTATGATGCTGGCCGAAGCGCCCCGGCGAATCGGCGGCGTGGACTGGGAAGATGCGGAGTTGCTTGACCTGGACGTCCGGGATCTGCGTTCGAAACCCCAGAGGCTGGATCCCGGGCAAGGCCCCTTTTTCGGCCCGCCGCCCGAAAGCGCCAATGCGGTCCGGGAATTGCAGAGCATTCGCAAGGATTGGTCGGATTGGCTCTACTACAACAGCCGGCTGCCCATCCAGGTTCACGAGGACCTGGACGTCTTCCGCAAGCCGGGGGAGAGCGAACGCTCCTTCTCCATCCGTCTCCAGCAGGCCGCGCGCGAGCGTCGCGACGCCGAAGTGGACAAGCTCACGGCCAAGCTGCAGAAAAAGATCGACCAGATCGAAGCGCGGAAGGAAAAGGAAGAGCGCGAGCTGGCTGAGGACAAGGCTGAATACGCCGGGCGTAAACAGGAGGAATGGATTGGGCTGGGCGAGACCGCGATCGGCTTCCTCATGGGCCGGCGGCGCTCGACCGGTTTCAGCCGCGCGGCCACCAAGCGGCGCATGACGGCCAAGGCGCGCATGGACATCGAGGAGTCGGAGCAGCAGATCGCCGAATACGAGGAGCAACTCAAGGAACTCGAAGAGCAGATGCAGGAGCAGATCGACGAGATCGCCGCCCGCTGGGAGAACGTGACCGATGAGGTGACCACGGATGAACTCAAGCCCCGCCGCACCGACGTGGATGTGGACATGGTGACCCTGGCGTGGCGGCCAAGCTGGGTCATCCGCTACGACGACGGCTACCGTGAGCGCACGGCGACGATCCCCGCCTACCGGCCATTGGATGAGGGATAGGGCAAGGGGGAACACGGATTTTCACAGGGAGAGCCGGATTTTCACGGATTTTTACAGAACAATCCGTGAAAATCCGTTTTTATCAGCGCTGATCCGCGTTCTACTGGATCCCGTGTTCTATTTAACCGCTTCAAAGGAGTTCTCAATCGATTATGCGATTATCTAATAACCGATCCCATCATTCCCTTCGTCGAGGCGCACAGGTTGTAGCGCCTCTTTTGTATTTCTTCGCGCGTCTGGGGAAGAAGCCGAGTTTTTCCAAAAAACTCGGCTTCTTGACCTTGGCGCTGATGGCATCGCTGATCCTGGGCGGCTGCGTCAACAACGTGCGCGAGGTGGTGCGCGTCTCCAAAGAGGCGGGCGGCGCACTCATTGATCAACTCCCGACCGTCCAGCCGAGCGTGGGTATTACGCCGACCCAGCCAGCCAGTGAGCCGGACGCCGCATCCCCGCCCCCGGCCGCAAACGATGAACACCCGGTGATCTCCATCCCCATGGCCCCACCCCTGAACGACCGCCGCGCGGAGCTGTCGGGCATGGCCTGGCACGGGGACGATCTGATCCTGTTACCCCAGTTTCCTAACCGCTTCGACAATCACCTCTACGCGCTGGCCAAGGCGGACATCGCCGCTTATCTGCGCGGCGAGTCGGACGAGCCGCTGACGGCCCGGCCCATCGCCTTCGACGATGGCGCGCTACACGCATTGCTGGAGGGCTTCGACGGCTTCGAGGCCATCGCCTTCGACGGCGACCGGGCCTTTCTGACCATCGAATCGCGCACCTCTTTCGGTATGTTGGGCGTGCTGGTGGGCGGCGAGATGGCCGCGAACGGCGAGGCGTTGGCGCTCAATCCTTTCGTGCAGGCCTCCATCCCGGTCCAGGCCACGCTCAATAACATGACCGATGAAACGGTCTTCGTGACTGGCGACGAGGTGGTGACCATCTACGAGGCCAACGGGCGCAGCATCAATCCCAGCGCGGTCGTTCATCGCTTCACCCAGGACCTGAAGCCCAACGGCGTCGCGCCTATGGTCAACATGGAATATCGCATCACCGACGCCACGGCCCTGGATGAGGAGGGCCGTTTCTGGGCCATCAACTACCTCTGGCCGGGAGACGCGGACAAGCTGCGACTGGCCGACGATCCCCTGGCGCCGGAGCGCAACGCGATCAACGCCGGCGAAAGCCCCACGCCTATCGAGCGCCTGGTGGAGTTTCAGTGGCTGGGCGATGAAGGCGTGGCCCTGACCGGGGTGCCGCCCGTCAACCTGCGCCTGCTGCCGGGCGGCGTCTCCCGCAATTGGGAGGGGATCGTGCGTTTCCAGGACGGGGACCTGGACGGCTTCCTGCTGGTGACCGATGAGTTTCCGTCCACCATGCTGGGGTTCGTGAGTAGAGGAGAATAAAGTGCGAATTAAGTGTTAGGAGAAGGTGTGGTTAAGCGGCCGCCGAGCGAATATTGTCTAGTTCTTCGCGGATAATTCGCCGCAAACTTTCCTCCAGTTCCTCGCATTCTACGGCTTGTCGCAAGGTCTCATTGATTAACGTTTGGTAGCCGCGGCCGCCTGCTTTTGCCCGAAAATATTCGATCAAAGCAGTATCCAACGCAATTGTCACGCGCCGCTTGCGAGGAGCAGGCTCTAACCCTGTAATCTCTGCGATCGTCCTCAAAGGTGAAAGTAGGGCCTGCGAAAACTTGCTCTGCGTGAGCAAAGTCTAACCCCTATTTTTGCAGCGTGGTTTGCGTTTGGGTCATGCCAACTGAATCGCATACATGAAATTATGCATATAATTATACACTTGCCAACTGATTTGTACGGTAGTCAGCGAGAACTTCATCGATTGCGTGACGGGCTATTTCGGCGAATCCAGGGTTGGTGTTTTGATAGTAGGGGAGGGCGATCACACCGACGGACAGCGCCCAGCCGCGACCTCGCATCCAGGTCGCGTCATCGACCTGTAGCGCTGCGCGGAACGCCTCCCGGGTTTCGGCGGAGAGGAACAGCCACGCGACCATCACATCGCAGGCCGGATCGCCTACACCCAGACTTCCAAAATCGATGCTGGCGCTGAGCCGTCCCTGCACCGCCAGCAGGTTGCCGGGTTTCAGATCTCCATGGATCCAGACGGGCGGTCCGCTCCATGCCGGCGACTGAACAGCGGTGTCCCAGACCGCGGTCATTGCGTCGGCGTCGAACGCGCCTTGTAGGGATGCGATTGCAGCGCGGGTTTGTGCATCCTGCCTGGCCAGTGGCCTGCCGCGAGCGGAGTCATGCGGAGCGTCTGTGACGTCGATCTCTTGCAACGCAATGATGAAGTGGGCCAGGTCGAGCGCCGTCTGGTGCGGATCGGCCATGCGCTCGATGGCTGCATTCTCGCCTTCGAGCCACCGATAGACTGACCAATGCCAGGGGTAGCCTTCGCCCGGTTCGCCTTTGGCGAGCGGAACAGGGATGGCGAGCGGCAGGAAGGGGGCGAGCCTCGGCAGCCACTCATGCTCTTTGTGCACTTGTTCAGTGGCCCAATGGATGAGAGGGAGCCGCACGGCCATCTCATCGCCCAGCCGGTAGATGGCGTTATCTGTGCCATCAGACTCGATCCGCGCGATGGGAAGGTCCGCCCACTGCGGAAATTGTGCAGCGAGCAACCGGCGCACGAGGGATGCGTCGGTATCCACCTCGTCGTCGTGCATTTTCCCGGCAATCATTTCTCCCTTTCACTGCAGCGGTCCATCCCGCTTCATCGTCAATCTCCAATCTTCCCAATCTCTTCAGTCTCCAATCTTCAATCCTCAATCCTCAATTTCCAGATACTTCTCCGCCGTCCTTCGGATCGTCTCCACCATATTGTTCAGTCCGTTGGCGCGGCTGGGCGTCAGATGCTTGGCCAGCTCCAGTTGCTCGAAAAATCCGCGGATATCAAAATCCAGGATCTCCTGGGGCGTCTTGTCGTTGTAGATGTCGAGCACGATGAAGATCAGCCCCTTGACGATCTGGGCGTCGCTGTCGCCGACGAAGTGCAGCCGCGGCGGGTCGCCGGGGATGAGCTCGCTCTTGATCCAGACCTGGCTCTGACAGCCGTACATGCGGGTCTCGTCGTTCTTGTCGGCCAGATCCATAGGCTCCAACTCCCGTCCCAACTCCACGATCAGGCGGAAGCGATCCTCCCACGAATCCAGAAACTCGAAATCTTCCAGCAGTTCTTCAGCGGACATGCGTTGGTTCTCCTTGGTGCGTGGCGAGGGAGGAGATTAAAGGGATTGGAGATTGGTGGCTGACCGGGAATCTCCAATCTCCTCAATCTCCTCCTCCTACAATCGGCAAATACGCGCGCCGGCTCGACGCTTCGCTGACGGCGCGGACTTCGCGCTGCAAGGCCGGGTTTGTGCGCGAGGTGAGGGTGACGGTTACGACATCGGTGACGCCAACGGCCGCGTTGACGGGCACGGTAACGGTCCACGCCAGGCTGGTCGACGCGGCCGGCGTCAGCGTGATGGCGTCTGTGGCCAGCAGGGTGGGCCAGGCGTGGGGACCAAGCGCGATGTCATACGTGTCCGTCAGCGTGCCGGTGTTGGTGACCCCGGCTGTGTAGACGATGGTCTGGCCCGACGCGGCCTGCCCAGGGATGGCGTCGGGCGTCATCTCCACGTCCAGCGTGCCATCGATGATCTGGAGGAAGCGGGCCGACGGCGCGCCCCAGACGCCGTCCGCGTCCTGGCCCTCCACAAAGATGAGATGCTGGCCCGGCGTCCAGCCGCTTGTGTCGATGGTCGCCTGCACCTCCTCGACGGTCTCATCGAACGCACCGTCCACGGCCGCCATCGCGTGGGTGACGGTCCCGGTGATCCACGACGGAGCGTCGATGCTGTAGCGGGCTGCGCTGATGACCTGGGTCGGCTCGTCGCCAAAGCCGTTGCTGGCGTAACGACCGTCGTCCACCGTCGCGGTCAGGGTGATGATGGCGCTTGGGCTGGTCACGGGCGCGCTCAGGCTCACGTCCAGGGCTTCCGGGCCAGCCGGGGTCTGGTACGGACGCCGCGCGGCCTTGACTGCGTAGAGCAGCGCGTCCAGGTTTTCGGGCAGTATCGTCTCTTCGAAATAAGGGCAGGACTGGAAGAAGGTGGTTCCGATCTCGAAGGTGTAGGCCGCCACGCCCAGGTCGCCGTAGACCCAGTCGTCGGACGTGCCGTCCGTCTGGTAGATGCAGTTGGGTTCGCCCGACTGGCAGACCGTGTAGCCGGTGTAGTAGCCGAATTTGCGTCCCAGGGTGCGCAGTTGGGTCCGGTTGGGCGGTGCGTCAGGGGTCCATCCCCACGGATAAAGGACCAGCTTGCCATAGCTGTGGAGGGTGATGAAGAGGCCGGTGGCGTCATCGGGCGCGGCCGCATCGTCGGCGCTCCCCCGCTGATCGGGAAAGAGCGTCAGGCCATAGTCCTGAAGGGCCTGGACCTCCGGCTCGGACGCGGGGCCGGACCCCCGGAAGGTTTCGGAACAGGCGTTGCTGCTGGAGCAGTTGAAGCCGTTGCACTGGTTCCACTTGAAACTGCTGTTGCGGTTCAGGTCCACGCCGTAATAAAAGGAGGGAACCGCGTCTGTGAAGCAACCGTCGCCATCGTTGGTGTTCTTGCGCCAGTAGAGCAACTGCTCGGCGAACTTGCGCCCGTCGGGGTTGGCCAGGGGCAGGATGTGAATTTCGTTGTAGTCCAGCAGCCAGGTGACCTCCGGGTCCTGGCCGTAGTTGTCCACCAGATATTCGCCAAAGCGGGCCGCGAACTCGGTCGTGGCCAGCTCCCGGGCGTGGATGGCGGCGATCAGGAAGAGAACGCCCTTGGGCGCGGGGCTGTTGCGGTTGGTCACCACCAGCGTCTTCAGATCGTAGCCAGGGGGACCGCCGGGTGTGATCCGCTCCCAACTGTCGCCCATGTCCACCCATTGGGCCAGATCGGGGTGCGCGTCGGCCAGTGCGGCCAGATCGGCGTCGGTCTCCTCCACCGTGCGGTAGCAGGCGTAGCCGGGGATGCCCTCGTCCACCGCGGCCGGCAGCGCGGGGTTGCTGGCCGCGCGCATGGCCTGGGTCCGCGCCGGGTCCGGTGTGACCGCGACGCCCTGGGCCTCCAGTTCCTGTTGCTGGGCCGGCCAGATCAGCGCCAGCAGGTAGCCGCTGCCGTGGTTCACTTCCCACACGTCCAGGGTCGCGGCCAACTGCTGAAGCTCGGCCTGGGACGAGAAGTGGATGCGGGCCAGGTAGGGTTCGCCCGCGGGCGCGTCCTGCCCCTGGGCCACCGGCGTCAACCCGGCGAAGAGCAGCCCGGTCAGCAGCAGGGCCAGCGCGCCGGCCAGCAGCGCATGCAAGGGTTTATAGCGGGGTTCAAATTTTCGAATAGTGGTTGTCGCCTTCTGAAAAGGGGGACGGTGCACGTGCCGGGGAGTTCCGAACTCCCCGGCACGTGCAAAGCGGCGTTCGTCTGCCATCCATCAGGTGAATCCGGCTATTTCTGCTTAATCCGCCCAATCCGCGGTCCATCACCGCCCAAATCCAAAATCGCTGACGCTGAAGAAGATCGGGATCATCAGGATGGCCCCCGCAAAGATGACCATGATCTCCAGGTAGACCCAGCCCTGGGCCGCGCGCACCCAGGCCCGCCGCCAACTGTTGGCCGCTCGATATTTGTCCCCGTAGCGGTAGCGCACCAGGTACATCTCCCGCTCGCTGATCGGCTCCAGCGGCTCCAGGTCCCAGCCGGCGTGGTGGAAGAGGCGGGGTAGGGAGGTCACCAGGCGGTGGGCCAGAACGCCCAGGGGCAGGAGGAAGAGCAGGACGAAGATCGCCACGCCGATCACCCAGTCCACAAGCCGGGGCAGGGGGCTGTAGTGGGCGAACAGGTCCAGCCACACCCAGAGCAGGAAGAGGATCAGGGGCGAGGCCAGCAGCCAGTGGCCCAGCGCGTTGGGTGTGGACTCCAGCAGGTCCGCGATCACCGTGCGCCGCCTGGGTTTCTCCCCATCCGTCGCCGTCCTGGCCTCTTCCATCATCTCTCCGCCAATCTCCCCAATCTCTTTAATCTCTCCAATCTCTCTACTCTCACTCATCACGCCAATACACCTCCGCCCGCCTCCGATTCCGCCAGCGCCACCACAGCCCCACCGGATAGCCGACCATCTTGGCCACATCGCCCACGGCCCGGATCACAGGGACGAGCAGCGCGGCCTGGAGCCGTTGGAATGGCGTCAACCCCGCGCCCACCTCGCCCAGCCGCTGCCAGGGCCGACGGCTGTAGACGATCGCGCCGGCCAACAGGCCCGCCCAGCCCAGCCAGCGGGCGAAGACCCCGAAGAAAGCGTGGCCCAGCAGCGCGGGGATGGCCACCAGATAGGTGGCGTAGCGGATGGCGTGGCGTTTACGCCAGAGGTCGGC
Source organism: Chloroflexota bacterium (assembly GCA_024277175.1). Lineage (GTDB taxonomy): Bacteria > Chloroflexota > Anaerolineae > Caldilineales > Caldilineaceae > JAJRVT01. The sequence continues at coordinate 10,322 of JAJRVT010000279.1, read as the reverse complement.
CTTGCCGTCGCCCCGCGCGTAGCGATAGTACTGGGTCCAGAACGAGGAGAGACTCTCCCGCGGGCGAAAGTGGACCAGCGCGTCCGGAGACCAGATGAAGCCGCTCCCCGGTCCCGGCGTCTGCTCGTTGATGCGAAAGTCGAAGATCAGGTCCTCGCAGTAGTCGAGCCATTCCGGATAACCGCCCGCGGCCGCCCACGCCTCCTTGGTGAAGGCCACCGAGCGGCTGCTGGGCAGGAACGTGCGGGGGTCGATCTCGTCGCGCAGGGGCAGGACGGTGGCGGCCATCGCGATCTGGAAAATGCCCTCCGCGTCGGGCGTGAAAAAGCCGGCCACGGCCTGGGGAAGTTCTCCACCCGCCTGCTCTGCCGCCTCGAAGGGCGCAGTGAGCTTTTCCAGCCATGTCGGCTCCAGGCGCACGCCGGCGTCGGTGGCCGCGATGACGGGCCCCTGCGCGGCTTCGATGGCCAGATTGCGACCCCGGCTGATGTTGGCCCCCGGTTCCACCAGCACCCGCACCCGCGGCAGGATGTCCGCATGCACGCGCGCGTATTCCTCGATGAATGCGGGCGTGCCGTCGCTGCTGCCGCCATCGCAAATGACGATCTCGTCCGGCCGCCGGCGCTGCGCAGCCAGCGAATCCAGCAGCCGCGGCAGGCTCTCGCGCTCGTTGTAGACGGTCATGATCACGGAAATTTTCATGGGGGGTATTGTGCATCAGAATTGACGGGGTGACAAGATGACAGGGTGAGGGGGTGACAGGATGACAGGGTGACAAGGTGCCATCTCCCCCAAGGTTGGGGGCCGGGGGGCCGAGAAGCCATTCCCCCCAAGATTGGGGGCCGGGGGGCCGAGGCGGGTCAATTGACAATTGATAATTAGCAATTGACAATTAACGTCAGGTATAATGCCCTTCCAACTATCGACGCCTCTGGAAGGGACAAACTACATGCAAGGGCGCGTCTACGTCGCTCTGGATTTAGAGACCACCGGCCTCGACACCGGACGGGACGCTATCATCGAAGTGGGCGCGGTGCGCATCGAGGACGGCCGCGTCGGCGACCGCTTCTCTACGCTGATCAATCCCCGACGATCGATCCCGCTGTTCATCCAGCAGATCACCGGCATCCGCAACGAGGATGTGGCCGCGGCTCCGGAGATGGAGGAGGTGGTCCCGGAGTTGCTCAGCTTCGTGGGCGCGGACGTGCGCGCGGTCATCGCCCACAACGCGAGCTTCGACCTGGGCTTCCTGCGCGCGGCCGGCGTCAACTTCCACCGTCCGGCCCTGGACACCTTCGAGCTGGCCCCCATCCTCCTGCCCGGCATGGGATCCTACGCCCTGGGCGAGCTTTGCCGCACCCTGGACATCCGCCTGGACGACGCCCACCGGGCCTTGGCGGACGCCGAAGCCACGGCCCGCCTCTTTTTGGTTCTGCTCGATCGCCTAGAGGAATTGCCCGTCTCTGTGCTCGAGACCGTGGTCGCACATGGGCGCAACGTCAACTGGCCGCCCCTGGACCTCTTCGAAGCCGCCCTGCGCGCTCGCCCGGCCGATGGCCTTCCCAGCGCCCGCACCGACCTGCGCGCCCGTTACGGTCCTGACTGGCCGGAGCAGACGCCGCCTCCCCTGCCGCCCGCAACGTTGGTGGACGACGGCGGCCCGCCGCCCGCGCCCGTGGACTCGGTCTGGATCGAGCGCGTCTTTGGTGTGGATGAAGACGTGCCGGGGACGGACTCGCAGGATCACGTGCCGGGGACGGACCAGGACGATTCCGCTCATCGAGAAAACCGTGGTCCGTCCCCGGCACGTTCGTCCGCCCTGGCCGGCCTCATGGGCGATGACTACGAACTGCGCCCCGGCCAGGTGCAGATGGCCCACCGGGTCCTGGACGCGCTCAACCAGGGCGATCACCTGATCATCGAGGCGGGGACGGGCGTGGGCAAGAGCCTGGCTTACCTGGTCCCTGCCGCACTGTGGAGCGTGGCCAACCAGCGACGGGTGGTCATCGCCACCAACACCATAGCGCTCCAGGACCAACTCATCGAAAAGGACATCCCCCAGGTTCAGGACCTGCTGGCTGAACTGGCGTACGGCCATCTGCAACCGGCCCTGCTCAAAGGACGGGGCAACTATCTCTGCACCCGCCGCCTGGACGCCTGGCGCAACAGCCACCCGCTCAACGCCAAGGAACTGAGCATGCTGGCCAAGGTGCTGGTCTGGCGCACGGTCACCGAGGATGGGGACGTCAATGGCCTCTTCATCCCTTCCAACGAAGAGCGGGCTATCTGGCGGCGGATCTGCTCCGACGGCGCGACCTGCAACCCGGCCCGCTGCGGTCAGCCCGGCCAGCGCGACTACTACCTGGAGGCCCGCCAGCGGGCCGATTCCGCGCACCTGCTGGTGGTCAACCACGCCCTGCTCATGGCCGACATCGGGACCGGCGAGCGCCTCCTGCCGTCCTATACCCATCTGATCGTGGATGAAGCCCACCGGCTGGAGGACGCGGCCACCGACCAGCTCACCTACCGGGTCTCCTGGCCCGCGGTCCAGGCTCGACTGACCCGGCTGAGCCTGGAGGGCGACCTGCTGCCGCCGCTCCTGGATGGTGGCGCGCTGGGCCGGGATCCGACCCTGGTCGAGTCGGTGGTGAACGTGGACCGGGGCGCGCGCCGCACCGCGTCCGCGCTGACCCGCTTCGCCGACATGCTGCGCCAGTTCGTCCTCGACCACAAGGACATCCGCAGCGACAGCGGCTACGCCCAGCGACTGCCCCTGGACTCGCGCCTGCGCAGCCAGCCCATGTGGAGCCAGATCGAAATCGAGTGGGATCAGACCACCGATCACCTGCGCGCGACCCTGCGCGGGTTGGACGGACTGCTTCAGCACCTCCACGCCGGGGGCTGGGCCAGCCGGGAGCCGGATTCCACCCGCTATGACGCGCTGCGCGGGGTGGCGGGCGACCTGGCCGATCTGCTGGCCAACATGGACCGGATCATCCTTCAGACCGACCCCCTGGCGGCCCGGGAGACGGTGGCGTGGGTGGAGATCGACGTCACCGACCGCCGCCGCGAAAAGGCGGGCGACGTCACCCTCTACGCCGCGCCCCGCCACGTGGGCCAGACCTTGGAGACCTCGTTGGTGCATCAGCGACGGACGGCCATTTTCACCGGCGCGACCCTGCGCACGGGCGGCGGCTTCGGCTTCATCCGCGACCGCCTGGGCCTGTGGGACGCGGCCGCGGCCACGGTGGAGAGTCCCTTTGACTACAAACACAACGCGCTCCTCTACCTGCCCGACAACATCCCTGCACCCAACCAGCCCGGCTATCAGCAGGCCGTGGAGGAGGCCATTCTCCTAGCGGCTCAGGCTGCGGGCGGGCGGACCATGGCGCTCTTCACCAGCTACGCCCAACTGCGGACCACGGCCGCGGCCATCCGCGCGCCTCTGGACAGGCTGGGCGTGGCCGTGCTCCAGCATGGGACCAGCAGCCGCAACCGCCTCCTGCGCGAGTACCGGCGCAGCGATCGGGCCGTGCTCCTGGGCGCGCGCAGCTTTTGGGAGGGGATCGACCTGCCCGGCGAGCAGTTGTCGGTGCTCATCATCGCGCGTCTGCCCTTCGCCACGCCCTCCGATCCTCTGGTGGCCGCGCGCGCCCAGGAGTTCGAGAACCCTTTCCGCGACTACACCCTGCCCGACGCGGTGCTCCGCTTTCGCCAGGGCTTTGGTCGCCTGATCCGGCGCGCGGACGACCGGGGCGTGGTGGTGGTGCTGGACAGCCGGGTGTGGCGTAAATCCTATGGCCAGACCTTTCTGGAGGCGCTCCCCCCCTGCACAACGCGCAACGCGCCCCTGGCCAATTTGGGCGCGGAGATCGATCTGTGGCTGAATAAAGGATAGAACGCGGATTAGGCAGTTTTATTGGAACGCGGATTTTATCCGATTTAATCGGCAAAAATCCGCGTTCTACCAGACTGCTAGTTTGCAGAGTTTTGGAAGGATGGATTGTGGCCAACGCTGTTGACCTGAATCCCCCAATCGAAACGGCTGAAACGGAGACGCCAAAGCGCGGTCTGGGTCCGGCCCTGGATGCGCTCTGGCGCTGGCTGACTGACTACCGGTTGCTACTGGCCGTGGGCGCGGTCACCCTGCTTTTCCTGCTGGTGGCCCTGGCCCTGCCCCAGATGCCCGACCAGTTGCGCAACGATCCGGGCGAGGCCACCCGTTGGCTCCTGACCACGGCTGAGGGCTACGGTCCCCTGGGCGATCTGCTGCGCCAGTTGGGCCTCTTCGATCTGCTGGGCAGCCCGTTGCTCAAGCTGGCCCTGGGCGTCATCACCCTGCTGCTGCTCATCCACCTGGGCGAGCTGATCGGCTCGGCCCTGCAATTGCGTCAGACGCCCCGCGTCCTGGAACGGGATGATGGCGTGGCCGGCGAACCGCTGCCCTTGTCGCCCGGCCGTCGCATCCGCCGCCTGCGCATTGTCATCAGCCCGGAGCAGCCCGAGGGATTGGCAAACGAAGGAGAAGGGACGGAGAAGTCAGCCCAGGCGGATCGAGGGGATGCAGACCCAGGGGATGATGGAGCCGAGGCGGACGATGTGGGTCTGGCCGATGCCCTGGCCGCTGAGATGGCCCAAACTTTCGATGATTTTCAACGCCGCGAGCTGGAAGTCGCGCCGCCGCCCGCCGTGGCTGAGGCCATCGAGGATGCCCCGCCTGTGCAGGAGAGCCGCCTGCTGGGTGTGCGCGGCCGGACCGCCGCCTACCTGCGCCCGCTGCTGATCCTGGGGCTGCTGGCCGCGCTGGCTGCGGTCTGGCTGCTGATCAACTTCGGCTGGGAGCTGACGTCACCCGTCCTCGCACCCGGCGACGCCTACCGGGCCGCGTCCCAGCAAGTGGAGGTGCGCTACGATGTTTCTATTGCTCCAGCCTCCGCAGTCCCGGGCGAGGCGGGCGTGTTGACGCCTGTCCTTTCCGTAGATGTGGGGCAAGGCCCTCAGGAGGTGACGGTCGACGGTCCCACCCAGGCTACGGTGGACGGGGTCACGGTCGACGTTTCTCCGGCCACGCCCGGCCTGCTCCTACGCACGGCCAGCGGCCAGCCCCTCCTGGCGCTGCCCGGCCAGTCCACGCCTGCCAGCGCCATCGGCCTGATCTTCCCCGGCTTCGGCAGCGAGGAGGTGGTGCTCCTGCCCCGCCAGCAGGCCGGCCTGCGCATCGTGCGCCGGAACGAGGGCGAGACAGGGGGTGCGTTCATGGTGGAGATCTACCGGGGCGCGGCCGCGGAGCCGGACCAGCGTCTCACGATTACAGGCGATGAGCCGCAGACGGTGGCCATCGATGAGGAACAGTCTCTGGAACTGCTGCCCGTGGCCGGCGTCAGCGTGCGTTTGCAGCACGCGCCGGGAGCGTGGCTGATCTGGCCTGCGCTGGTCCTGGCATTGGCGGGGGTCTACGGCTTCTGGAAACGGCCCGGCTTCCTGCTGGTGCAGGTCGCACCCTGGACGGAGGACAAGCAGGTGGTCGTGGCCCAGAGCGACCTGGCTTCAGAGATCGGGAAGATTGAGCGAGAGATTTTACTTTGACGCAGAGACGCGGAGACGCAGAGATGCGCAGAGAGGTGCGGAGAAAACTCTTTGCGTTTCTCTGCGCCCCTGCGCCTCTGCGTCAAAGCTGTTTGCATTCAGAGGAGAGCAGATCGATGATGCACAACGCATTGACCCACAAAGCGCCCTTTGTCATCGGCGTGGCTGGGGGCACGGGCAGCGGCAAAACCACGGTGAGCACGCGTATCCAGGAGGCGGTGGGGCCGAAGCACATCGCCTACATTCAGCACGATTACTATTACTACGACCACAGTCACCTATCGCACCAGGAGCGGGCCAAACTCAACTACGATCACCCCGATAGCCTGGACACGCCACTGATGGTGGAGCATCTGCACCGGTTGATCAATGGCGAACCAGTGGATGCGCCCGTCTATGATTTCGCCGGCCACGCCCGCCTGGAGACCACCCAGCGCATCGAGCCGGCCCGCATCATCCTGGTGGAGGGCATCCTCATCTTTGTGGAGCGAGAGCTGCGCGAGCTGATGGACATGCGCATCTTCGTGGACACCGACGCCGATCTGCGCTTCATCCGCCGCCTCAAGCGAGACACCGAGGAGCGGGGCCGCAGCCAGGCGTCGGTGGTGGAGCAGTACCTGACTACGGTCCGCCCCATGCATCTGGAGTTCGTGGAGCCGAGCAAGCGCTACGCCGACATCATCGTCCCGGCCGGCGGCCACAATCGGGTGGCCATGGAGATGATCATCAGCCGCATTCTGGTGCTGCTCTCCAGGGAAGAGCCGGGGCAGGAGAATGGATAGAACGCGGGGTGACGCATCATGTCGATGACACCCGCCCGTCTGCCGGTGGTGCTGGACGTGGGGCCGGCCGTGCATCAGTCCGCGGGGCTGAGCCGCTATGCCGAGCGCCTGGCCGCGCATCTGTTGGCCGGACAGGCCGATCGGGTGGACCTCACCCTCTTCTACAATGCGCACAGCGGCCATGAACTGCCTGCTTCGTTGCAGGGGGCGCCGGTCCGCACCCTGGACCGGGGCCAGTACGCCTGGCGGCTGGGCGCGCTGGCCAGCCAGCTTCTCCGCGCGCCCCGCTTTGGCTCCTCTATTCTGGGAAGCGGACCGTCCTGGCCCCTCTACCACGCCACCGAACACCTGCTGCCCCGGCTGCCCGGTCCCACGGTCATGACCGTCCACGACCTGATCTTCGAGCGCTATCCAGAGCACCACACCCGCACCAACCGGGCCTTCCTCAAGCTGGCCATGCCCCTCTTCGTGCGCGCCGCCGACCGGATCATCGCCGTCTCCCAGCAGACCAAGCGCGATCTGGTCGACCTCTACCACACGCCCCCTGAGAAGATCACAGTCATCTACGAGGGCGTGGACCCCCGCTTCCGGCCCGCGCCCGCGGACGAGATCGCGCGTGTGCGCGCCGCGTACAGCCCGGACCGGCCCTATCTGCTCATGGTGGGCACCCTGGAGCCGCGCAAGAACCACGCCACCGCGGCGCGCGCGCTGGCCCGGCTCAAGGCCATGGGCTTTCCCCACCGGCTGCTGGTGGTGGGCGGGCGAGGCTGGCTCTTCGACCAGGTCCAGGCCGCGGTCGAGGCGGCCGGCGTGGCCAGCGACGTGACCTTCGCCGGCTACGTCCCGGCTGCGGACCTGCCTCCGCTCTACAGCGGCGCGGCCTGCGCGCTCATGCCCAGCCTCTACGAGGGCTTCGGCTTCCCCGTGCTGGAGGCCATGGCCTGCGGCGCGCCCGTGGTCTGCAGCAACGCCTCCAGCCTGCCGGAGGTCGCGGGCGGGGCCGCGCTCCTGGTCCCGCCCACGGACGACGAGGCCCTGGCCGGAGCCGTGGCGCGCGTGCTCCGCGAGCCGGGCCTGGCCGCGGGCCTGCGGGAGCAGGGATTCGCGCAGGCGGCGCGGTTTCGGTGGGATCGGTGCGCGGCGGAGACGGTTGGGGTGTATGCGGAGATGATGGCGCGGGTGTAGGCGTGGCTTACAGCCGCACGATCCGCGTTTATCCGAGAGGGCATGGACCTCGGGCGTTGTGCGGCTGCAAGCCGCATCTACAGGGCTGGGGTCATCTCGTGAGTTTGCCACCATATTTTCAACATGCTAACATTCGAGTGCGTATCGCACGGTCTTTACAAAGTAAGCCGACAGAGCACTGCATAAGATGCCACGCAATGCGGCGAATCGGGTTCGTAGCAAATTTGAAAACTATCAGGGGCTGATCGCGTTGACGGAAATGCTCGAAGATGTACGCGACTATGACTTGGCCAGGCAGCGCATCCTGGACGGCGAGGAATTGATCCCCAGTGAGGTCACCTACGCCATCCTGGACGGTGAAAATCCCCTACGCGTCTGGCGACGTCACCGCGGACTCACACAGCAACAGGTGGCCGACAGAGCCGGGATCAGCAAGTCCTATCTGTCGCAACTCGAATCGGGCAAACGGCGGGGGACAGCGGATGTGCTCGCCCGGCTGGCTGAGGCTCTTGATGTCGCGATTGACGATCTCATCGATTGACGATTTGTAGACGCGGGCTTGCAGTCGTGTGGCCTTGTTTTCCTGACAGGGTCGTATCCCGGAGATCGTGCGGCTGCAGGCCGCGCCTACGGGGTGCTATCGTATCTCAAAAACAATATGTGTTCACCTCCACCCTTTGGTCATCAAACAGGTGCCCACATTCCCCTTTATTTCGCCAAATCGCATGGCCAATGCCAAAGCTGAAGCCCCCCGAATCCGGATGCACTTCATTGGTGTAAACCCGGATTTTTTGTCCTGGAGCCAACTCAACTGCTGGGAACCAGAAATCCTGGCCTCCATCGTCTGCGTTCAAACGCCAGCCGGCAAGGTTAACAGGCGCGTTTCCAGCGTTGGCGATGACGGCGTATTCATCGCTTTCGACCCGTGGCACCTGGCCGTCATAATAGATGTATTTGATGATCACGTTCGGGGCGGAGGTCAGGACAGGCGGGGGCGTGGACGTGGGACTCGGTGTCGGTGTAAAAGTGGTCCCAGGCGCTACATCAGACTCCATAGATGACGTGCGTTGTTGTTCAGACTGCGAAATTTCGCCTTGGGCGGCCCCTTCAGCAACCAGAAAAGCGGCGATCCAGGCTCCGCTATCAAGGTTTAGCCACTTCCTACCCGCGTCATCGAACGTTTCGCCCACAATGGTGACGGCTTGTCCGGGTGTTGCAGAACCCACGATGGGGTAATTCGTGCCTGGCCCTTCACGAAGATTGGAATTGTCATTCACGCGTCCAGCCCTGATAATAACATCCGGCCAGACGCGCGCCACAACTGGCCGATGATCTGGAGTCGTGCTGTCATCCGGGAAATCGCCATCTTCAACGACAATTTCCGATTCTGCTTTCCAATCCTGAGCCGGACCGGCGGTAAAGACAAAGTCGAGCACGCTGTGATATTTGCAGGGCCAGCCGCTACATTGGGTGGTAACCAACTCATCTGGTTCGATCCATGCCCATTCGTTATTGGCCGTCAGCAAATCATAACCCAGATCGTGATCGAATTGTCCGCCAACGGTGGACCAATCGAAATTGTAATCACCGGCGGCGATGACAGGTAGCGTCTGTTCAGCGGCCCACTCGTTGAGCAACTGAGCCTGCTTATGACGTTCTCCGTCGCGGCTTCGATACAGGTGGTTTACCATAAAGATAAATTCGCCCCCTGTTTCTCGCTCTCGCAGGTGCAGCACAAGCGGCGCGCGGGCGTTCCCGGTCGTGTTGATATAATCCAGTTCTTCAAATGAAAGCAACTCGAAACGCTCTGCATCATAGATGGCCAGTAGCCGATCGCCGCCGCCAGATGTTCCGAGGACGCTCTCGTAGTCGGCGTTTTCACCCACTTCCGCCGCGGTCTCGAAGGTGGGGACTGTACGTGATCGGTTGACCTCGCTGATACCCCAAAGATCGATGTCTTCAAAATCAGCGATACGCTGGCCAACCACCCTGGGGTCTGCATCGTTTAACTCAATATTCCAGAATATGACAGTGATCGGTGCTTGGGTTCCGGGCGATGAGGGGGTTGATGGAAGCGACGAGGTGGGTGTTAGTGCAGGTAGCAATATTGGCGTCGATTGGGCCAGAACCAGCCCGAATGGTCCGCCAGACCCTGACCCAGGGAACAACAACGCCGTGACACCGAAAATTAGCAGCAAACCGGAAGACAATACCCAATACTTGATAGCTGAAAGACGCTTATACTTACTCATATTCACCTTTCATATCATATCTGTAGACTGCATCGTCGGGGTCTGATATCTTAATCGTATCCATACCCCAATATCCTTCTATGTCAGAAACAGAAAGCCCCCAACAGAATTACTCTACTGAGGGCAATCAAATTGAGGTTGATATGTGACATTTTATTTGGTTCGGGGGTTGTGCGGCTGCAAGCCGCGCCTACCCCTCCTGCCCCGCGGCCCGCACCAAATTCAACGCCAGCAGCCGCTCCAGGATCTCCTCATCGCTCAGGTCATGGGGCCAGCCGTAGGCGTCGAGCACGGCTGCGTCCAGCTTTTGGTGAGCCAGGTTCAGCCAGGTGGGGCGTTGGTTGTAGAGGTTGGTGAGCGTGCGCTTTTTCAACGCCTGCTCGCTGACGCCCGGCGGGTTGAGCCAGTGGTCCCGCTTTTCGACCAGCTCTCTGGCGGCCTGGGCGATGGCCTGGACGCGCGGGTCGTCGGTTGGCTCCTGGCCGGGCGGCCAGGGGAAGGGGAAGGTTTCGAAGGT
>JAJRVT010000278.1 GCA_024277175.1 Chloroflexota bacterium | reverse complement strand
CGACCATCGACGCCAGCGTCTACGCGCGCTGGAGCCTGCGTCTGCCCCCCACCGCCCCGCCCCTCACCGGAACGGAAACCCTGGAACTGCACGCCCGACGCACGGGCGACCTCAGCCCGAATCTCTACCTGGTGGATGAGGCCGGCGTGCGCGTTCCCGTCCGCCTGGGCCGCTATGGCCTGGGCGATGAGTGGGGCGTCATCCACGTCCCCCTGGCCGAGATCAAGGACGACCAGGGCGTCGTCCCGGATTTCAGTCAGCTTCGCGAGATCCAGATCGTCTTCGAATGGAGCGACATGGCCGGCCAGTTGGCGTTCGATGACCTGCGCTTCACCCCCGTCTGGCGCGAGGAAGTCACCGTGGGCGAGCAGGCCAACGCCCTGGCCGCGGGGCTGAGCGCGCCCGAAGGGTTCGTCATCGACGCCGTGGCCGACGATCTCCAAGCCACAACCCAGATCGACTTCACGCCCGAGGGCGATATGCTGGTCAGCCTCCAGAACGGGCGCGTGTGGTGGTACAGCGATGAGGATGGTGACGGGCGCTATGAGCAGCGTCATCTTTACGACACCGGCTACACCGAGATCGTGGGCCTCCTCTACGATCCGACCGATGGCGGCGTCTGGCTTGGCGGGCGCGGCCAGTTGTATCGCACCCTGGATACGGACGGCGACGGCGTGGCCGATGTGCGCGAACTGCGCATCGACGGCCTGCCCTGGGGGCGTCACCAGAATAACGGCCTGATCTGGAACCCGGACCCGGATCCCTTTAGCGGCGAGCCGGCCTACTCGTGGATCTACTTTGGCCTGGGTTCCACGGACGATCTGGAAGTGGGCGGCCCGCTGAACGCGTCCGTATTGCGCTTCCCCCGGGATGGCCAGAGCGCCGACGACCTGGAGATCATCAGCCAGGGGAACCGCAACGCGTACATGGTGGTCTGGGCGCCCGTGCCGGTGGACCTGAACGACCCCGACGGCGAGACTGCGTGGCAGCTTTTCGCCAGCGAGAACGGTCCCGATTTCAACGACGCGCCCGATGAAGTGAATCACATTCGCAGAGGGCTTCACTACGGCTTCCCCGAACAGTTCGGCCCTGTGGCGGAGGGGGAGGTGGACGGCGATCCCTACGCCGGACCGGTCTATGCGGCCACGCCCCACACCAGCGCCAGCGGACTGGTCTATGTCAGCAACCCGGAGTGGCCGCCGGCCTACCGCACCCTCTACGTCACCCTGTTCGGCCAGGTGTTCGATGAAAAGATCGTGGGCCATACCGTGGAGCGCGTCGCCCTCTCTCAGGTGGAGACGCCCACCGGACCCACCTACCGGGGCGAGCCTTCCGACTTCATCACCGGCCTGGACCGCCCCTTGGCCATCGCCGTCAGCCCCCATGGCGACCTGTTCGTGGGCGACTACGCCACCGGCGTCATCTACCGGGTGCGTTACCAGCCCGCCGAATAGCAATTCGCCACTCGTCACCCGTCGTTGGTCATTCGTCGTCAGTCATTCGTCATTCCACCGTCTCGATGATCCGCCCCCCGCCTGGGAGCTATCATGAAGGCTGAAGCATCGCTCTCGAACATCGAAAGGCAGGAGCAGTTGCTGCGCTTTGTGCAGCGGCGCACGCGCGCTACCGTGCATGAACTCGCCCGGGAGTTCGACGTCAGTGTGGCCACCGTGCGCCGGGACCTGGACGCACTGGCCGAGCAGGGCGTCATCACCCGTTTCCATGGTGGAGCCGTGGCCGTGCGCCAGGCGCCGCCGGAGCAGCCCGTCCTCCATCGCAACGCGGAGCAGGCAGAGGAGAAGAAGCGTATCGGCCGGGCCGCGGCAGACTTGATCGATGATGGTGAGACCATCTTCCTGGGCAGCGGCACCACCGTGCTAGCCGTGGCCAAACGCCTGCGCGCGCGGCGCGACCTGACCGTCATCACCAACTCCGTCCTCGTCCTCAACGAGTTGGCCAGCGCGCCCCACATCACCGTGGTCGGCCTGGGCGGGCTGCTGCGCAGCAGCGAAATGTCCCTCATCGGCCATATCACCGAGCAGGCGCTGGCCGAGGTGCGGGTCCAGAAGATCATCATGAGCATCCACGCCATCGATGTGGAGCATGGCCTGACCAACGACTATCTGCCCGAAACCATGACCGACCGCGCCATTCTAGGCCAGGGCGGCCAAGTCATCATCGTGGCCGATCACACCAAATGTGGACGGGTCTCCACCGCATTCCTGGCCCCGTTGAGCGCCATCGACGCGCTCGTCACCGACAGCGGCGCGCCGCCCGATTTCATCGCCGCTGTGGCCGAACAGGAGATCGACGTGCTGGTTGTTTGAGTATCTGTTATTCCTTTCACACCTTTTCAATCAGGAGGCGATTTGTCATGAAAAACCGAGTTTGGCTCTTTGCAGGTCTGTTGATTGTCAGTGCGCTGTTGTTCAGCGCCTGCACCGCCCCGCCCCCCGCAGAGCAGCCCGCCGGCGAGGCAGCGCCCGCAGAGGCGGCGGCAGTCGAAGGCTAGACCATCACCGTCATCTTCCCCCAGCACGAGGCCGATCAGACGGGTGCGTTCGAGGCTCGGGTCCGCGAGTTCGAGGCCGAGTCCGGCATCAAAGTCACTCTGATCCAGAGTGACTGGGATTCGGTCGCCGACCGGGTGGTGCCGGAAATGGCCACCGAGGGTAGCGCCTATGATGTGGTCGAGTTCGACAACGGCTGGGTGGCCCAATGGTGCGGCGCTGGCTGGACCACGCCCCTGGACGAGTTCATGCCCGAAGGCTACGCGGACGGCATGATCCCCGGACTGGTCAATCTGTTCAGTTGCCCGGACGGCACGCTGAATGGCGTCGTCTGGAACAACGACACCCGCTTCTTCTTCTACAATGCCGCCAAGCTGGCCGAAGCGGGCTTCGACGCGCCGCCGACCACCTGGGACGAGTTCGTGGAGCAGAGCCTGGCCGCCAGAGACGCCGGCGTGGTCGACTATGGCATGGCCCCCTTCTGGGAGCAATCCTGGTCGCTCGGCAATGAATTCCACTTCTGGACCTACACCTTTGGCGGTGAGATCGTCGATGAAGAAGGCTGCTTCCTCTTCAACAAAGACCCCAAGACCCTGGCCGCGCTCCAGTTCATGATCGATTCCCTGGACAACGGCGTCTCGAACCCGGCCGGTCTCACCTACGATCAGGCCACGTCCCAGGACCTCTTCCTCAAGGGCAGCTCGCTCTTCATGCCCCAGGGCATCGCCGGGCTGATGGCCTACGCCAACGATCCGGACATCTCCAGCGTGGTCGATGAGGTGAAGGTGGGGTTGGTTCCGGGCGCAGAGCCCGGCCTGAGCGCCACCCTGACCCTGCCCGAAGCCTACGCCATCCCGGTGAACTCCGAGCACAAGGAAGCCGCCTGGAAGTTCATCGAATACATGACCAGCCCTGAATCCAACAAAAAGCTGGCCGAGGAGATCGGCCTGCTGCCCATCTGGACGGACCTCTACACCGATCCGGAGCTGACCGAACTCTATCCCTTCTGGGCCGATTTCTCCGCCCAGTTGGATACGGCGCGCGGTCTCTCCACCCTGACCTGGTACGGCGATTTTGTGGACGTGAGCACGGCTGAGATCCACAAGGCCCTGACCGGCGGCCAGAGCGCGCAGGAGGCATTGGACGCCATGGCCAAAGGCCTGGCCGAATTCGAGTGCGTGCGTTAACGAGTAATAGAACGCGGATGAAACGGATTGGGCGGAAACAGCCGGATTTTTCAAAAAATCCGCGCTGATCCGCCTGATCCGCAAAATCGGCGTTCTATCAAACAAAGGTGCATGATCTTATGGCTGGCGTAACGCCGCAACCGAAACCAGAGTCGCCGGCGATGAGCGCGGGCGGCGGCGCTCTACAGCGATTCAACCTCAACAATCAAAGAGGGCTGGGGCTGCTGCTGACGATTCCCACCCTGATCGCCATTTTCGGCGTGGTGCTGGTCCCGTTTTTCAGCTCCCTGTGGCTGAGTCTCCAACGTCGCGACATCGGACGCCCCCAAACGGATGCATTCATCGGCCTGGGCAACTATGTGCATCTGCTGCAGGACGACCGTTTTCTGAGCTCGTTGCGGATTACGTTGGGATTTAGCCTGATTTCGGTCATCTTCGAGCTGATCCTGGGGGTAGCCATCGCGCTGGTGCTGAACCAGCAATTCAAAGGGCGCGGGTTCGTACGCGGCCTGATCATCCTG
>JAJRVT010000277.1 GCA_024277175.1 Chloroflexota bacterium | reverse complement strand
GACCGCGATCCCGCCCGCCCCCGATCAGCCGCCGGTGGCTGTGATCACCGCGCCGGCCCAGGGGCTGCTCGATGAGCCGATCATATTCGACGCCACAAATTCCCAATCCACGAATCCCATCGTCAGTTTCGCCTGGCAGTTTGGCGACGGCTCCCAGGCGGACGCGATACGGGTGGCCAAGATCTATAACGCGCCCGGCATGTACAATGTGACTCTTACGCTGACGGATGACCAGGGCTTACAGAACGCCGCAACCCAGCTGATCCTGATCGTCGCGCCCACGCATACGCCATCCGCGCCGCTGGAGGCGACGCCCACGCCGCCCCCGCCGCCGACGCTGATGCCGACGGCCACGCCTATGGCGACCAGTGAACCTATCGAGACCCCGCCGATGGAAATCTCTCCCACGCCCACTCTGGAGCCGGGTGCGGCGCCTGTCCAGCCAGTGCCGACGTTCACGCCCGTGGGCAATTCGCCCCAGTTGACTCCTACGCCGACCCCGGTGACCAATTCGCCGCCCCCTGGCTCCGCGGTCGGGCCGGAGGCGGTGATCAGCGCCAAAGTCAACGGCGCGGATATTTTTCCCTATACGACCCGGCCGGAGGGCGGCGTAGTCAAAGTCGCTTCCAATCAGGATATTGTATTCAACGCGGCCAACTCCGTTTCCGGAAGCAGCCAGATCGTCAGCTACCGATGGGAGTTTCTCAACATTCCAAACAGCGTTTACACCACAGATGTGGTGCCGTTCAGATTCCAGGCGCCGGGCGTCTATGAGTTGCAGTTGACAGTGACCGACGCCGATGGCCTATCCGGGACCGCACTCTGGTTCATTGAAGTGGGCCAGTAATGGACATACCACCGGGCATAAAAAATCATAGGGTAGCAGCCAAAGGAGAGCAAATATGTCAAATCTCGTCGTCATCACCTTCGACAATACCGAAGAGGCGGGCAAAGTGCGCGACGCACTACGCCAGGCCCAAAAACGAGGCGCCTTGAGTCTAGATGACTCAGCCGTGGTCGTTAAAGACGCGGAAGGGAAAATCCATGTCAAGGGCGAAGTCGACCGGGGCGTCAAGATCGGCGCCATCGGAGGCGGGCTATTAGGGCTTCTGCTGGGCAGTATCTTTTTCCCCTTCGCCGGCATCATCGTGGGCGCATTGGGCGGCGCGGCCGTCGGCGCATTGGCAGACCTGGGAATTTCCAAAAAGTTCGTCAAGCAGGTGGGGGATGAATTGCAGCCCAATACGTCCGCCCTTTTCCTCATTATCCGCCAGGACAGTGACCCGGATATGGTGCTGGCCATTCTGCGACCCTACAAGGGAAAGGTGTACCAGACTTCTCTTGATACTGAGGCGGCGGACAACCTGCGGGAGGTGCTTTCCAAACGAATTGGCGTCCCCGCCCAAGAATCAGAAGGCGCGGACGAGGCCGGGTAGACGTAGAGGACCGCCCAGTTCTCTTAAAATCATCCCTCCTTCCACCATATCGATCGTACACGAATTGGGCAACTTGATTTTATATTGTTTGATTTCATACTATATCTCGACAGGCAAACACAGAAAGGTGACATAGAGATGGCTAACATTACAGCGCTGGCGTTCAATAACATGGAAGGTGCGGACAGCATGTACCAGAACCTGATGTCCTGGCAAGAGGAAGGACTGATCACGGTGCTGGACGCGGTCATCGCCACCCGCAACATCGGCAATGACATCCAAGTGGAGCAGAAGCTCAAAAAAACCGGCAAGTATGCAGCCCGAGGCAGCGGCGTTGGGCTGATCGCAGGCATGCTCCTGGGCGGGCCTATCGTTGGATTGGCCGCGGGCGCAGGCATCGGCGCCATCAGTGGCAAGATGAAGAAACATGGGATCGACAAGAAATTTGTGGACGAAGTGCTTGAAGTCATTCGTCCTGAGACGTCCATCCTATTCGTCATGACCGAGGGCGGTGACATCGATCGTCTCCAGGATGAATTGAAGGTGCATCAAGCCAAGGTGCTGACAACGACACTCTCCGAAGAACAGGAAAAGAACTTGCGCAACTTGCTCGCAAACGAAGAGTAGTGATAGCAGGAGCGAATGTGATTCCCCACCATAGAGAGATGCAAAGGCGCGATGGCGTAACGCTTTTCTTCGCGTCTTTGCATTTTTATGATGAATCGCTGACTTTTGGTTGTGAACCTTTGTAGCAGATGGAGTTTTGTATGGAATTTTGGCATAAGAGTTCAACCGGAATCAAGGCGGCGATCGTGGTTGGGGCTGCCCTGATCCTCATCCTGCTCATCGCCTTGATCGTCAACTTCTCGAACCGGGGGACGGAGAGCGGCCAGGCTCCGGAAACGATCGCAACCGCAACCGGCGTGGTGACGGTCGCGCCGCCGGAGCCGACCATTGTTCCGCCGACGCCGGAAGCCGGCGCGCCTACGATAACGGCCAACGGCATCGTCAACGTGCGCTCCGGGCCGGGCGTCAACTACCCGCGGATCGGCCTGCTCATTGACGGCCAGACGGCCAACGCCATTGGCCGCAGCGCGGACAACGCTTGGTGGGTGATCGAATTCCCCGTCCCGCCCGAAAACCAGGGCTGGGTGGCGGCGGAATACGTCACCGCAACCGGCGTTGACAACGTCCCTATCATCCAGGCCCCACCGCTGCCGGAGCCAACCGCAGCGCCGCCGGTGCCCATCACCGACTGGCGCGGCGAGTATTTCGCCAACCAGGATCTGGCCGGAGACCCCACCCTTGTTCGCAATGACCCCGTCATCAACTTCAACTGGGGGACGAATCCACCCGCGCCCGGCATGCCGGCCACTAACTGGTCCGCGCGCTGGACCATCAACCGCAATGTGCCAGCCGGGACCTATCGTTTCTCGGCCTGGGTTGATGACGGATTGCGCATCTTCGTGGATAACCAACTCGTCCTCGACGGCTGGCAGACGGGGCCGGCCCGAAATTACACGGTGGACGTCAACGTGACCGCTGGCGCGCATGAGGTGCGGATCGAATACTTCCAGACCACGGGCGGCGCGCTGCTTCAGCTCGACATCGGCTATGTGGAAGGTTACACCGGATGGAAGAGCGAGTACTTCAGCAACCAGACGCTGACCGATCCCCCAATCATCGTGCGCGACGAATAGACGATCAGCTATGACTGGGGCGCGGCGCCGCCGGTCAGCGGCATCCCCGCCAATAACTGGTCCGCGCGCTGGACCCGCACCATCTACCTGGAGAGTGGCGATTACACCATCATGGTGGATGTGGAAGGCGGCGTGCGTCTGTGGATGGATGATAACATGCTGATCGACAGTTGGGATGGCCAGGGTTCGCGCCAGTTGCAGGCCGACACCGGGGCGGTGAACGCCGGCAATCACCAGTTCAAAATCGAATACTTCAAGGCAACGGGTAACGGCCACCTGATCGTCAGCGGGCAGGAAGCCGATGGCGATCCGATCCCGCCCACAGCCGTCATCCAGGGTCCGACCCGGGGGAATGTGGGCGAAGAGCTACGCTTCACGTCCACAGGCTCCAGCGTGGCCGTGGGCAGCCATGTGGTCGCGGCCGACTGGGACTTTGGCGACGGAACCGCGATCAACGGCGTAAGCGTCTCCCACGCCTATCAGGCGCCTGGCGTCTACCTGGTCAAGCTCACGATCACGGACGACAAAGGGCTCAGCGATACGACAAGCCAACAGGTGAGCATCGTGGACGCGGCCGTGACGCCGCCGCCGCCCCAACCGCCCGTGGCGGTGATCGACGCGCCAGCCCAGGCCGAAGTCGGCGAGACGGTGACCTTCTACGCCGGCGGTTCCCAGTCAGTGAACCCGATCCTGACCTATGCCTGGAACTTTGGCGACGGTTCCGTGGGCGATGCGGAAACCGTGGAAAAGGTCTATGCCGAACCAGGCGTCTACACGGTCAACCTGACAGTGATCGACGATCAGGGGCTGCGCAGCGACGCGCAACAACAGATCGCGATCCGGGAAGCGGCCCAGCCTACAGCCGAACCCACTGTTCAACCCACGGCTGAGCCAACCCAACCGGTGGAGCCGACGCCCGCAGAACCGACCCCGGAGGGCACCCCGCCGCCGGCGGAGACGCCCGTCGAGCCTGAACCGACCGCCGCACCCACGGAACCCCCTGCAACGCCCGGAGATGGAACCCCGGTGCAGCCGGTCCAACCGGTGATTGAAGTGACGATCGACGGCGCACAGGTCCCCATCGAAGAGGTGGATGGCGTCAAAACGATCACAGTGCCGACGGGCGTCATCTTCCAGATCGACGCCAGCCAGGCGGTCGCGACCAACCCGGCCCTGACCCTGTCTTGGGATATGGGCGACGGTCAGCCTCCTCTGACCGGTCCCGTCATCCAGTACAGTTACGCCCAGCCGGGGACATACCCTGTAACCGTCACCGTCAGTGATGGCGAGGGAAGCGCACAGACGACTTGGCAGGTGATTGTGCAGTAGATGGAACGCGAATTGAACAAATCAGGCGGATGGCCACGGATTCTTTCTTAACAATCCGTAGCCATCCGCTCAGTCAGCCCCATCCACGTTCCATCTGTTTCGGACATAGAGGGGCGTATACAATAAAAGAGGCGATCCCGTTTCCACGGGATCGCCTCTTTTTGCACAAGAATCCTATCTTCTCAACGCCTGTTAGATGAACTGATATTCACGCGCCACTATCAGGATGATAATAACCAACGCAATGAGCAGCAGGACGACGAATTTCTGCACATCGTACCGATGAATGAGGGTGGGCAATGGTCGCTGCTCCATGTCTACCCCTCCTCATCCGTCGAGGCGGCCGGCGCGTCGTCCCCGGCGGGTTGGGCGGCCAGCCGTTCGGCGTCCGCAGTCCACTGCTCGAAGGCCGGCTTCTGATAGTCAGCAGGCTGAATGATGGCGGTCAATTCCTCAGGCGTCAGCGCGGCGAGTTGGGCGAACGTCTTGACGCCCGCCTCGTGCAGCTTGCGGCGATAGACGGGACCGATGCCGCTGATCTGGGTCAGGTTATCGGGCTGGACGTCCACAGCTGGCGCATCGGCAGCGTCCCCCGCGTCAGTGGACGATTCGTTGACAGCCGCTTCTTCCGTGGCAGCAGCGGCTTCCTCAACCGCCACCGCGGCGGCAGCCTCAGGCGTTTCGGCAGGCTCGACGGCCACTTCCTCCACTTCTTCACCGCCGTCGGCCTCCGTATCAGTCGCCTCTGCAGCCGTGACCTCAACCTCGTCGCCAACCTCATCCTCATCACCCGTCTGCGTGACCGAAGGCGTTTCCTCGGTGACGAGGGCCAGTTGTGCGCGTAGCGCTTCATTCTCGGCGTTCAGTTCGGCCTGGCGAGCCTGGGAAGCAGCCAGTTCGTTGCGCAATTGGGTTTCAGTGGCATAGAAACCAGCCAGGTTCCGACGCCAATAGAGCCAATCGATGATCCACTCGATGACCCAGCCAACGAAAATACCGGCTGCGAATGCGATCCAAACAGTCATCTTCGTCTCCCTTTACAAGCTATGGGGTTGAGCAATGGCGTGTTTGCTAAACCGAAGTCAATTTAAAAACAAAAGTCGACGAATCGCGGTCACTCACCGCGCTGCAACATATTGACGACTTCTCGAAAGCGTCGAATACAGCCAAACGCAACACCTATTAAACAACTGATAGGGCGAATCGGCAAAATGGCGGCAAGCTCAAGCAAGATGAAGGAGCGTAGTTCAGCCCGTCTCCAGGAGAGTCCAGGCCATCTCCAGGAAATTGAAATCGGGAAGTTGTTTTTAGACGCATCCTAAGGTAGAGTACAGCCGCAAAGATTCAACCCGTTTGACCAACGATTATCGAGAGATGATACGACAATGATTGAAACCGATATTCTGATCATCGGGGCGGGCGTGTGCGGGCTGATGGCCGCCGTCACGACGATCCAGCGCGAGGACAGGGTAAACGCTTCCCGCATCACCATCGTCGACAAGAACCACCGGGTCGGCGGTCGCTTGGCGACTGCGCGGATAGGCAGCGGACGGGGCGACCAGGGCGCGCAGTTCTTCACCGTGCGCGATGACCGCTTCCGCGCCCATGTGGACCGCTGGCTGGACGAACAGTTGGTTCGCGTTTGGTCCTACGGCTGGAGCGACGGCAGCCTCTACGCCACGGACGAGGATGGCTACCCCCGTTACGCCGCGCGCGGCGGCATGGAGCGGCTGGGCGAACGATTAGTCGCTGAATTAAAAGAGAAAGAAGGAACAGCGCCGGTGGACCTGCGCCTGAATGCGAGGATCGTCGCAGTCAGCCCGGACGGGGATGGATGGCGCGCGACAGATGCGAACGGCCGGACGTACGCCGCACGCTCCCTGGTGATCACCGCCCCCGCCCCTCTGGCCCTGGCCCTGCTGGACGCGGGCGGGACGAACCTGACCGCGGACGACCGCGAAACACTGACGCGGCTCAACTACGCCCCCTGCCTGTGCGGCCTGTTCCAGGTGGACGGCGACGTAGCCTTACCCGAGCCGGGCGCGATCCAACGTCCGGGCGCTGAGATCAGTTGGATAGCCGATAACCGACGCAAGGGCGTCTCGCCTGACGCCACTGTGATCACGGTCCATGCTGGCCCGGGGCTAAGTCGCACCCACTTCGATGATGAGGACGCCCAGGTCAGTGCGCGGCTAATCCAGGCTATCCAGCCCTACCTGGTCCCGGGCGCGACCATCGCCGCCAGCCAAATCAGGCGTTGGCGCTATGCGCTTCCCCTGGTCCTGCACCCTGAACGCTATCTGCGCGCAAGCAAGTTGCCGCCCCTCTACTTCGGCGGCGACGCCTTCGGCGGCCCGCGGGTGGAAGGGGCCGCGCTTTCCGGCATGGCGATTGGGCGCGCGTTGAAGAAATGAGATTGGAGATTGAAGAGATTGGGGCGCCCCAATCTCTTCAATCTCCAATCTCTCTACTCGCCCTTACCGGATCACCACCGGCAGATAGATATAGCTATCGCGTGCAATGGTCTGGGTGACGACCTCCGTCTCCGCCACCACCAGGTCCTCCTCATCGATAGCCGCGATCATGAACTCGTGGTCGCCCGCGGGCAGATCGGTCAGGTAGAAGGTCAGGATATTCGGCTCCAGGATAGCGGCCAGGGAGCGATCCACGTCCTGCGGCCCTCGGGTGAAGACCTGGTACGCGACCACATCCACCCCAGCCGGCTCGCCCCATTCCAGGGCCACCACGCCATCGCCCACCTCGTCGGCGGTCAGCGGCAGAACTTCCACATCCTCGGCCCTCACCAGCGCGGGCGGCGTGTAGTAACACCAAGTCCCCACCGTGGGCGTCAGGGGCGTCGTATACCACTCGCCGATGAACTCATCCCAGCCGTAGTCCTCCACAAAAGCGAACGTTTCGGTGATGACCACGCTCTGGGTCGGATCGGGCGTCCAAATCGCGCGCAGGGGCGTCTGCTCACTGTAGAGGCTGGCCCGCCAGGCCACGTTGGAAGGTGCGTTGCGAGGCAACGGCGCCAGCAGGGTGATACGATCGATGTACGCCCAGATTTGATCGGGGGCCAGATAGGGCGAACCAACGATGGACAGGCCCTGGATGGCCGCCAAGGCGCTGAGCAGTTCGCTGGCCGCGGCGCTCACCCCCGCGGCGTCGCCGGGCGGGAACGCATCCCGCAGCCTGAGGGCGAAGGAGCCCGCGCCCAGCAGTTCATCCGGCTGGCCGAGGACGAAGCGCTGACGCCCACACAAGGTGGTGTCCACGTAAAGACTGGCCGTGGATGCGTTCAGGATGGCGTCAGCCTGGCCGTTCCTCAATGCGCCGGTCAACGCGCCGCCCAGGTTGCTGATGGCCACGGCGATGTTGGTGATGTCGGCCTGTTTCACCCAGAAGATGGCGTTGGGGTGATGGCGGTCCAGGGACTCCTCATAGCGGCTGATGATGTTCTGGGCGATCTGCTCGTTGGTTGCGGCCGGGGCCAGTTGAGCCACATACTTGGCGTAGGGCGCGATGAGCCAGGCGTAGTTGGGCGAAGCAATGAAGACTTTGGCAGCGTTGCGCACCTCGTAGAGCACGTCGATGTTGCCCTGGAAACACTGGTCGAAAAAGAGAATGTCGAAGGGGTTGGCCCCGTTGTCGGTGGCGTCATTCAAGGCGCGCCCCAATTCAGTCGTACTGATGTAGGAGCCGTCGGTCACGTCCGCGGGCGTGAACTCGCTCTTTTGCGGCAAGGGCGGGATGCCATCCTGGGGCGGCGGGTCAGGCTCCCCGGGCGCGACGGGCGGAACCCAGGCGATGTTGGGCGCGGGCCCCACGCCGTGGCCGATGAGCGAAACCATGATGCGCTCGGCCGGGACCTGCTGGCGCGCGTATTTCAGGAACCAGGTCAGGACCGCGGGGTCGGCCATGTCCAGCTCGCGCCGGCCCCATGTTTGTTCCACGGCGTCAGTGACCGTGGCCACGCCGTCCTGGATGATGACCAGGTCGGTGTTATCCTCTCCCAGCCGGTCGGCCAGCACCACAGCCGTCATGTTGGGGTTCACCTCCGACCCGTGCCGGATGCGCTCCATGATGGGACGCACATAGGGCGACAGGTTGTTGTCCGCTGAAATGGAGACTATCAACAGGATGCGTTCGGTCGCCTGAGTCACGCCTACGGTCTGGGCCGGCTCGCTGTCCACCTGAGCCGGCTGGTCCGCCTGGCCGGGCGTGGTCGAACGCACGCGAATAAAATAGCTCTGACCGGGCGTCAACCCATCGACCCGGTAGCTGCTGGCTTGCAGGTTTTCCGTAACGCCATGGACTTGGTAAGCGCCGCCAAACGTGCTCTTGAAACTGATTTCATAGCGCCCCTGGCCGTCGTAGGCAATGGGCGTCCAGGCAAGATCGAAGCCATCGGCGTAGAAAGTGGTGATGGTCAGGTTCCGGGGCGGCGTGGTTTGGGTCCTGGCCCAGTCCGGGTCCAACACGTCCAGACAAGTCCGGGTCTGGGTTGCGCGGGGCGCAAGCTGGTTGTAGGCGAAGTCTGCATTCTGCATCGTGTCGATTAGATCACAGAGGGTGGCGGGTGCGTTGCCAAAGAGTCGGTTGCGGGCCAGTTGCAACTCACGAAGGGCGGAAAGACGGCCAATGGAGCGGGGCAACTGACCGACCAGTCTGTTTCCGGCCAGTTGCAATGCGGTCACATGGCCGTCCGCACAGATCACGCCGTTCCAGTCGCAGGGCGTCTTACCGTTGCCGAGATCCAGCCAGCCGCCATTGTTATTCCAGTTATCGCCATCAGTGGCCTCATAAAGGAGAACCAGCGCGCCGCACTCCTCGGCTGGAATGGCGGTGACGCCGGCGCAGAGCGGAGGCAGTTCCGTCGGCCGGGGCGCAGTGGGAACAGGCGTGGCAGCACCTAATTGGGGAGCAGCGGCCACGTGCGTCGCCTGAATGACGAACAGCAACGCCATCAGCGCGATCAGCGTGATCGCCAGCGTCCCCAAGGCGCGCCGGCTTCGTTGTAAAGTGTGCATCAGAATCGACATGAATATACGCTCCCTTGCAAGGACAGGCCGTCTCAACCTTCCTGGACGACATTCATGCTGCCACGCAGCGCCACGGGGAATGAACAATCCGTGTAATCCGTGGCTATTTTTCAGGGCAACTCAGCGCTTCCAGGAAGGCGATCCCATCATATCCAACGCGCAATTGAAATTTTGGGAGAAAAAGGGTAAAATCGGCTCAAATCGGTTCAAGATCGACCGTCGTCGCTGACAACGACGTCACGCGCCCCTCGACTGTCACCAATCACCCCGCCATACGCTCGGATGCCCCCGCAGGAAACGGTGAAAAAGATATGCAAGCTCAGATGACGCCCGATACCATTGAACGGCTCTCCGAGAGCGAAGTGACCCCGTTGGTCAACGAAGCGCTGAAAAATTGCCACAGCGTCCTGGCCCTCTCCCGCTCGCCCCTGGCCAACTCCGCGCTGGTGACGCCCGTCCTGGTGCGGGATAGGGTCTCGCCCACCGCGGAGGAGCGGGCCTATGGTCTGCGCCTGGCGTTGCAGTGGGCGGTGAACAAGCTGGCCCCGGAGCCCAGCGCCTATCCCTTTGGCGCTTTTCGCCCTTTCGACGACCCCACCTGGCGGGATCCCCGCTGGTGGCGCTACAACATCCTCCGCCACCGCTATCTGGACCCCCTCCACCCCGACGATTTCGTGGAGGGCGGGCGTTTCACCGAG
Source organism: Chloroflexota bacterium (assembly GCA_024277175.1). GTDB lineage: Bacteria > Chloroflexota > Anaerolineae > Caldilineales > Caldilineaceae > JAJRVT01. Next base: position 4,651 of record JAJRVT010000277.1, on the reverse strand, counting down.
ACCCTCATGGCCCTGACCGGCATCCCCTCTGGCGACGCCTTTTTCGCCGAGCGCAACCGGGCCATCCGCGAAGTTACGCACTGGCTGCACAGGCAACTGCACAGCGGCGAAGCGGACCAGGCGCTACAGCGGCTGGCCCTGCAGGAAGTGTATCCGCCCCTGCGCCGGGAGGCAACCTCCCTCCACCTGATGGAGATCGCAGCCACCTTCACGGACGTCTTTCCCCGTCAACTGTTGCTGGACCTGGCCGAAGCCGAAGGCATCCCGGAGGCGACGCGCGCGCTGGAAAGGCTGGTAAACCGGCGCTATCTGCTCAGCGGTGACGACGACGCCAATCTCTGGCTTTCGCCGGTTCTGCGGGACTACATCTACGCCCAGCAGCAGCCCTCCGCCACCCGTCGACGGCATGAACGCATTGCCCGCTACTATATCTCACAAGGAGAATCGCTACAAGCGGCCCATCATCTGCACGCGTCCGGACAATACGCCGGCGCAGCCGACATCCTGCTGCACGCGGCCCAGGGGCTGATCGAAGAGTTGCAGATCAACGAGCTGATCGCCATGGCGGGGCGCTTCCAGCCGGGTGAGTTGGACGACAGACGCTGGTGCGCCATCCAGATGTTGCTGGCCGACCTCCAGCAGATGGCAGGCGATCACAAAGCCGCGGTGGCCGCGTGTCGCACTGCGCTCAAGACGACCGACGACCCACACAGGCAGGGGGAAATCTACCGCCGGCTGGGCAAGCTCTACGAACAGCACAACCAGCATCATGCCCTCACCTATTACCAACAGGCCATCGATCGTTTCCAACCGGGCGATCCGGAACTGGCCGAGGCGCTCAAGGACCGGGGCTGGCTCCACATCCTACGCCGAGACTGGGCGCGCGCCGAGAGCGACCTGACTCGCGCCCTCCAATACGCGCCGGGTGACGATCACGCCACCATCGCCGATATTTATGACGCCCTCTCCGGTCTTTTCCGCCGTCAACAGGAATATGACATCGCCCTGGATCACGCCCGCACCGCGCTGGCCATGCGCGAGGAATGCGGCGATCCCCTGCGAGTGGCCAAATCCCTAGGCAATCTGGGGCTGATCTACGGAGACCAAGGTGACCACGCCCACGCCATCGCCGCCTATGAAGAGGCCGCGGTCACCTATCGCAAGCTGGCTAACCAGGAGCTGATGCTGTTGGCCATGCTCAATATCGGCTCGGAGCATCACCTGGCCGGCCAGATGGGGGAAGCCATCGACATCTACGCCCGCTGCGTCCAGGTGAGCGCAGAGATCGGCTACGCCTGGGTGCAGATCATGGCCCATTCCAACCTGGCCGAGGCCTACGCCCAGATTGGCGAGGAGAAAGCGGCCCGCAACCACTGGGAAGCCGGGTTCGCGCTCAGCCGTCAAGAAGGGTTCGACGATCAGATGCGCTATTTCCAGGAGTTGCGCCAGCAGTTCCCCGCGCTTCAGGAGGCGGACGCAACAATCGCCGGTCCCATCCGCGTCTTCGCGACCGTCGGTGGAGAGAGTGAAGAGCGCAAACCGTCCGCGGAACTGGATCCGGACGAGCGTGTGGCGTGGATACTGGTTCAGCAGGAAGGCTACGTGACAACCAAACGGCTGATGGAGGAAGCCTTCGTCAGCAAGGCGACTGCAACCCGCAAGCTGTCGGGGCTGGCCAGGCGAGGGCTGCTGACTAGGCGGGGCAAAGGCCGGGGCGTGCGCTATACGTTCCCTGAACAGCCAGGGCCACAGGTCCCGGCTCCCCTCATCACAACCGCAGGCCTTCCCGATCAGGCGCAGGCGGTGGCGCGGCTCCGGCGTCAACTGGCCGGCCGGCGCGGCTTCCTGGCCCGGGAATACAACCTCACCGGATTAGGCGTGCTAACCCCGTCCCCAGGCATCCACCCGGCCCTCCCGGGCGCGCTCAATCTGGTGGCCCGCTTCGGCCGCCTGCCCGATGTGATCGCGTTCTTCGAGTTGGAGCATTACCTGGCCGAGGCCAGCGGCGCGCCGGCTAATCTGCTACCGGAGGCCGCGCTTGCGGGGGTGAATCAGGGGGTGATCCGTGAGGAGACGAAGTGGATTTGGCAATCGGGCTCGGCTAAGGAGTCCACACCATCTCCAGTTTCCGCTGATGAGCCGCGCAATCCCGTAGATAAAGATTGATCAGCGTCTGGTAAGGAATACCCGTCTTCTCCGCCATAGACTTGAAATAGGTGACCATGTCACGATCCAATCGCAGGGTGACCGGCTGTTTCAGGGGCTTTACGTAGGGATTTTTGCGTCCCTCCATTTTGTCGAAATCGTAGTGTTCTCTCATCTTCGTCGTCCCATTATACCATCCCCAGCCCGATCCGACCCCGCTCCGGCTCCACGCTGAGCACCTCCACCTCGATCACATCGCCCACGCCCAGGACCATCCCCGCGGGGATCTGGCTGCGGTGCAGCAGGCCGTCCTGCTTGACGCCGATGTCCACGAACGCGCCAAAGTCCACCACGTTGCGCACGGTCCCGTTGAGCCGCAGCCCCGGCGTCAGGTCGTCCATGGAGAGCACGTCACTGCGCAGGATGGGCGCGGGCAGGTCCGCCCGGGGATCGCGGCCGGGACGGACCAGTTGCTCCAGGATGTCGGCCAGGGTCGGCTCGCCCGTCTCCAGGTCCGCGGCCAGTTCGGCCAGGGGACGCCCGTCCAGGAGCGCGTCCAGGGCCTGCTCGCGGGCCTCCACCGGATCGGCCAGGGTTGCGCCGGCCCGCTTGAGCACCTGCCTGGCCACGGCGTAGGATTCGGGGTGGATGGCGCTGGCGTCCAGGGGGTTGCGGCCATCGCGCACGCGCAGGAAGCCGGCCGCCTGCTGGAAGGACTTGGGTCCCAGGCCGGTGACCTTTTTCAGGGCCGCGCGGCTGGGGAAGGGACCGTGCGCGTCCCGGTGCGCGACGATGGACGCGGCCAGCTTGGGCCCCACGCCGGCCACATAGGTCAGGAGTGCGGGCGAGGCCGTGTTCACGTCCACGCCCACCCGGTTGACCACGCTCTCCACCACGCCGTCCAGCGCGCGGGCCAGGGCTTTCTGGTCCACATCGTGCTGGTACATGCCCACGCCGATGGCCTTGGGGTCGATCTTGACCAACTCGGCCAGGGGGTCCTGGACCCGGCGGGCCAGGGAGACCGCGCTGCGCAGGCTCACGTCCAGCCCCGGCAGCTCGGCCCGGGCCAGGGGCGAGGCGCTGTAGACGCTGGCCCCGGCTTCATTGACCACCAGATAATGGAGCGCAGAGGCGTCGTCATCCTGCGCGTCCGCGGGCCGGGACTTGATCAGTTCGGCCACCAGTTGTTCGCTCTCGCGCGCGGCCGTGCCGTTACCCACCGCGATCAGGGTGACGCCGTGGCGCTGGACCAGGTCCGCCAGCGCGGCCAGGGCCTCTCGCCAGCGGCGCTGAGGCGGGTGGGGATAGATGGCGGTGGTCTCCAGCACCCGGCCCGTGGGGTCCACCACCGCGACCTTGCAGCCGGTGCGGAAGCCGGGGTCCACGGCCAGGACGGTGCGCCCGGCCAGGGGCGGCTGGGAGAGCAGGCCGCGCAGGTTGTCGGCGAAGACGCGGATGGCGTGGGTTTCGGCCTGCTCGCTGAGGGTGCGGCGCACGTCCCGTTCGATGGCGGGCAGGAGCAGGCGCGCGGCGGCGTCATCCGCGGCCAGGGCCAGTTGTTGAACCATGGGCGAACGGCGGTCGAAGCGGAAGGCGTCGCCGATGGCCCGCCGCCAGTCCCGCTCCGGGATCTCCACGCCGACCCGCAGGACCTTCTGCTTCTCGCCCCGGTTGATGGCCAGCACCTGGTGGGGGCGCAGGCGGTCCACCCGCTGGGCATAGTCGTAGTAGAGGCGATAGACCGCGCGCGGGTCCTCGGTGTCAGGGATTTTGGTCGCGCGCAGGGTGGCGAAGCGCAGGGCCTTGGCCCGCAGCGCGCCCCGCACCTGGGGATGCTCGCTGATGGTCTCGGCCACGATGTCGCGCGCGCTGGCCAGCGCCTCCTCCGCGGTGGGGACCTCCTCGTTGACGAAGGGTGCGGCCAGTTGCAGGGCCGGGGCGCGGCCCGCGGGCTGGGCCAGGATCAGGTCGGCCAGGGGCTGGAGTCCCTTGTCGCGCGCCATGCTGGCCCGGGTGCGGCGTTTGCGCTTATAGGGCTGGTAGAGGTCCTCCAGTGCGGTGCGGCTCTCCGCGGCCAGCAGTTGGGCTTCCAGTTCGGGCGTGAGCTTGTCCTGCTCCCGGATGGCGTTGAGGATGGTGGCGCGGCGCTCGTCCAGGGCCTTGGCCGTCTCCAGCCCGGCCTGGATAGCGCGGATCTCTTCCTCGTCCAGGCCGCCCGTGGCCTCCTTGCGATAGCGGGCGATGAAAGGGAGGGTGTTGCCCGCTTCCAGGAGATCGATGACGGCCGCGACTTTGTGGGCCGGCAGGGATAGCTGGGTTGCGATCTGGGTTGCGTATGCTGTCATCTGGTTATCCTGTCGTATTGGTTCGGCCCCCCGGCCCCCAATCCTTTACATTGAGTTGGCTAAATGTTCGATATTTGTATCAACATAAGAATTTTCGTGCTGTGGCCAATCTGTAATCGGAACACCTTCAATATAGGCGATAGCATCCTCAAAATGCTGAT
>JAJRVT010000276.1 GCA_024277175.1 Chloroflexota bacterium | reverse complement strand
TTCTTGGTTCGATGAGGACGACGGGGTGGAAAGGATCAATTCATGAAAGATCCGACTGATGTAACTCAGATGCTTTATGTGGCGGAATCAGGCGTAGACGGACCTACGCTGGTTTTTGTACCGGGCTTGGGGGGCACGACACGTTATTGGGAAGGTCGCGTGGCTGCACTGAAGAAGCGCTGCCGGGTTTTGCTCGTCGATCCCCTGGGTTTTGGGCAATCTCCCAAGCCCGAGACCCAATATACGGTCGATCGGCATGTGGATGCGTTGCATCGAACTCTGTCTCCCTACGCCCCTTTTACTTTGATCGGCCATTCCATGGGCGCGATTTTGTCCGTGGCCTATGCCGCCCGCTACCCAGAAGAGGTCGATCGTCTGATCCTGATGGGACTGCCTTATTTTGGCGGACCGGAACAGGCGTATGCGCATTTCAGCAACAGACCGATTCCCAAGCGGTGGATTTTCACCCATGTGACGATGGCGGCCATTGCCTGCATGTTGACGCGTCGGGTGTTCGGGCGCGTCTTGCCCTACTTACTGCGGGATATCCCGCGAGAGGTGGCTGAGGATTTGGTGAAACACACCTGGCGTTCCTTCACTTCCTCGCTTTGGGAGGTCATCTACAACTATGATCTCCAGGAAGCGATTGACCAACTTGACCCGCGTCTTCCGGTTCTCTGCCTTCATGGGGATCAGGATCAAGCCGCGCCGCTGGCCGGGGTGCAACGGATAGCCGAAGAACGGCCGAATTGGCGTGTTCAGGCGCTGACAGGCGTCGATCACCATCCCTGGCTACGACGGCTCGATACGTGCTCAGGGACGGTCCTGGCATCTTTGGCAGATGATGGGCGAGTCAGGCGCTCAATTGAATATGCTGAGCATGCTCCCGAATACGCCCTCGAATACGCCCTTGCAAACAGATGAATAAATCCGAATTTATGGCGCAAGATCTACGACGAACGGTGGTCGTGGAAGGAAAGGGCGTATCTCCAGGAGACCAGGGCCAACTGGCCCTGGTCATGTTTCTGTGGGCCCTATGCTTCCCGCTCATCTCCATCGGCCTGAAAATGGCTCCGCCGCTCACCTTCGCCGCCCTGCGTTCCTTTGTGGCCGGCGGCGGGCTGCTGTTGCTCGCTTTTGGTTTGCGCCGTCCCTGGCCACAGGGCTGGGCCGTATGGTTGACCCTGTTGGGCGTGGGGCTTAGCCTGACCAGCATCGGCTTTGGCGGCATGTTTTTGGCCGGCGGCCTCATCAGCCCAGGGCTGGCGACTGTCCTGGCGAATATTCAGCCGCTCATTGCTGCGGCGCTGGCCGGCGTTATCCTGGGCGAAGTACTGGGGCCGCGGCGTCGGTGGGGCCTGTTCATCGGCTTCGCCGGCATTATTCTGGCGGCCTTGCCGGGCTTTGGCGGCAGCGTCAACAGCAGCCCGGCCGGCGTCGCCTTCATCCTGTTGGGCGCCGCCGGCGTGGCTGTGGGCAATGTCCTGCTCAAGCGGTTGGCCGGGCAGGTGGATATACTCATGGCAACCGGCTGGCAGTTTATCCTGGGGGGCGCACCGTTATGGCTGTTGGCGCAACAGGTTGAATCGCCGGCGCAGGTTGTGTGGAATCCGTCTTTTATGACCGTGTTGCTGGTCCTGGGGTTGCTAGGCACGTCGCTGGCGCTGGCCTTGTGGTTCTCGTTGTTGCACCGCAGCGAATTGAACCGCCTGAATACATTCACTTTTCTGACGCCTGTTTTCGCGCTGATGATCGGTGCGCTCTTTTTTGGCGAGAGTTTGGGGTTGGTTGAGATGGCTGGCATCGCCTTGATCCTGGCTGGCGTGCTGTGGGTAAGCCGCCAGGGACCCTCTTCGCCGTTGGCGGATCGTCCTCCCTATGGCGGGTAGGCCAGCATTCCGGGATTCGGCCAGATCCTTGTCCTGTTGCGGCGCATCTTATGGCCGAATCCCGGAATGTTTTAACTCATTTTGAACATACCCAAAAAGTATCCTCACCGCAGCCCCGACGGGACCCGTTCCCGGTCCTCCACCAGTTCGCAGAGGCGAGCCAGGTTCATCACATCCTCGGCCAGGTTCGCCTCCTTGGGCGTCTCCAGCAACATGGCGATCCCGTCCCAGCGGGGGTCGTTGATGATCAGGCGAAAGCCCTCCAGGCCGATCTCGCCCTCGCCGATGTGGGTGTGCCGGTCTTTGTGACTGCCCAACCCGCCCTTGCTGTCGTTGAAGTGCAGGCACTTGACCGCGTCCAGCCCGATGTCGCGTTCGATCTCCGCCATCATGGTCTCGTAGCCCGCTTCCGTGCGCAGATCATAGCCGGCGGCGAAGGCGTGACAGGTGTCCAGGCAGACGCCCATCCGCTCCCCGTCCTCCACCATCTCCATGATCTGGCGCAGCTCGCCGAAGTTGCGGCCCAGCACCGTGCCCTGGCCGGCCATGATTTCCAGCAACGTCATCGTGTCGGCGCACTCGGGCGTGTTGGCGTGGATGCGATTCAGCGCCTCCGCGGCCCGCTCGATGCCGGCCTGCGCGCCACTGCCCGTGTGCGCGCCCGGATGCAGCACCACGTGGGGGATGCCATAGGCGTGGGCCCGGCGTAGCTCGTCCTCGTGCGCGCGCTGGCTCTTGGTCCACAGGGGGTCCCTGGGCGAGGCCAGATTGATGAGATAGGAGGCGTGGCTGACCGCGTAGCGGATGCCGTTCGCGGGCATTTCCTCCCGCCAGCGGGCCACGTCCTCCGGGTCGATGGGCGGACCGATCCACTGACGGTTGTTCTTGGTGAAGACCTGTAGGGCGTTGCTGCCGATGGACGCGGCCCGGTCCAGCGCCTTGCTCACACCGCCGGCGATGGACATGTGCGCGCCCAGCATCAAAACGGACATAGAAGAAACTCCTGGATGGTTGATCGATGGTTGAGTGGACCATTGTACACGTAAACCGACGACTCATCCGAATTATTTGTTGTATCCAACCGCATCCTTTGATAAATCCCGCCCAATACACTACACTATCATCGTTCGGGCATTCACATTTTTACATTTTACGCTTTTTGCGTTTTACGCTGTTACGCCTTCAGGAGTCCCTGTGCTACTCGCTCTCGACACAGCCACGACCACCGCGTCCCTGGCCGTCTATGATCTGACAACCGACCAACTGCTGGGCGAGTGGACCTGGCAAGCTCACCGTCGCCAGACCCAGGACCTGCTGACCACCGCGCGCACCCTGCTGGCTCAACTCCAACGTACGCCCCAGGACCTGACTGCGCTGGCCGTCACCACCGGGCCGGGCAGCTTCACCGGCGTGCGCATCGCCATCAGCGTGGCCAAGGGCATGGGCGTGGGAGCGCCCGCGCCGCTCCGGGTCATCGGCGTCCCCACCCTGGCGGTCACCGCGGCCCCGTGGCTGATCCCGGCTGGGGCGTCTGACCCGCCGGCCCTGGTCTGCGCCTACATCCAGGCCGGCCGCGGGCGCTATAACTGGTTATTCTTTGAACCCGGCGACCTGTTGCGCCGACCCGAAGCAGAGGAGCATGGCTTTGGCCGTATCGACGAGTTCATGGACGCGCTGGCCGCGGCGCCACTCGCACAAACTGACCGTCCCCTCTGGCTGGTCGGCGAATCCACCGCGGAACTCCTGGCGGCGACGGCCGCTCTACCCCGCGTCACCGCGCTGGATGACGTCTCCGGTCTGCGTCGCGCCGGACAGTTGGCGCGGGTGGCCGCGCTGCACCTGGCCCGGGGCGAGGCGGACGATCTGGCCATGCTTCAGCCCCTCTACCTGCGCAAACCTGGCTAGACGCGATGGCTTCTGACCTCTCTTCCACACCGCCACCACCGCCGGCGCGCTCGCCCGCGCCCCGCGCGCCCCTGACCATCGCACCCATGCGCTTGGCCGATCTGTCCGCGGTCATGGAGCTGGAAGTGCGTTGCTTCAACTCCCCGTGGAGCCTGGACGTCTATCGCCGTGAGCTGACCCGCAACCCGCGCGCTTTCTATCGCGTGGTGCGACCGGCGGATCCGCCGGCCCGGCCTGACCTGCCCCCGCTGCTGGCCTATGGCGGCTGCTGGATCACAGGCGACGAATGCCATGTCATGACCATCGCCACCCACCCCGAATGGCGGCGGCGGCTCCTGGGCGAATGGCTGCTGCTGGACCTGCTGGCCGAGGCTCGCCTGCGCGCGGCCGCGGTTTGCACCCTGGAGGTGCGGGCCGGCAATACGGCCGCGATCCGGTTGTATGAAAAATTGGGGTTTCAGGAAGTGGGGAGACGGCCCAGCTACTACCCGACCACCGCACACGCGCCGCGAGAGGACGCGCTCATCATGACCCTCTTCGAACTGAACACAGGAGCGGTGTGGCGGCCCCTGATCCAGCGTCGTCGCGAAGTGGAAACAGCAATAGACCGCGGATTTAGCGGATCAAGCTGATCTTCACGGATTTTTCTTAGAAAATCCGGTGGTTGTCCGCCCGATCCGCTCAATCCGCGGTCTATCGTGCTGACGCCTGCGCCCCGTCCATCACCGGCCCGTCGACGCGGTAGCCGACGACGATGATGCGGTGGGTGTTGTCATCCCGGGGCCAGCAAGAGACCAGGGTCAGGCGATCGTCATCGAAGGGGGCGATCCACTTGGCGTTATCTTTGCGCTGCTCTTCGGTGGCCCGGGTCTCGGGCACGATGAGCACCTTATCGATCTGATAGGTGTAGCGCACGCCGCCGGAAAAGATCTCCATCTTGTCGCCCTTTTTGAGCTGGTCCAGCTCGCGGAAGACCGCGCCCAGGATGTTGTTGTGACCGCTCAGGACCACATTGCCGCCTTCGCCCAGGAGGGCGCTGTTTTTGTGCCAGCCGGCGGCGTACGCGGCCACGTCCCACTCGCTGAAAATCCGATCGGCTTCATCGACAGTCGAACTCCAGCCCAGCGGAATCACCGGCGTGTCCATATCCAGGGCTGGGATGACCAAACGGTCGGGCAAATAGGCGCGGTTATCAAAAGAGTCGAAGGAGGCCGGCGCAATGGGCGGCGCCGGCACCGAGTACTCCAAGGTCATGGTCGGGATGGGGATTGGCGTCGATTCGGCCTGCCTGCGGGCTTTGCGCCGCGAGCCGCACCCCGCCAGGGTCAGCACCAGCAAGACCATGGTCAGGCCGATTATCAAAAATCGTACACGCGAACGTCGGGATAAGTTCATAAGCTATCACACCTGAATGAAGAGATTGGGAGATTGGAGATTCGCCCTCGGCCGGGGAAACTTCAACCTCCAATCTCCACGTACAAATTACATTTCTCGTTTGGGTGTGTTCAAAATGAGTTGGGGCCGAATCCCGGAATGCTTTAACTCACTTTGAACACACCCTTCTTATTTTGACTACCCAATTATCCAACCAACCTCGCCCCCACGTCCGTAACCTTGGCAACGAGAAACGATCATTGATCATTAGCAATTGCCAATTGATCATTCACCCGCCGCGCTGATCCGCCGCCCCTGGGCCACGGCTTCGATTCGCGCCACCGGCCCGCCCAGCGGCGTCAGCACCCCGGAGAAGCTCGTCTCGCCCCCCACCGGCGCGATGGGCGGATCGGGCGTAAGCACGCGCATGGCGATGACCCGATCCAGGGGATCATAGGCCGTCACCACCACCTGCACCTCCACAGCCTCTTCCGGGCCGCTGTTGAACACCCGCCCGCTGACGCCGTATGAGGTGACGCCGACGAGTGCGCCGGTCAGGTCCCGCACCTCCAGGTCCCGGTAATAGCCGCCCATGTAGGCCGGAACCGCGCTCAGGGGGCGAGCCATGTAGCGGGCGAAATCCCCGGGCGCGGTGGCGAAGAGCAGGGCGAATGGCGCGCGTTCATCGACCTCGAGCACATCCAGCGCCACCAGGCTGTCGGCCTCTTCGACGATGTCGCCGTTCTCGTCCACCAGGGTGACGCCCACCCGGACCTGTTCCAGGGGCGTGTCGCTGGCGTTGACCGCCTCGCCCAGCACCCACAGTTCGCCCAGTTTCGTCTCGCTCAGGTTGACGTTGGCCACCTCCACCGGCATGGGGGTGGGCGTGGGCGTGCGGTTGGCCTCGGCCTCGATCTCTTCCTCGTTGGGAATGATCAGTTGCTGCCCCACCTGGAGTGCGCGCGGATCGGTGATGCCGTTGGCGTCCTGGAGCGCGTTCACGCTGACGTCGTACTGGGCGGCCACCGCCAACAGGCTTTCCCCGGCCTGGACCTCATGGATGAGCGGCGTGGGCGTGACCGTGGGCGTGGCCGTGGGGGCCGGCGTGTAGGGCGCGGGCGTGACCGTGGGCGGCGGGGTTACGGCGATCAGCGCCAGTGCGATGGTGGGGGTGGGCATGGGCGTCGGCGTGGGCGTCACCGTGATCACCTGGCCGCAGGCAGCGATGACCAAGGACGCGCCCAGTGACAGGAACGCCAGGGCGATCCCGTTGCGCGGGCGGGGGAGCGCCGTTTGCGTTCGTTTGAAAAACCGATACACTATGGTCATAAAAGCAATTCACCCTCCGGGAGGTTTTCCCTGGAATCAGCGGCTCGCGTTGAGAACCTCCTGGAGGATATCCAGTATACCACAGACCAAGGAGCGAATCCCATGACCAAGATCGCGATCATCTCAGACAGCCACGACAACATCTGGAACCTGGACAAGGCCCTGGAGCAGGTGCGCGCCAGCGGGGCCGACATGCTGCTCCACTGCGGCGACCTGGTGGCGCCCTTCATCATCGACCGGCTGGCCAACGGCTTCCCCGGCCAGATCCACATCGTCTTCGGCAACAATGATGGCGACGGCCGGCTGCTGCAAACCCTGGCGTCCAACCATCCTCGGGTCCACCTTCATGGCGTCTACATCGAACTTGAGGCCGGCGGCCGCCGCATCGCCATGATCCACTACCCTGAGCCGGCCCGCCGCGTCGCCCAGTCCAGCCAGTTCGACCTGGTCTGCTACGGCCACGATCACACCAGGCACGCCGAACAGATCGGCGACGCCTGGCTGGTCAACCCCGGCGAGATCATGGGCATGCGCGGCCCCGCCACCTGGGGTCTCTACGACTGTGACGCGCATACCTTCGAACATGTCACGGTATCGGGAACGGGATAGAACGCGGATGACGCGGATTGGGCGGATCTGCACGGATTTATAAAAATCCGGTCCTTTCCGCTCAATCCGCCCAATCCGCGTTCTATTCAATCTCCAATCTCCCGATCTCTACGTTCTTTCAATCACCTCCAGGCAGCGGTCCACCTCGTCCAGGGTGTTGTAGTGGACCATGCCCAACCGCAGAAGCCCACCGCTCGGCTCCACGCCCAGCCGCTCGCTCAGGGCCTGGGCGTAGAAGTTGCCATCCCAGGCGAAGATGTTCTGCTCCCCCAGGGCCGTGGCCAGTTCCAGGGGCGTGGTCCCCTCCTTGCGGATGGAGATGGTGGCCACCCGCTTCTCCCAGTCATAGCGGTCGGTGATGCCGTAGACGCGCACGCCGTTGATCACCTGCAAGCCGTTGAGCAGGCGCTCGATCAGGGCCTGTTCATAGGCATGGATCACGGGCCAGGCCGCGCGCAGCTTTTCGCGACGGCTGGCGGTGGCCGGCGCGCCGCCGTACTCGTAGCCCAGATCGGCGATGTAGTCGATGGCCGCGGCCGCGCCGGCCATGCCTTCGTGATTCTTGGTGCCCGTCTCCCATTTGTCGGGCGAGCGATCGCCGGCCGGGCGCACCCGATAGGCCCGCAGCCGGTTCAAATGCTCGCGCTTGCCGTAGAGGTGGCCGATGTGGGGACCGAAAAATTTGTAGGCGCTACAGGCCAGGAAGTCGCAGTCCAGGGCCTTGACGTCGATCAGGCCGTGGGGCGCGTACTGGACCGCGTCCACGAACGCGTAGGCGCCCACGGCCTTGGCCCAGCCGATGACGGTCTCCACGTCGTTGATGCTGCCGGAGGCGTTGGACGCGTAGCCGACCGCGACCAGCTTGGTCCGGTCGTTGATGAGCGACTGGAGGTGGGCCATGTCCAGGGTGCAGGTCTCCAGGTCCACATCGGCCCAGCGCACGGTCGCGCCCCGGTCTTCAGCCATCATCACCCAGGGCATGATGTCGGCGTCATGGTCCAGCCGGGTCACCACCACCTCGTCGCCGGGACCGAACTCCGCGGCCAGGGAATGGCTCAACATGAAGGTGAGGCTGGTCATATTGGGACCGAAGATCACCTCGTCCGGGTCCGCGCCCAGGAAGTCGGCCACCGCGCGGCGGGCGTAGTCGATGGTGGCGTCGGTGCGTTTGCTGGTCTCGAAGGCGCCGTGGGTGTTGGCGTTGCGGTGGACCAGGTACTCGGTCATGGCGTCCAGCACCCGTTTGTGCACCTGGGTGCCGCCGGGGTTGTCCAGAAAAATCGCAGGCTTGCCGTTGAACTCCTGGTCCAGCGCGGGGAACTGACGACGAATGGCTTGTACGTCCAGCATGGCTTTCTCCATATTCTGAATTGCGATTTGGATAGAACGCAGATTGGGCGGATCGAGCAGATCTTCACGGATTTTTAAAAATCCGGCTCCTTTCGTTCAATCCGGTTTAGCCGCGTTCTATTCCGTTTTTGGTAATCACTCCACTCTCGGCAGCTCGTCGGCCACCAGCCAGTAGCGTTCGCTGAGCAGCGCCTGGGCCAGGTCGCCACCGGCCAGCCCCGCGATCAGGTCCTCTACCTGATATAGGCGGGTGAGGCCCAGCGCGGCCTGTGCGATCTCGGTCGGCATGGCCAGCAGCGATTTGCGCGGCGACGTGATCGCGACCGTGCGCACGCGCGCGCCCTCTTCCAGTTCGCCCAACTCACGAGCCAACTCCACCGCGGTCTGGAAGTCGCCCGTGGCATCGATCAGGCCATGTTCCAGGGCCTGCACGCCCGTCCATACCCGTCCGTTGGCGATCGCATCCAGTTCATCGAACTCCAGGTCGCGGTTGTCGACCACCCGCTCCTTGAAAATGCGATAGATGTAGTGCACGGCCTCTTCCATGGTAGCGCGCTGGTCATCGCGCCAGTGCTGGTCGCTGTCATAGATGTCAGCATGTTCGCCCCGCTGGACAACCTCTTTTCGGGCGCCGATTTTCTTTATCATGTTCGCGTTTACCGGTTTGGCCATGATGACGCCGATGCTGCCCGTCAGGGTGGTGGGCTGGGCCACGATTTTGCGGCCGGGCGCAGAGATGTAATAGCCGCCGCTGGCCGCCACGTCACCCATGTAGACCACCAGCGGCTTCTCAGCGTCCAACTGTTTCAGTTCGCGCCAGATTAGGTCGCTGGCTAGGGCCGATCCGCCACCGGAGTCCACGTGTAGAACCACCGCGCCCAGGTTGTCATTCTTGCGTGCGGCGCGGATCTGCTGCTGCGCGGTGACGCTGCCGATGGTCTGTTCGCCGAAGAGGGGCAGTGGAATCGGGAAGGAGCGGCTCTTGCCGGTCATGATGGCTCCTTCCAGGCTGATCACGCCCACAGCCTTGGCGGTGGGGCGTTCGGCGTGATGGTAGAGGAGGAGGCGGGTTTGTCCATAGCGCTTGAACGTGGCCGGCTCCTCCTCCGAACCCAGCAGAACGGGCAGCTCATCCTCGTAGGCGATGGCGTCGATGAGACCGGCCTCCAGCGCCTGCTCCGCAGTGAAGGGGGCGCGGTCAATGAGCGCGCGCACCTGGTCCGCGTTCAGGTTGCGGCCGGCGCTGATGGCGGCGACGATCTCGTCGAAGATGCTGTCCAGGAGCCACTCGTACTGGGCGCGCATTTCCGGGCTCATTTCGCTGCGGCTCAGGGTGTCTGCCGCGGTCTTCCAAGGCGCGATTTTGATGACGTCCACCTCCACGCCGATTTTGGCCAGGGTGTCTTTGATGAAGGTGGGCGCGACCCGCAGGCCGTGCACGTTCCAGTCGCCCAGGGGCGGCATAACCACCCGGTGGGCGGCGCTGGCCATAACCGCGCCCGACGCGCCCATCTGCTCGAAATAGACCGTGATCTCCTTGTTGGCCTGACCGTTGTAGGCTTCGTCCCACACCCGGAAGCGGGTGAACAGGTCCGCCAAACTCTGGGCCCGGGCCAGGCTGAGGGACGCGGACTGAACCAGGAAGACCACGCCCTGGACATCGGGGTCGCCGGCGATCCGCCGCATCGATTCGCCCAGCGCCTCGATGCTGATGGGAGAGGGCAGACCCGGCACGTAGCTTTGCCACCAGGGTGCGGCCGGCTCGCGTTCGATGATCTCCCGGTTCAGCTTGATGACCACATGGTCCGGGATCTGTCGCTTCAGCGCGCGACGGCCGAGATTGGCCGCGCTGCCGCCCACGTGCCGAACCGTCCCTCCGACGACGCGACCCGCGGCCCCCGCTCCCTTGCGAATGATGCTTCCACCTATCATGAATTCTCCTTACGTTACGACTCAGTAATCACGTCACTCCATTGTCATTGGAAGGGCGCGCTTTTGCAAACGCGCCTATAAACGAATCGCGTCTTTGATAAGTTCTTGCCTGAACAGTCCGGGGCTGATAAACTGCGAGAGCGGGAAAACGTGATGCGTGAAAACGTAAAACGTAGGGCGCGAGGGCGTCAACACAAGACAAAATATAAGGGGGACGTATGCCGGAACAAAAGGGCCGATCCAGAGGTTGTTTTGCCCCGCTGTTCTTTTTGTTGGGCGGCGCGGCGCTGCTCTATTGGTTTGGCGAACATTGGCTGCGCGAGATTCTGCTCTATCTGTCCGGCGCCGGTTGGGCGCGACGGGTCGTCACCGAGTTCCCGCTGGCTTGGCGGGTGGCCAGCCGCTTCGTGGCCGGGGAGACGGTGTAGGACGCCATCATCGTCACCCGCCATCTCAACGAGAGCGGCATGAGCGTCACCATGGACCTCCTGGGCGAAAGCGTGACCCAACGCGAGGAAGCCATCGCCGCCCGCAACCAGATTCGCAAGCTGCTGGAACGCATCCACACCAGCCGCATCGACGCCAACGTCTCGGTCAAGCTCAGCCAGCTCGGCGTCAAGATCGATCCCGAACTGGCCCTGGACAACATGCGTCTGATCCTGTCCACCGCGCGCGAGGTGGACAACCGGGTGCGTATCGACATGGAGGACAGCCCTCTGGTCGACGTCACCCTGGATATCTACCGCACCCTGCGCGATGAGGATGGATTTGACAACGTGGGCGTGGTCATCCAGTCCTATCTCTATCGCAGCGAGGCCGATGTCAAGCAGTTGGTAGGCGAGGGTGCGTGGGTGCGGTTGGTCAAGGGCGCGTACCTGGAGCCGCCGGACGTGGCCTTCCCGGACAAGGCCGATGTGGACGCCAATTTCGTCAAGCTCATGCAGATGATGCTGAGCGAGGAGGCGCGGGCCAACGGCGTCTATCTGGCCGTGGCCACCCACGATGAGCGCATGATCCGGGCCACTCTGGATTACGCCCAGGCGCAGGGCGTCCCAGCCAACGCCTACGAATTCCAATTCCTCTACGGCGTGCGTCGCGACCTCCAGGAAGAGTTGGTGCGCGAGGGCTATCAGGTCCGCATCTACGTGCCCTATGGTAGCGCCTGGTATCCTTACTTCATGCGCCGACTGGCCGAACGTCCGGCGAACCTGTGGTTTTTCGTCAGCAACCTGGTGCGGGGATGATACTCGACTTTTGCAGTGACATAAAATTCGACTTTAACAAGAAAATATAGGATACTGAGATGCAATTTGATCGGCATTCAAGCGCTTTCGTTAGCCCGTTGGAGACTATCAACAAGAGCATCGCTGAATGAAGACCGC
>JAJRVT010000275.1 GCA_024277175.1 Chloroflexota bacterium | reverse complement strand
GTCCTTGCCTATGTACTCGGCGGCGATGCTGTGCAGCCGGTCGGTGGACACGGCCACCACCTGCTGGTCGGGGTAGCGCCACGAGTGGATCGCCTGCACGCCGAAGCGGTTCTCGTCACGCAGCAGGACCGCCAGGTCGATGTGCTCCTCGGGCGCGTCGAGCTCGATGACGCGGTCGGCGCCGGCGTGCTCCATGTCGATGACGCGGAAGCGGAAGCCGGCTTTCATCTTGGGCAGCATCAGACCGGCACAGTAGAGCGGGCTGGTGAAGACCGCCCACAGCGGGAAGTTGAAGGCCCCCGGGCCGCACTTGTCGGCGGTGAAGACCAGGAAGGACTCGGCCGGACGCTCGGGGGCGGCGGGGTCGAAGGTGATCTCGGCCGCGCCCGGGCCGGCGCCGCGCACGTTGCCCGAAGGGGCGTCCTTCAACAGGTCCTGCCCGGCGCCGTACAGCCCGGCCGCCTTGGCGATCTCGGCCGCGGCCTCGAAGACGCCCCAGGCCAGCTCGTGGATCGCGGCGTCGCCGCCCCCCCGGCTGTGCACCATGAGCAGGCACAGGTCATCGCCGGTGTGGGTGACGTCGAAGCCGGTGAGCAGGCCCTCGCCGGCGGCCTGCGCCAGCCGCTCGCGGGCCACCTGCAGCATCTCCTGCGAGGGGCAGGTGTGCCCGCCGATGCTGCCGACGTCGGCTTTTATGGCGCTGATGGTGAGCATTGAGTCACTCCTCGTACTGTGCAGGGGAGCGCGGGTGCTGGGGTGCTAGGGTGCAGGGGTGCAGGGGTGCTCGGGTGCGGGGGAGAGGATGTGGCACGGCCTGGCCGCTCGATCTGGTTAAGTCGATTCCTTCTTGAGAATCCAGGGGTCGGGGTTGACGATCATGCGCACGAGCTTTCCAATGACGTGATCGTAGGTGCGGCGGAGTTCGCTGGTCTTATCTCCAGGCAGGTATCCGCATCGATTGGCGAATTCGAGCCAGGTTTGCGTCTCAGCGGCTTCCGCTTCGGCGGCGTTCAGCTTGCTCACGAAAGCAGCCTGATAGCGCCTCTTGCGCCACGCCTCTGCCAGATTCGAACAGACGGACCGGGAAGATCTGCGGATTTGATCCGTCAATGAGTACGTCTCTTCCTTTGGAAAGCCCTTCGAGAGCCGGAATATCTCCATCGCCGCATCGAACGCAATCCGGTACACGTCCAATTCCCCGTGGCTCTTGATCGACATCCCCCTGCTCCCCTGCTCCCGCGCTCCCTTGCCCCCATGCTCCCGCGCTCCGTCAGCCCCCATCAATCTGCGCGATCAAGTTCTGCGCGTATGCCACCAGAAGGTCGGCCGCTGCCCTTCCGATTTCTTCTCTGCGGCCATGGACTTATCTCCTGTGAGCCTCTATGGTCTGCCGGGAGAGATGGCTAGTAGTACGGCTCCCACACTGGCTGGTTTGAGTAGCACAGGGTGGTCTCATTTCTTATGATCAAGCGGGCCCATTTTCGATTGGCACAGACAAGATTGATGCAGACTTGGTCCTCCCCATTCGGGATAAAGATCCATTGCCGGATTATCCGTCACACGGGTCTGATGACTGCCGTCTGCGTACATCACATAGATCTCATTATTGCCGTCTCTATCAGACTGGAATGCGATGCGGGTGCCTTCAGGCGACCATCGCGGCCACGTATCTCGACCGGAGGAATAGGTCAGGCGTGTCTGATTGCTGCCATCGGCATCCATGACATAGATTTCCCAATTACCATCCCGGCGCGAGGCAAACGCTACTCTGGTCCCATCTGGAGACATGGAGGGCAAAGAATCTGGCCAGTCGTTGTCTGGCATAATGATATGCTGGTCGGTGCCGTCGGCGAGCATAATCCAAATATCGCCATCATTAACGGGACCACGCCTTGAAGTGAATACGATCTGAGAGCTGTCAGGCAACCAAGTGGGTGAGTGGTTGTCGCGCCCGATGTCGGCCGTCAGTTGTTGGAGATTCGTGCCATCAGCGTTGACGATGAAGATCTCTTGACCTTGGTAGCTGCCCATGTTGATTTGGAACACAATCTTTGCACCGTCAGGAGACCAATCTGGGATCGATTGGACTCCCCCAGGCGCATAACCCGCGAGTTGAGTCCTGCCGCTCCCATCAGCATTCATGACATAGAGGTAGCCACCTGAGCTGAACACAAGCTTTGAATTATCCGGTGACCATGAAGAAAACGCATTCACACCATCGTTTGTTAGCTGTACAATCTTGCACTCACTGCCGTACATGATATAGAGGTCACTATCACCGTCACGAAAAGATGTAAAAGTGATGGTGCCCCCTCCAGGAATGCTTGCCGTAGGGCATCGGTGTGATTGGAAAGCTGGCGAGGAAGTGGCCTCCGCGATTGCGGTATTCCAGGGTAGAAGGATTGCCGCTACTATGAATACTCCTGCAACTCTCGATATCGCGTCCTTCGTTCTCATCCTAGTGAGTCCTTTCCTGGTTCTATGTGCATTTGCTATGCAAGGCGATGTCTCTATTGGAAGATCTCATGTGCTCTTGCATTCAATGTCC
>JAJRVT010000274.1 GCA_024277175.1 Chloroflexota bacterium | reverse complement strand
TATTCACCATAGACCGCGGATTGGGCGGATTGGGCTGAAACCGCCAGATTTTTCAAAGAAAAATCCGGTTTGACCCGCTCAATCCGCCCAATCCGCGGTCTATTGGGTTCGTGCCTGAATAGATACAAATCCGTGAAGATCCGCCCAATCCGATTCATCCGCGTTCTATCCATTGCTCATCCCAATAAACTGCTACGCCCGGATCTCCCAGCGCTCGAAGGTCACCTGATCCAGGAAGTCCTCGTCCACCTGCGCGCCGTTACCGGGCGCAGTGGGCACGGTCAGGGTGCTGTCCTCCCGGTTGAGGGTGAAGGGGTTGAGGACAATATCCCGGGCATAGTAGCGGGCGTTGGCGCTGATGTCGCCGGGCAGCACGAAGTTGGGCAGGCTGGCCAGGGCCACGTTGAAGGCGCGGCCGATGCCCGTCTCCAGCATGCCCCCGTGCCAGACGGGCATGCCCGCGGCCTGGGCCAGGTCGTGGATGCGGCGGGAATCGGTCAGGCCGCCGACGCGCCCCGGTTTGATGTTGATGATATCGCAGGCTTCCATCTCGATGGCCCAGCGCGCGTACTCCGGCGAGACGATGCTCTCGTCCAGGCAGAGGGGCGTGTTGATGCGGCGCTTGAGTTTGGCGTGATCGAAGATGTCATTGTGGGCCAGAGGCTGCTCGATCAGTAGCAGGTCGAACGGGTCGAGCTTGGCCAGGTGCTCGGCGTCCTCCAGATGATAGATGCTGTTGGCGTCCACCTGGAGCTTCAGATCCGGCCAGGCCTCACGTACGGCTCGGGTCGGCTCGATGTCCCAGCCGGGTTTGATCTTGAGCTTGACGCGCCGGTAGCCGGCGTCCAGATAATCGCTCACAGTCTGGAGCAGGGCGTCGATGTCCTTCTGGATGCCTACGCTCACGCCCACGGGGACCCGGTCGCGGACGCCGCCCAGCATATCGGCCAGGCTGCGGCCAGCTCGCTGGCTAAAGAGGTCCCAGGCTGCGAATTCCAGACCGGACTTGGCGAAGTGATTGCCCCGCACCTTGGCCAGAACCGGCGTCACATCCTCCGGCCTTTCCAACTCAGTCTCCATCAACATGGGGGCCAGGTATTCTTTTTGGATTAGCCAGACCGTCTCCGTACATTCCTCGCTGTAGAAAGGGTCGGTTCCCACGGGCGATTCGCCCCAAGCCACGATCCCGTCCGCCTCCATGCGCACGATGACCGGCACGCGCCCCAGCTCTCGCCAGCCGCTGGTCTCGAAGGGCGCGACATAGGGCAGATGGATTTTACGAAGTTCGATACGTTCGATGCGCATGTGGATGCTCTCCTTTGGTGGTTGGTGGTGAATGAAACGTAAAACGTGAAATGTGAAACGTACAGATCGCCGCGAAGAAAGCGGCAAGTGACGGGTTGCCGTTTTTCACGCCTCACGCTTCACTTTTACGTCCCCCATCCCGCGCCCTCAGCCTCAGCAGTCTGGGCGATGGCGACGAGCGCGTCCGGCCCTTCCAACGCCAGGATCAGGGGTAGGCTGCCTTCGACGCCGTGGACAGTCTGCCACACCCCATGATCGGCGTCTTCGCGCCAGAGGCAGCGTATGGCGGCCTGGGTGGCCTGCAGAAAGGCGCTGTCGATGCGGCCGGCGTAGATCTGGTCTGTCAAGAGGGTGGCCAGACGCTCCACGTGGGCCGCATGCTTGGATCCGCCGTTGGTCGACAGCGTCGCCTGCACCTGGGGCAGCAGGGCCGCGACCAGATCGATGCGCCCCGCCTTCAGCAATGGATCCACCAGCCCGTCCAGATAGAAGCCGATCAGGGCCTCACCTTCCAGCAGGCGTGGCGCCCAAGTCCGCAACTGATCAGCCAATTCGTCCACGCGCGCGCCCTGGGGGTCCTTCTGCAACAGGGCCTGGAGACGCAGCCGGTTGTCCCGCAACTCGTCGTCGTTGAGCGCGGTGGGTTGGAAGATGCCGCGCAGGCGGGTGAAAAGGCCGCCCTCCCCGCTGCGCGCGTCCAGCAGGGCCAGGGCCTGGTCGGGCATGTGATGGTCCAGGTAAACTTCGGCCAACCCCCAGACGGTGGCGCGCTCCGCGTTCTGGCCTTCGAAGGATTTGGCCCAGGCCAACGCTTTTTGGGCCTCGAGCGTGGCCATGGCGGTTTCGCCCGCGTCCAGCAGGCCTGAGACCAGCGCGATCGCGCCCTCGCTGCGGGTGGGATCGTTGGGTGCGATGTGATCCACCACGTCGGTGGCGAACTTGAGCGCGCCCAATTCGATGAGGGTGGAGGCCGCTCCGGCCGCGGTCCAGCCGTCGCTGCGCATACCCAGGGCCGCCAGCCGCTGACTCAACTCGATGCGCTGCTCCCGGGAGATCTGACGCACGGGCATGGCGTGGATGGCCTCCTGCAAGGTGTAGACCTGGAAGTCGATGTCGGCGTTGGCCTGGGGACGCTTGACCTGGCGCAACAGGGCCTGATCGTTCTTGCGCAAAGCCAGGCCGCTCTCCCGCCGGGCTTCCTGGATGTTAGCGATGGTGGTCAGGTGGGCTGCGACTTCATCGGCCAGGCCGCCCCGGGCCAGGACCGCAGTCGCCACCCGGTGGCTGTGCATGGTGATGAGGGTGGCGTAGCGCACCGTCTCGATGCAGCGCAGGAGAAGTTTGGCGACCGCGGGCGGGGCCTGATCCTCGGCCATGCGCCGGCCCACGCCATCAGCCACCCGCTGCAGGAAGTTGGCCCCTGCGTCGCCGAAGCGGCGAATGGCGTGGCGGATCAGGCTCACGGTCAGCGGATGCGCGCCCGCGCTGGCCACGGTTTCGGCCAGGCGGTTGCGCAGCTTGGGGTTGGGGAAGACCCGGTCCCAGGCCCGGGGATGCTGATCCAGCCGCTCCAGACAGGCCAGAGCAAAGGTGACGTCGCCAATCAGCGCGGCGCTGGTCGCTGCCAGGATGAGGCGCTCGGCCTGCTCGTCTGGGTCGCCGTCGGTGCGGGGCGCGAAGATCTGGGCGCGCATGGCCCGCAGCTCGCCCGTGACCGCCGGTCTCAGATCCGGACGCTGGGGGACCAGTTCGGCCAGCCTGTGGAGGGCCTGGATGGGGGCCAGGGGCTGGCGGTCCACGGCCAGCCGGGCGACATCCAGCGCCTGGGTGGCTGCGCCGGCCTCGGCCAGCGTCAACCAGCAGCGACGGATGAGCCGGGTGTCTGGCCGCCAGACGTGGCGCTCCTCGACGGTCGCCTCCGGCTGGGTCGCGCGCGCTGTCGCGGCCTGGCGCAGCGCGTCCATGGCGTCGGCGGCCAGCGTCGCCCCCGCCTGCGGTTCACTTGCAGCCTCAGCCATCGACGATGGCCCCCTCAAGTTCGTCGTCAAAAAAACCTCGGATAGTGGTGCTGATGAAACGCGGATTAGGCCGAAACCAGCGGATCCTTATGCTGGAGCGCCCGTGGCGTTCCGCCCAATCCGCGGCCTGTCAGATCTTGTCGTCGCGCTGAATTATACTGTATGGCGAGGGGAGTCACAATCCAGGGGTTATCCCGTGTTATCCCGGACGTCCTCTTCTGATTGACGTTGTCCGATCCGTTTGCATCCGGTTTTCCCTTATGCTATCATGCCACTATCCGCCGCACCGCCGCGCAAAGGGAGAAATCACCGTGCACATCTATTTTCGTTGGCTTATCGGAATTTTGATCATCACGTCGTTGGCCGGCTGTACGCGACGTCCACCCGCACCGGCGCCGGTGCCCACTGACGCGCTCACGACCACCTCCGCCGAACCGGTCGTCGACGTCATCGCCGAAACGCCTACGCCGGAAGCCGCGGCCACGGGCGAGCCTGCTGAAGAAACGCCGACGGGCGAAGACATCACCGGTGTGAACACGGAGCGCCGCAGCGAGACCTTCCAGTACACCGTGGAAGAAGGCGACTCCCTCTCCTGGATTGCCGAGAAGTTCGACACCACCACCCAGGTGTTGCGCGAACTGAACTTTTTGCCGGATGATAGCATCCAGATCGGCAGCGTGTTGGAAGTGCCCTTCGTCGAAGGCATGACCGCGGAAGGCGCGCCTACGCCCACACCAGGCCCCTTCGCCTACACGGTGCAGCAAGGGGACACCCTGGGGTCCATCGCTGTCAAGTTCAACACCAGCACTGTAGCCCTCATCGAGGCCAATAGCCTGGAGAACCCCGACGCCCTCATCGTTGGCTCCACTCTGTTGATCCCGGATTACACCGAGGAACAGACGTCCGCCGGCGCTTCTACGTCCAACGGCCAACTCGGCGGCGTGCCGACGGTGGGTGAGGAAGTGACTTATATCGTCCAGCCGGGCGACACCCTGCTCTCCATCGCCAACACCTATGGCGTCGAGCCGGACGCTATCGCCACCGCCAATAACATCACCAATCGCAACGTGTTGCGCGTTGGGCAGAAACTGGTCGTCCCCGGCGTGACCCAGCGCGAAGCCGCTGCCGCTCGCGGGGCTGTCCACATCGTTCAATCAGGCGAGACGCTCAGCGAGATCGCGGCCCAGTACGATGTAACCGTCAATGAACTCAAAGCGGTCAACCAGCTTACCAGCGATATCATTGCGGTTGGCCAGGAATTGGTGATCCCCGGCCAGTAACCTGAGTCGGATAATTAATGGAACGCGGATTGAGCGGATTGGGCCGATTTCCACGGATTTTTCAAAAATCCGGTTGTTGTCCGTCCAATCCGCTCAATCCGCGTTCCATCTATCGGAATCTGTCTTGAAACGCACATCCACTTCTTCATTCGGCACGGGCAAACGCGAGAGCCATGACGCTTCGGCGTTCTATGCGCGCAGTTTGTATGATGACCGTTTCGCCGCACCGGCGTCCAAAAGCGAGATGGCGGTGGAGATTCCCGCTCCCGACGGCTGGGCGGATCGTCTCTACTGCCAGTCGGCCACCGATATGTCCGTCTTGCCGGACAACGGCGTGGCCCTAGCCTTCACTTCACCCCCCTACAACGTGGGTAAAGACTACGAGGACGACATCAGCCTGACTGCGTATCTGGACCTGATCAGCGAGGTCGCAGCCGAGGTCTACCGGGTGTTGCGTCCGGGCGGGCGTTACGTGGTGAATATCGCCAACCTGGGTCGCAAGCCCTACATCCCCCTGCACGCCTTCTTCTATGAAATCCACATGCGCGCCGGCTTCATGCCCATGGGCGAGATCATCTGGCGTAAGGCCAGGGGGGCCAGCGGCTCCTGCGCCTGGGGCAGTTGGATGAACGCCAAGTCTCCCCGTCTGCGGGACATCCACGAATACCTGCTGGTCTTCGCCAAACAGGACTTCAGCCGGCCGGACCGGGGTGAATCCGACATCGGGCGGGATGAATTTATGGAATCCACGCTTTCGGTCTGGGAGATCCCGGCCGAGTCGGCCCGGCGGGTGGGCCATCCTGCACCTTTTCCCATGGCTTTGGCCGAGCGGGTGATTCGGCTTTATTCTTATCGAGACGACGTTGTGCTGGATCCGTTTATGGGATCCGGGACGACCTGCGCAGCCGCTGCCCAAAATGGACGCTACTACGTGGGCTTCGATGTTTCTCCGGAATACTGTATGCTGGCCGAGGAGCGCATCAGCCAGGCGTCCGCATAGGCGGTGGACGCCAGCTTGATTCGCTCTCCGCCCTCACACTTGCTTTTGGCTCAATCGGTTAAGGAGTCGGTAATGGAAACTGTACACGTGTTCGCCATGGCGGGCAGCTTACGTAAGCGCTCCTATAACAGGGCGCTCTTGTGCGCGGCCTCCGAGATGTTGCCGGATGATATGACCATGGATATCTTCGATCTTGCGCCCCTGCCTCTCTTCAACGTGGATCTGGAAGCCCAAGGCGTGCCGGAGAGCGTCCAGGATTTTCATGAGCGCATGGACGCGGCCGATGCGCTCCTTATCGCCACGCCGGAGTATAACTGGTCTGTGCCGGGGGTGCTCAAGAATGCTATCGATTGGGCCTCCCGCCCCATGGTGGATGGGCGTCCGTCGCCCCTGGACAGCGCACCCCTGGCCATCATTGGCGGGGCCGGGCGTCTGGGCGGTGTGCGCGCCCAGGATCACCTGCGCCAGATTGTGCTTCACAATGACATGCGCGTCCTCAACAAACCCCACTACATGTTGCCATCCATCTGGAACCATTTTGACGACGATCTGAATCTGGTGGATGAGGACGCCCGCGTGCGGCTGGCCCAGGTTCTGATCGCCCTGCGTGATTGGACCCGGCAGTTGCAGCATTTTGCGTGAAGGAAAAACGTATGCCGTCCAGCCAATACACCTCTTTCGTGGGCAGCAAATTCCATCCCGATGGCGCGGCCCGCACCTTTCCGGGCAACACCATCATCTGTTTCGTAGATCCCCAGCGTCACGCCAACGTGTTTCAAGAATGCGTTTGGGCGCAGGAACAGCTACAGGGGATGCAGTGCCGGTATAAATTCGGTTTCTTGCCGCCGGACAGCTTTCATATGACCGTTTTCGAGTTGCTATGCGATCAGGTGAGAACAATTCAAAAGTGGTCCCGGTTTCTTCCGCTTTCCGCCTCCCTTGAGGAAACCGACCGCTTCTTCCTCTCAAAGGTTTCAGAGGCCCCCGCGCCGGCCGGATTTCGGATGCGCTATCGATTTATCCGCTGGCCCGCCTCCATAGAAGTGAAACCCGCTGATCAGGAAACGGAGCGCGCTTTGTGGAGCTATCGAAATCAGGTGTCTGAGATCACCGGCGTGCGATTCCCCGATCATGACAGCTATCGATTCCATATCACCCTGGCTTATCCCCTTATCGAACTCGAGTCGACGGAGCAGCGGGAGGTGTTGATGACCTTTGAAAAGATCGAGCAACGGCTGGGGCGATCATTCGGAACGTTCGACGCCGCTTCTCCCCAGTTAGTCTTCTTCGATGATATGTTCAAATTCGTCCCGGCAGAGGAGCGCCATACGCTCACGACCCGCCGGTAGGCGCTGGTTAAACGGGAATCTCAATGAGATCACAAGCGCCGCATTCTGGGAATGGGACGCAACCACTTCGGCCACCCAGGCATTCCTATCCCATTCCCGGAATGTGGCCAGTTTAAGACCGCAAAGAGAGACTGAAATCCGCTCTTGCCGGCTGGATGTCGTCTCTGTCAGCCATCCAAAAAAACAGAAATGAGGAAAAAAAAGCTGTTTGACAAGCCCTTCAAAATGTACTATCGTACCGGAACAGTTGGTACGATGCACCGAAGAGGAACGACTTCCCAAGGATAAGCGATGTTCGGCACTCGCAAACGAAGCCCCGCCTTTCGTCAAAATTTGTGGGGAGTGGCGTTTGCCGTTCCTGCGTTGATTTTGTTGTTGGTCTTCAGCGTCTACCCTCTGCTGACCGCCCTGTACACCGGCTTCACCAGTTGGGGGCTACAGGGTGCGCCTAAGTTCATCGGCCTCGCAAACTATGTCCGTCTTTTCACGCGTGACCCCGAGTTCATTCGATCGCTGAAGGTGACCGCGTTCTACGCCCTTGGGCTGAACCCGCTGATGTGGGTTTGCTCGCTGGGTCTGGCCATGTTGCTGAACCAGGAAATTCGCATGCGCAGCCTGTTCCGCCTGGTCTACTTCACGCCGGTGATCATTTCATGGGTTGTGGCGTCCATGGTGTGGTTCACGATTTTTCACCCCTCGTTTGGCCTCAACGCCCACATTATGCGTTTTTTTGGCAAACCCGGTCTCCAACTTCTAACCGATTCCAAGTACGCCCTGATCTCCATTATCGTCCTCAGCCTCTGGAAAAACGTGGGCTATTACATGATTCTTTTCCTGGCCGGCTTGCAGGATATTCCCCAGGTCTACTATGAAGCGGCGGCGGTGGATGGGGCCAATAGCACGCAGAAGTTCTGGCGCATTACCCTTCCCCTCTTGATGCCTGCCCTGGTTTTTGTCATGATCATCTCCACCATCAGTTCTTTTCAGGTCTTCACCCCTATCTGGATCCTGACCAAAGGCGGCCCGGCCGGGGCTACGCGGGTGTTGCCTGTGCTGATCTACGAACACGCGTCTCGATACCTGGACATGGGATACGCCAGCGCCATGGCCGTGATCCTGTTTTTGATCCTGATGGTCCTTACTCTGTTGCAGCTTCGGTTTTTCCGCACGACGCAGGCGTAACACCCGCGCATTTCATCCGTCGGAAGGCAGCCTCAAATGAGTTCTATTGTTCCCGGTGAAGCAAGTTCAGTTGCCGACGCTCAACGTAGGCGCACCTATAAGAGATCCGATTCAATCCTCAATTTCATTGGTCGTATATTGATCTATGTGATCCTGTTGGCCGGGAGCATCATTATGATCTTGCCCTTGGTCTGGATGGTTTCGACCGCGTCCAAGCCCCTGGAAGAGACCATGCTACCCGTTTTTCGTCTGATCCCGGGCAAATTTCAACTCTTCGAGAATCTGAACACCGCCTTTCATCGCATCCCCATGGTCCGGTTCTTCGCCAATAGTCTGCTCGTCGCGTTGGCTGTCACCGTCGGCCGGGTCATCCTGTGCGCCATGGCCGGGTATAGCTTCGCCAAGTTCACCTATCCGGGTCGGAATGTACTGTTTGCGCTTGTGCTTTCGACCATGATGATCCCCTTCTACGTCGTGGTCATTCCGCTTTATATTGTCGTCTTCCAACTGGGGTGGCTCAACAATCTGGCCGCGCTGATTGTGCCTGGCCTGGTGACTGCATTTGGCATCTTCCTCATGCGTCAGTTCATGCTCGGCGTGCCCAGCGAACTGATCGACGCCTCGCGCATCGACGGCGCCAGCGAACCGCGCATCTTTCTGACCATTGTGCTGCCGCTGGTCAAACCGGCGCTCGCCACCCTCTCCATTTTTACGTTCATGAGCAGTTGGGATAGCTATGTCTGGCCCCTGCTGGTGATCACGCAACAGAAACTCATGACCATCCCCTTGGGATTGGCGTTCTTCAAGGACGAATATGTCACCTCTTATAACGAACTGATGGCCGCCGCTTTGATTGGCCTCGCCCCCACATTCCTGATCTTTCTGCTCTTTCAACGCCAGTTCGTCGAAGGCATGACGCTGAGCGGCATCAAAGGCTGAGTTGAATCGGCGTTGGTAATTTCCAGAAAGCGTCTGGCGCTCACTGTGAGCGTCAACATATGCACCACTGCGTTTCCGGGATTGTTCATTCGTTCGGTCAGCGATATTTCCATCAATATTTTCCAGGGGGGAGACCTATGAAAACAAACAACGTATCGCGCAGGGATTTTCTCAAATTTGCAGGTATGACCGCAGGGGCCGCTGCATTGGCGGCTTGCGCACCGGCAGCAGTCCCTGCAGGCGCGCCGGCCACCGAGGGGGGCGGCGCGCCCGCGACCAAAAAGCCGGTGGAGTTGCGTTTCTGGACCCACGCCAATATTGCGCTGACGGCTTTCGTGCAAAAGAAGATCGACGAGTACAAGGTCAAGCGACCGGACGTAACCATCGAGTACGCCTTCGCTGAGGTGGCTGATCACGAGCAGCGGCTCTTCACCAGCCTGGCCGCGGGCACCGGGCCGGATGGCTTCAATATGGGGGACTGGAATTACCCCCTGTTGAACACCAAAGACTGGCTGGCTCCGGTAGACCCTGCTGCCTGGGGGCAGAACAGTGATGAAGAGTTGCAGAACCTCTTCTTCGATTACAGCCTGACCGGCCTGATCCGGGACAACCAGATGATGGCCGTGCCGTTGGAATGGAACGCCTTGGATCTCTACTATAACCGGGCGGCCTATGAAGAGGCGGGGCTGGATCCGGATAAGCCGGCCCAGACCTGGGATGAGGTGACGGAATACGCCATCAAGATGACCAAGCGGGACGACGTGGGCAACATCACATTCCAGGGATTCCAGCAAAGTTACGGGCCGGGGACGGAGTGGACCCTCAAGCGCATCCACCCCATGCTGGTGCAGGCGGGCTTAGATTTCCTGAATGAAGATCTCACCCGCTGCGCCATCAACACACCGGAGGCCATCGCCATCCTTGAATATTACACCGACTGGACGACGAAGCACAAGGTGGCCATGCAAGGCTTCGAGGTGCCCGGCGTCAAAGGCAGCCCCTTCCGCGCGGGGTATAGCGGCATGGATCTCTCCGGTTCGTACAATGTAGGCTCCATGAAGCGCGCCAACCCGGATTGGAAATTCGGCGTCGAAGGCGGCTGGGATATCGCACCCTTCCCACAGTGGGGCGATGATCGGCAGAAACAAAAGGCCTCGGCCATGTGGCGCTGGGCGGCCTTCGTCAACAAGGATTCCCCCAATGCTGAGGAGATGTGGAATTTCATCGCCTTCATGCTTGCGGACGTCAATGAGGTCAATGATGAGGTCGGCTACATTCCCTCGCTAAAGGGCTGGCTCGACAATGAAGAGAACTATGTGGACAGACCGTGGTTGCCGGTTCAGATACAGGACCTGGAGATCGGCGTGCCGGTGCCCCAGACGCCCAAATATCAACAGTTGGCCCGGCAGATCCTGGACATGACTGAGCGCGTCTATGATGGCTCTCAGACCGTCAGCGAATCCGTCGCCGAGGCGTGTTCGAAGATCGACGCCGTTTTGGCTGAAACGTAAGGCGCTTCCCGGAAATTAACGTCCCCGGCACGGACCAGGCGCCCTCTGGTCGACGTCGAAATTCGTGGTCCGTGCCGGGGACGTTACGGATATTCATTTTCCTGGAGCGGCCTAAGATTGACCGTGCAGGAAAGCCTGTGATGAAAAAGCGGCGTCCCATTGTGGGCGCCGCTTTTTTCGTTACTGGATGGGACCGCCGATCTCAGCCAGGATGGGGCTGGGGGGCGATCGACGGAGTGAGCGGCTGGGGGAAGCGCGCCGCCCAACTGGTCTTCGGCCGGTCTTCGTGAATATTGCTGCCGGCGAGTGCAGGCGCCGCTTGAAGCTCGGCTTCAGGCATTTCAGCCAGGAGGATGCTATTTTGGCTGCCAAATTCATTGGGCGCATATCCGTCCGCATGGTAATCCGTGCGCCACTGCCCATCCACCAGATAACGAAATTGATAGCGCCGTCCGGCCGGCAAGTCCAATGCCGCCCGCCAAATTCCATCCCGATCTTGATGAAGGGGAAGTTCAGTGCGACTCCAATTGTTGAAATCACCGCTCAAATAGATGCGATCCGCCCAAACGCACGCCGGCAGTTCAAATACAACGCGCACATGGCCGGGAATCGACGAACGCAATTTATGGATCATCCCGTCCTCCTTTTCATAACACGCAACGTGACTGTTCAGCGTGACGTCGTTGAAGCGCGGATGATATGGACATAGGCTGATGGTCACGGCTTCAACAAACCGTGACCATTAGTTGAAATCAGCGACAATCCGTGTTCTAATCACCGCACTTGAACAGCCACACGCAACGATGGCGACAATGTGGTCCAGGAAGTTCGGTTGTCAGGATAACATGGTTGACCTGGCCTGCGTGTGAGAATGCCAACACAGGTCCCGATTGATGCATGGAGGCGTAATAACGCCAACTGCACTTACGGAATATTATATCATCGAAACCTTAAGCGAAAATTAATGTTGAATGATAGAATACGACGATCCGCCCACGCTTGACCGATAGATCGGCGATGGAATGCAGACCGGCGTGAATAACGCATGGAAGATGGTTGGAGTGATGAAGGTTTGAACTGAAAAAAGAAGAAGCGTACAGGAACGGTGAAATGTCTATCGTGGCTGTTGAATAGGTGGGTTACATGCCGATTATGTCCTCACGTATCACGCCCAAATAAAAGATCAACACCCATATAATCATCAGATCTGGCAGCGCATAGCTCACGTCGATCAGCCCGTGGGCCAGGCCAGCCATGGTCGCGGCCAACAGCCCCAGGGTCAGTGTGGGCCGGGGCGAACGGGTGAAGCCGCGCCACAGCCCCGCGATCCCCGCCGCGAAGAAGGCCGCGCCCAGCAATAACCCCACCACCCCCAGCCGCGTCCACCAATCCAGCAGCCAGTTGTGGGGATGATTCAGGTTTGGTTCCCGCCAGGCCGCGGGCAGGACGTACCAGTTGCGATAGGTATAGAGGAAATTGTCCGGCCCCACGCCCAACAGCGGATGGTCCAGCGCCATCCGCCAGGAACTGCGCCAGAGTTGCAGACGCATGAATCCCGTCCCTTGGGAGAAGTCCAGCAGGCCGCGGAAGCGCTCCGTGCCCAGGAAGGGCGCCAAGGCCAGGAACGCGAGCGCGGTCAGTCCCGCCAGCCACCAGAGCGCGCGCCGGGTTTCGCCCCACCGGCCCAGCAGCCAGTAGCCGCCCAGCCACAGGGTGACCAAAGCGGCCGGCAGCCCCAGGAAAATGCTCCCCTTGCTAAACGTAAGCAGCAAAGCCCCAAGCTGGATCAGCAGCAGAATGACCCAAAATCCCCATCCAATCTCTTCAATCTCCTCAATCTCCTCTCGTCCTCGCCTCTTCCTGGCCTCATCTTTCCGTCCAAAGAGCGCCAAGGCCGCAGTCACAGCCACCGTCCGTTCCAGATAGAGAGCCAGGTTGTTGGGCGACCCATAGAAAGCTCGCACCCGTCGCACCCCTTCGGCCGTGATCAGCATGGAGCCGCTGACGAACTGCCAGAGCGCGATTAGTGAGACCGCGGTCGCGCCGGCCAGCCAGGCCGTTACCAGCAGACGCGCGTCCGCAGTCGGTCGTCGGGCGTTGGCCAACGCGTCCACCAACAGGATGGCGAAGAGGCCGGCGTTTAGGAAAATCGTGCGCCACTCGTGCAGGGCTACGACCAAGTAGTCGGCGGCGAAGGCGGAAATCAGCGCCCAACTGACGATGGCCGCCAGTAGCCAGTTCAGCAGCGTCCAGGTGCGGTGCGGGGCTGTCCCTTCGCGTGGGTTATGAGTGTCGCCAGCGCGCAAATCATCCTGTGTGGGCCAGCGGGGACCGAAGAGAAGTTTGCGGCCAATCAACAGGGCCGCGCCACCGAAAACGCCCACATCGATGATGCTGAAAGCCCGGCCGGGCAGCAGGGGCAGGGTCTGGGAGAAGTAGAAGGGCAGAGCGAAAAGCAGGGCCCCGATCCAGAGGGCGGGGCGCGCCAGCGCAGCCAGCGCCAGCAGGCCCAGACCAGCCAACCCAAGCCACCACAGGTCCAACCAGACGGACGCGCCCAGGATAATCACGGCCGCCGTGGCCGTCACAGGTGCGTACGTCGCCAACCGGGGCGACAGGGCCAGGCGATAGCTCAGCGAGCGCAGCCATGCTGGACGTTGTCGACCGCGGAGCGTCTCCGGCACGCCCCAGGCCAGCAGCCAGAAGCCGATGACCATCAGCGCGGCCGCGGGCCAGCGGCGCGGCGCGGGCGCGGGCAGTGCATCGATGGCTACGCCGCGCAGGGGCGTCTGCCCCCAGCCCCGCCAGAACTCGATCCGCACTTGGTGGGGACCGTCGTCCGCGGCCCGGTGCAGGGTGCGCCAGACCACGCCCGGCCCGGCCTTCGTGGCCAGATCCGGGGCGTAGGCCGTCTTGTAGCCGGCCGGGTCGCCCTGGCCGTCTACATTGCCGCGCACATGGATCAGCCCGTTGGCCGGTTCGCCATCCACAGTCACATAGAGGTAGGCCCAGTAATCGCCTTCGGCCAAAGCCAGCGCGAGTTCCCGCCCGCGATAGGCGAAGGTGAGCGTTCCCGCCGGCTGGGTCCATGGATCGGCTGGCTCTGATGGGTCGGCCCCCTCCGCACTCACCCGCCAGCCGGGGCTATAGTCGAACACGGAGCTGTCCATGCTGGCGATGTCGCCGGGATTCAGCCGGTCCACAGACTGGGGGGCGGATGCGGGTGCGCTGGACTCGCCCGCGGGACCGGATCCCAGCCACAACCAGGTCGCCCCGGCCGCGAGCAGGAGGGTCCCCATCAGCAGGGCGAAACCCGATCTCATTCGTTTCCCAGACGTCACCAATCCCTGATCAGACATGCTGCACATCGTAGCGCCAATCTCTCCAATCTCCAATCTCCAATCTCTCCAATTTTCAATCCTTACTCTTCAATCCTCTCCCATTTGCTTGATTCCTGCTGCGTCCTCCTGGAATTGACCTGTTATCCCCTCTCCGCTATAATCAGGGTCGCGCTTTTTTGCAGGAACAGCGTCACTTCAGCGAGGGACGTCTCCTGCATGTTGTGATCGGGAAGGAACCGCCATGAGCGAAGAAGCTAATAACCAGAGCGACAATCCTCTGGAGGATTACGCTGCCGCGGCCAGTGAAGCGCTGGATGGCGCGCCCGTCGAGTTGAATCAAACTGTGACCAAAAGCGTCGAGGGCGGACAGGTCTGGATGAAGGACTCTGCGACCCGTTCCGTGGAAGCCAACGCCGTCCATTTGGAGGACTCAGCCGCGGGGTTTGTGCGTGCGAGCTCCGTGGACGCGCGTGAGAGCGCGATTGGCGTGGCCATCACCGAAGAATTGACGCTGACGGATACGACGAATTCGCTTATCATCGCCCAGAACGTCGAAGCCGAAAATGTGCGTGCGATCGCCCTGATCGCCGGTAAGGTGGACGGTGAAGTGCAGACCGTTCTGACGCCGATGACGGCCTTGGCGGCCGGCGCCGGTTTTGCGGTCGCCCTCTGGCTGCTCAAGCAGTTGTTTTCGCGTTTGAATCCATTCGCTCGCCGTTAAAACGAATTATTTTAATTGTTTCGAGGAGTATGACCAAAATGTCTGAATTGAGTTTGAAAGCCCAGCCCCGGGAACTGACCGGGCGCAAAGTGAAGCAACTGCGCCGGCAGGGGATTGTTCCGGTGGTGGTTTATGGCCGTAAACAAGAACCTGCTATTCTACAGGTGAACGAGCGCGATTTCGCTCGCATGTTGCAGGCCGGAGGCACATCCCAGTTGGTCGAACTGGTGACCGATGATGGCGCCAAGCACAATGTGCTCGTGCGCGAAATTCAGCTCCACCCAGTCAATCATCATATCATGCACGCCGATTTCTACGCTGTGAGTATGACCGAGACCCAGGAAGTGGAAGTGCCCATTGTCTCTACCGGTGAACCGGAGGCCCTGGCCGCCGGCCTGATGGTCCTCCAGGCTCTGGATCAGGTGTTAATCGAGGCGCTGCCCGCGGCCATCCCCTCCCATATCGAGGTGGACATCACTGCGCTGGATCTGGACCGCATGATCACCGTTGCGGATTTGCCTCAGTTGGATGGCGTCACCTATTTGACCAGCGAAGACGAGCCGGTCTTCAACATGGTGACCACCCGTGTCGAGGAAGAGGAAGAAGAGGAACTTGAAGAAGGCGAGATGGTCGAACCCGAGGTGCTTTCCGGAGGGAAGGAAGAAGACGAAGAGTAAAAACTGCATCGCCTTGTTGTAAAAAATGGAAAGCGCTGTCCCACATGGGGACGGCGCTTTTTTTGTGCGTTATGATTATTCGTGTATATCGAGCGTCGCTAAGACCACCTGATCGTTCTCTAACCGTTGGCCATTCTTGCCATAGACAGGCACGCGCGCGCCCGCGGCCTGGGCGTCGTAGAGGCCGAGGAGCAGCCGGTAGCTTCCGGGCGCGGCCTCCCCATTCACCTGCAAGGGAATCTCGTCCACGATCACCTCGCCATCCACCCACGAGGAGGTGGGGTTGCCGCCGTCCAGGGGCTGGCTGTCCCGCTGGGCCGCCATGCCCAGGGCCGGATCGTGGAGGTGGACGAACTGGGTATAGTCGGGCGTGGGGCCATCACCAGGTTGCGCCTTGTACTGGACCGTCAGGGTGAAGACGGAGCCGGGGCGCAGGCCGCCGTCGGGCAGGGTCAGGCTGTAGCCCTCCAGCGCACCCAGCCCCTCGAAAGTCGCGTCCACCTGCTGATCCAGGGCCACCGGCCGGTTGTTGAGCACCTTGAGCGGCGGCAGGATCAGCCGATCGCCCAGATCAGCGCCGCTCGCATCGCGGACGGGCAGGCGCTCCTGGGTGGCGAAGCGGTAAAGCCCGGCGTTGGGCCAGTAGAGCCCCGGCCGCGCGTCCTCGCCCACGGTGAACCAGTAGACATCGGATTGCGCGTAGTAAGCGTCCCAGAGGAGGGGCGGGCTGAGCACCGGGCCGGGCAGTTGGTCTCCCTTGAAGAGCGGCTCCTGCGCCACGTCCAGCAGGTGGAGGAAGGCGTGGTAATTTTCCTCCACCCCGGGAGCCTTCGCTCGCCAGTAGAGACGATACTCCAGCCGGTCACCGGGCTCGACCAGGGGCGGGCGCGGGCCGCTGAAGTCCAGCAGCTTGCCGTTGCGGCGGACGTCCGCACCGTCCAGAATCGCGGAGGACCCGATGCGCGCGTTCACGGGCAGTGCGGGCTGAACGTCCGCGGCCGGCGTGACCGGCAAGTCTACGCTGGCCACAGTTGCGGATATGGGCGCGCCGTCGCCCATATCCAGCCCGGCCTGAAGCTGATACGCGCCCGCGTCCAGGCCGGGAGGCAGGGCCAGTTGGTAGGCGTCGTCCACCAGGGTGTTGGGCGACCAGTTGGCGGCGTCCATGGCCTTGAAATAGGGACGCCCACCGCCCAGGGGATAGTTTGCGCCGTCCGCACCCAGGAGCCGCCAGTCCACCCGCAGGTCCGGAGGCGTCTCTTTGACCAACCAGTAGGGATAGACCTCCAGATAGCGGCCGCGCTGCACTGCCGTGCGCAAGCCCAGCAGTTGCAGGGCGTCGTTCTCCAGGGGCGCGGCCGGCGGTTGCAGGTCCGCGCCCGTCGGCGGCGGCTTGAAGAAGGCCGTCAGCCCGAAGAGGAGCAGCAGCCCGGGAAGCACGGCCCACAGCGCGCTCCGCCCCAGCCCGCGCCCGGATGGCCTGCGCCCGGCGAAGAGCGCCAGCCCCACCAGCCCGGCCAAGGTCAGGAGGCTGATGACGTCCGCGGTCCGTTGCAGGCCTGTGCCCGCCCAACTCAGAATCAACTGTTGCCCGCCGGCGGGAATGTCCACGGCCAGGAGGCCCCGGGCTTCGTCGGGGCGGGTCTCCACGGGCGCGCCGTTGAGCGAAGCGCGCCAGCCGGGGAAGTAGAAATTGCTGAAGCGCAAGGTGGTTGCGGCCGGCGCGTCGACGAACGCGTCGATCCGGAAGGGGCTGGCC
>JAJRVT010000015.1 GCA_024277175.1 Chloroflexota bacterium | reverse complement strand
GTGACTTATTCGACGCCTGCAAGGCATTTATTGACCGGATCAACCTTGATCCCAACAAGATTATCCAACGTCTTTGGCCCAAATTTGAACTCGATCCCGATTTCGAAAAACTTCTGGTTTCAAATTGACTTCAGTTTAGAACGCCAACCATGAAAATCATCAACGCCGCCCGTCTGTCGGGTATCCTCTTTCTCATCGCCGGCCTCGTCACCCTGTTTATGACCCGCACCGGCCTGGATATGACCGGTCCGATGCTGACCCGCCAGGCCTGGCTGCTCGTCAACGGGACCCTGTGGACCGCAAGCTGGTGGCTTTGGCTGGCAGCCATCTTCTCGTGGATGCTGGTGCTGGTGGCGTTCATGTGGAGTTACCTGCCCGCACATCGCATTCCCACCATGCTGCAAATGGGGTTGATGATCATCGGCGCGGTGCTGACCATGGCCGGCATCATCATCTGGATGAGTATGCTGCCCTTCGCCATGGTCCAGGAGAACGCGGCCTCGGCCGCGCCCCTGGTGGATATGTTCGCGCTCACCTTCCTGGCTGCGGGGCTTTTTATGGACGGAGTCGTCACCGCCTGGGTCGCCTACGATCTGACGCGTGAGGACGTCATTCCCATCTGGTGGGCCGCGCCGGGCTTCATCGCCGGCCTGCTCATCGCACCCATTCCCTTCATCATGCCCCACATGTATCTGCTCCTGGCAGGCTGGCTCGTCTGGCTGGTCTGGTGCACATTCCTGGGTGTGCGCCGAGAAATGCCCAACGCTTTTTCAGAATGGTTATAGGAGTTCACTATATGGATCTACCCAATCTATTAGCCGTCGCCCGGGGGGACGCCCCCGCGGACCTGGTGTTGCGCAATGGTCGCATCATCAACGTCTTTTCCGGCGAGATCGAATCCGGCGACATCGCCATCGTCGCCGGCGTCATCGCTGGCGTCGGTCCCCTCTATGAAGGACGCATCATCGTCGACCTGAAAAACGCCTACATCGCCCCCGGCCTGATCGATGCCCACGTTCACATCGAGAGCAGCCTCTGCATCCCCCCCCACTTCGCCACCGCAGTCCTGCCCCACGGCGTCACCACTATCGTCACCGACCCCCACGAAATCGCCAATGTGGCCGGCGTCGCGGGCATCCGCTACATGGCCGACAGCAGCCGGGATCTGCCCCTGCACGTGGTGATCATGGCCCCCTCCTGCGTGCCCGCCACCGCCATGGAGACCAACGGCGGCCCCCTGACCGCAGACGATCTCGCTCCTCTGCTGGCCGATGGGACGGTCTACGGGCTGGCCGAAGTGATGAATTTTCCCGGCGTGGTCTACGGCGATCCGGGCGTGCTGGCCAAGCTGCGCGCCTTTGCCGGCCATCCCCAGGACGGCCACGCGCCGGGGCTGAGCGGCAAGCAACTCAACGCCTATGCGGCCGCGGGCATCGGCAGCGAACACGAATGCACCACCGTGGAGGAGGCGGCTGAAAAACTGGCCCGGGGCTTCTACGTCCTCATCCGCGAGGCGACCAACGCCCACAATCTGCACCCGCTCCTGCCGCTGGTCAACGAACGCAACAACCGGCGCATCTGTTTTTGCACCGATGACCGCATGGCCAGTGATCTACTGGACCAGGGAAGCATCGACTACATGCTGCGCGAGGCTATCGCCTTCGGCATAGATCCCATCACCGCCATCCGCATGGCCACCCTCAACACGGCTGAATGGTTTGGCCTGCGCGACCGGGGCGCGATCGCGCTGGGCCGCAGCGCCGATCTGATCGTGTTCGACGATCTGGCCGATCTGCGGGTGCGCCAGGTCTACAGCGCCGGCGCGCTGGTGGCCGAAGACGGAGCCATGCGTCTGGCCATCAAGCTGACGGCTCCGCCCACGCCGCCGGCCGTGAGCAGCACCGTCAACCTGGACTGGAACGCCATCGATCTGCGCATCCCCGCCCAGGGGAGCCGGGTCCGGGTCATCGGCTCGCTGGAGGATCAACTGGTCACCGAGGAGTGCATCCTGGACGCCCGGGTGGTGGATGGCCTGGCCGTGGCCGATCCTGGCCGGGATATCCTGAAGATGGCAGTGGTGGATCGTCACACGGGCGGCAACGCCACCGGCCTGGGCTTCATCCAGGGCATGGGCCTGCAACGGGGGGCCATCGCCGGCACGGTGGCCCACGATCACCACAACCTGGTGATGATCGGAGCGAATGACGAAGCCATGCTGGCCGCCGGCCGCGCGGTCACGGCCATGGGCGGCGGCCTGGCCATCGTCGATGAGACGGGGGCGATCGTGGCCAGCCTGGCCCTGCCCGTGGCCGGGCTGATGAGCGACCGGCCGGTGACCGAGGTGCGCAAAGCGTACGATCGCCTGCTGGCGGCCGCGGCCGCGCAGGGATCGACCCTCCACGATCCGTTCATGGCCATGAGCTTCATGGCGCTGGAAGTGATCCCGAAACTGAAGCTGACCGATCAGGGGTTGGTGGATGTGGAGAAGTTCGATTTCGTATCGCTCTTCGTTGGATAGAACGCGGATTGAGCGGATTGGGCTGATCGACACGGATTTTTAAAAAATCCGGCTCTTTCCGCTCCATCCGCCTAATCCGCGTTCTATCAAAGTTGTTGAGGCAAACAGTACTATGCGACGCATGTGGGACAGTGCGTATAGTGCATTTCTACGCTGGTTTTTGCTGACGGTCGGCGGGCTGGTGGCGCGCATAATTTTCAAGGTGACGGTGGTTGGGGGTGAAAATTTGCCGGAGGAAGGTCCGATGATCGTGATCTCCAACCATTTCAGTTGGTTCGACGGCGCGCTGCTCACCTTCCATCTTCCCTTCAGGCCCGCCTATCTGGTGGCGGTGGAGGCCCAACGTTTCTGGCCCGTGCGGCTTTACATGCGCGCCTTCGACGGCATTTCCGTGTGGCGGGGGCGGGTCGATCGCAAGGCCCTACGCACCGCGTTGGACAGGCTCCGGCAGGGGCGCGCCATCGGCATCTTCCCCGAAGGCGGCATCGACCCCGGGTTGGCCGAGCAGCGCGCGCGGGGAGAACTCATTCAGGAACCACTCGCCGATGACTATAGCAACCACGCCGCGCGCCGAAACGCACAGTTGGCCCCGCCCCAGCCCGGGGTCGCCTACCTGGCGGTGAAGAGCGCCGCCCCCATCCTACCCGTGGCTTTGATCGGCACCGAGCAGGTCATCGACAACCTGCGTCACTGGCGGCGCACCCCGGTCACCATGCGCATCGGGCCGCTGTTCGGTCCATTGACTACCGAGGAGGGCGTCAGCAAACAGGAGCGACGCCGACAACTGGACGCGGCGGCGGACCAACTCATGCTCCGCCTGGCCACGCTCTTCCCGCCGGAATATCAGGGACCTTATCGTAGCCAGCTTATCAATGATGCATAGGGGAACGCGGATTGAGCGGATTTTTAAAATCCGGGCGTCTACCCAGGCTCACATCCGATAGAATGCGAAAACGCCGGATTGGGCGGATTCTCACAGGTTTTTCAAAATTAATCCGTGAGAATTCGCTTAATCCGCCAAGTCCGTGTTCTATTCAAAATTTACCATCATGAAGGAGTTTGTATGAAAATTGCAGTTGCCAGTCAAAATCGCAAGGACGTCACCGGACACGCCGGCCGCTGCCGACGATTCTGGGTGTACACGATTGAAAATGATGAAGTCACCGCCAAAGAACTGCTCGAACTGACCCCGGATCAGATCTTCCACGGCAGCCTTCACAATGCCCCAAGCCCGCTGGACGGAACGGATGTCCTGATCAGCGGTGGGATGGGCGAGGGCTTGGTCCGCCGTCTGGCGGTCAAGAACATCCAGGGCGTCATTACGTCAGAAACCAATCCTGACGCCGCGGTCACGGCTTATCTGGATGGAACGCTAGCGACCATGGCGCCCCATAGCCATCACCATGATCACGACCATGGCCATCACCACCCCGAATAGACGGCATTGATCACCAACGAAAGGGGGGCGGCCTGCGATTATGCAGGCCGCCCCCCTTTTGTTTTACGCCGTAATGTGAAATGTCACAGTTGGCGTGTTAACTACAACACAGCGCCTGCGCGTGAACCACGGCATTCTATAGTAGCGTTGCGCACACGGCCAACCGGCGCCGTCCTGATCTCGACTTTATCAACAGGGATTCTTACATTGCATTCGGCGAGCATACGGATTGCCCCCGGAAAACTGACGGTTCCCTGCGTTGAATGTCATAAGGGAACTTTGGTTGACATAGCGTGCGTTGAACACGGACAACCCGATCGCATCTTTCACCAGGATGCACTGCATGGAGAAGAGTAACCAATGATGACATCGACACCCGACATACTCACACTCTTCTCGCTGCTAGCGAGAACCGGAATCTTAATCGCCGTTTTGGGCGTCTCCTATTACGCGTATTGGAAGTATCACCCGTCCAATAGCGATTGATTCAGGGGATGGGATGATAGAACGCGGATTGAACGGATCTACGCGGATTTTTTCTTGTTTTTATCCGCGTGAATCCGCCCAATCCGTTCAATCCGCGTTCTATGTTTTTACTCTACCACCCTGTCGCCCAGGACGCTCACCAACGTCTCGACGCGCAGTTCCATCATGGTGCGGTCATCGCCGCCGCCGCCGAAGATGAGACCGT
The DNA here is from genome assembly GCA_024277175.1 of Chloroflexota bacterium. Classification (GTDB taxonomy): domain Bacteria; phylum Chloroflexota; class Anaerolineae; order Caldilineales; family Caldilineaceae; genus JAJRVT01. The sequence continues at coordinate 17,732 of JAJRVT010000015.1, read as the reverse complement.
CATGGCGGCCGGCCAGGTCCAGGACCGGTGGGTCGATAACCACGGGTAACAGCGTGCGATGGCCAAAGGGGGGCACGCCGCCCACCGGGTAGCCTAGCAATGCCGTCACCTGATCGGGTGCAGCCAGTTTGATCTGGTTCTTCCCCACGTCAAAACGCGCCGTCAGCAAGCGCTTGTCCACCCACCCCTCGCCGTTGCTGATCACCACCACAGACTTGACCTCTCCGCTCTGAGGAATACGGACCCGGAAGAGCAGCGTCTTGATGATCTGCTCCGTCTCCACGCCCAGGGCCTGGGCCGCGGCGGGCACGGTGGGCGTGTCGCCGATGTCGCGGATCAGGCGCGCGTCCACGTTGTGTTCATCCAACCAGCGTTGCAGATCGTCGGGCGTGAGCATCTCATTCATCGCGTTTCTCCTCGATTGTGAATCCGTCATCCTTGGGTTTGCCCTGCGCGTATGCTATGATCCGAACTATCGATTCAGACGCACCCCCAATAGAACGCGGATTGGCCGGATTGAGCAGATTTTCGTGGATGTTAAAAAATCCGCCAGATCCGCGTCATCCGCGTTCCATTGCAAATCACCGCGGCAGCGAGCAAAAGCCCATGATCCAGGCCATTACATTCGACTTTTGGGACACCATCGCCATTGACGACTCGGATGAACCCAAGCGGGCAGCGCTGGGCCTGTCCTCCAAGGCCGACGCCCGCATCCAGCTTTTCGCGGAGCACGTCACCGCACGCCACCCTGAGGTCAGCTACACCCAGGCCGCCGCGGCCTACCACTGGTCCAACCAGCGCTTTCGCCAGGACTGGCACGAAGAGCACCGCACGCCGGCCGTGGTCTCACGCGTGCGCTACGCCTACGAATACCTGGGCCTGGACCCCGCGCCTGGCCAGTACGCCAGCCTGGTGAACGAAGTGGATGAACTGGTGCGCGCCATCGAGGAGATGGAGGTGCGCATCCCCCCCGATTTCGCGCCCGGCGTCCACCAAGCCCTGGCCATTCTTGCCCGCGACTACGAACTGGGGATCATCTCCGACACCATCCACACCCACGGGCGCGGCCTGCGCCACCTGCTCGCTCAGCAGGGCCTGCTCCGCTATTTCAGCCACTTCATCTTTTCCGACGAAGTGGGCGCGTCCAAGCCCTCGCCCCTGGTCTTCCGCCGGGCCATGAACGCGTTCGGCCTGGGCGCTAGCCAGATTGTACACGTAGGCGACCGGGAGAGCAATGACGTAATCGGCCCCCTGGCCGTGGGCATGCGCGCCGTCCTCTTCACCGGCATCGTCGACCGGGGCGGTGATCACACCCGGGCCAACGCGGTTTGCCGCAGCTACGCCGACCTGCCCGCCATCGTCAGGCGGCTCCCATGAGCGCGGCCCGCCCCATCGGCGCGATGGAGGATGTGATGGAGACCCTGGCCCATCGCTTCACCCAATCCTTCCCCGTGGCGCTGGACGGCCCGCGCACCATCGGCCGCGAGGCAGAGTTCCCCATCGTGCAGGCCAATGGCGAAGCCGCGGACCTGCGCCGGCTCTGGAGCGATCTGCTGGCCTATGGCGATCTGACGCCCAGCTACGGTCCCAGCGCCCAGGGTGACGAAGAACTGATCGTGGCCCTTAAAGGCGCGGATTTCACCTACGCGCTGGAGGTGGGCGTGGGCACGGTGGAGGTGAACACCCGCCCCTGCGCCGATCTCTTCACTGTCCAGGCCATCATGGAGGAGGCTGTGGGCCGGCTGGTGCGGGCCGCGGCGCGGCTGGGCTGGCGGGTACTGGCCTATGGCATCCAGCCCGTCTCGCCCCCCAGCCTGCGCATCATCGCCCCCAAACAGCGCTACATGAGCCTCTACCGGGCCATGGGCGCGTCCTGGCTCTGGTACACGGTTACGGCCAGCGACCAGGTGCAGATCGACATCAGCCGGGGCGAGATGGTCTTCATGCTCAACTTCGGCAACCTGATGACGCCGGTGCTGATCGCGCTCTGCGCCAACTCGCCCGTCTACGGCGGCCAGCTCAGCCCCTATTGCAGCGCGCGCGAGGGACGCATGGCCGAGATTTACGCCCAGGAGCATCGCCACGGCATGCTGCACCGGCCCATGCGTGACATGGTCGACTTCGTAACGACTCTGTCCGAGACCACCTATCTGATCGTCCGCGATGACAACGAGATCATCCCCAGCTCCCGGCCCTTCAGCGACTACCTGGCCGAGCATGGCCCGGACTACGACGCCTTTCTCTTCCACGAGCACTACATGTGGAACAGCGCCCGCCTGCGCGCGGCTTTCGGCACCATCGAGATCCGGCCCGCATGCCAGCAGCCGTGGGTCTACGCACCCGCCAGGGCGGCGCTATACAGGGAAGACGACGATGCGATCACGCCGCCGCACATGGCAGTCTCGGCCCTGGGGCTGGGTCTCATCGAGGCCGCGGGAGAGATCCAGGTCTATGTGGAGGAGCGCCTGGGGCCTGAATACTGGCCCATCATGCAGACCTATCACGCTCAAAGCATCCGCCACGGCCTGCGCGCGCCGGAGCCTGCGCCCGACTTCCTGGCCCGCGTCCTGGCGCTGGCGGAGGAGGGGTTACGGCGGCGGGGGCTGGGCGAGGAGCAGCTGCTGTCCCCACTCTGGCGACGGCTCGACCGGCGGCTGAACCCGGCCCAGCAGGCGCGCGCCATCTATCGCGCCGACGGCATGGCGGGGCTATTAGACCATACAGCCATCCGGCCGAGCATGACAGTATCATGAAGAAACGCCAATGTGTCGATTATCACTGTGAGAAAAAGGCATCACAAAATGGTTAGAGTCCCTACGAATCGAGAGCCAACCCATCCTGGCGAGATCCTTCGGGAAGAATTCCTGACGCCCATGGGGATCTCTACCGGGTGCAGCAGAGAGAATCCAGCCAATTGCAAGAGATCGAACCGCATCTGGCATAGCGGTCTTGCCTCAACATTCCGGGATTCGGCCATACCATGTCTCGCTGCGGCGTTTTTCGTGGCCGAATCCCGGAATACCCCTGTTGCTTCCCCCCTTGTATCACCAAACCAGGGCGCGTTTGAACGCCTCCGCATACTTAAAGCCCGCGATCTCGCCCACCTTGGCGTTGCGCTCCCGCATCCATTGTAAGTTTTCCTCGCCTTTGGGGAACTGGCAACGATGGGCCATGCACGCGGCCAGCTTGCGGTCGTAGACGCCGGTGACGTCTATGTAGATTTCAGGATCCCGGTCGGTGGAGAAGAGGAAAATGCGTTCGATCCGGCTCAGGTCCGCGCCGGGCAGTTGCAGTTGCTCCGGTCGGTAGAGGGGCATCTTGGCCGGCATATACGCGTCCAACGCGGCCTGGCCCGCGGCCCGGTGGTCGGGGTGCATCTGACCTGTCCAGTAGGGATCGAAGGTGAAGAGCGTGTCGGCCTGGGTGATGCGATAGAGGCGTGCGATCTCGGCCCGCAACTCCAGGGTGTTCACCAGCTCGCCGTCATGGTAGCCCAGGTTGAATGTACCCTTGATGCCCATCTCCCGGGCCGCGGCCTCCGTCTCCTCCTGGCGGATGGTGGCCAGCCGCGAGCGGGTCATCCCCGGCTCCCGGGTGCCCAGGTCGCCCAGGGTGCAGTTGACCGAGTATACCTCCACGCCCCGATCGATCAACATCGTCAGCGTCCCGCCCGACGAGCACTCCAGATCGTCCGGGTGCGCACCCACCACAATAATCCGCTCGACCTCGTCGAACGCCTCCAGGCCGGCCAGTTTGTCTGTCATGTGTTGCTCCTTTTTTTTGACAGGATGAGGGGGTGACAAGGTGACAAGGTGATCGGCCACCCTGTCACCTTGTCACCCCCTCATCCTGTCATCTTGTCAATAAAAACGACTGCATCGAAAAATATCGCGCCCGCACCCATATCAGTCTCATCCTGGGCGGTGACCTGATTGATGTTGCGGCCGTCGGGGCTGTGCTTCGCCCACCAGGTGCTGGGCGCGAGGACTGTGCCGGGGATGAGGCCGTCGCTCACGCGCGCGGGGAGGGTGACGCCGCCCAGTTCGTTACGAACTTGCACGATGTCGCCGTCCTCGACGCCACGCGCGGCCGCGTCCTGCGGGTGGATCAGCAGATGGGGTTCGCCCGCGCGCTGGCGCAGCCGCTCCACCGCGCCGAAGGAGGTGTTGAGAAAGGCGTGGGCCGGTGGCGAGATGCAGACCAGGGGTGCCGAGAAACCGGGTTTTTTAGAAAGACCCGGTTTCTGATCCTCCTCCGCCCCTTCCATCCACATCGGCGGCGTGAAGGCCGGCAGGGGATCGTAGCCGTCGTCGGCCATGCGCTGGCTGTAGAACTCGCACTTGCCGGATGGCGTAGGAAAATCACCCCGGGCGAAAGGCAGGATGGGCTGCGGTAGGTTGAGCCGCACAAAGCCCTCCGCCAGCAGCCGCTCCCAGGTGACGCCCTCGAAGCGGGGATGACGCTGGCGCTCGACCAGATCGCGCAGGATGGCCGCGTCGTCCTCCCGGAAGGCCGGCTCGTCATAGCCCATGGCCGCGGCCAGCCGCCGGAAGATCTCGCTGTTGGGCAGACTTTCCCCCAGCGGCTCGATGGCCGGCTGGTTGAGGGAAAGGTAGGCCGTTCCATAGGGCTTGAGGATGTCCCAGTGCTCCAGTTGGGTGGTGGCGGGCAGGACGTAATCGGCGTAGTCCGCGGTGTCGGTCTGGAAGTGTTCCAGCACCACGGTGAAGAGGTCCTCCCTCGCCAGACCCGCGATCACCGCGGCCTGGTCGGGCGCGATCGCGGCCGGGTTGCTGTTGTAGACCACTAACGCCTTGACCGGCGGACCGGCCTCCGCAGGCGCAGGGATGGCGTCCACTGGCCGAGGGTGATACCAAGCCCTGGCCAGGCGCGCCGGATCCAGGCTAAGCGCGTCGCCGAGCCGGGGCATGTTCAGGGTGCGAGGGGTGCGCTCACCCAGCAGATCGGGGCGATAGAGGCCGTCGAAGTCCATCTGCCGGAAGAAGCCGCTGGCGCTGAGCTGGATGCCGCCGCCACGCTCCCGCCACGCGCCCACCAGCGCCGGCAAGCAGGTGATGTTACGCACGGCCATGCCCCCGCCCCGGTGCCGCTGCAGGCCATAGTTGATACGGATGGCCACAGGGTGCGCGGTCGCGTACTCCCGCGCCAGGTCGCGGATGCGCCTCGCGTCCACGCCGGTGATACTCGCGGCCCGTTCCGGCGTCCAGGCCTGGACCCGCTCGGCCAGTTGATCGAAGCCCAGCGTATGGGCCGCCACATAGTCGGCGTCATGCAGCCCTTCGCCGATGATGACGTGCATCATGGCCAGGGCCAGCGCGCCGTCCGTGCCAGGGCGGATGGGAATCCACTCGTCCGCGGCTTTGGCCGTGCGCGTGCGGGCCGGGTCGATGACGATGACCCGCGCGCCCCGCTTGCGGGCCGCCTGGATGAAGGGCCAGAGATGCATGTTAGAGGTCAGGGTGTTGCTGCCCCAGATCAGGATCAGGCGGGCGTGGGCGAAGTCCTCCGGCTCCAGCCCCTCGGCCGCACCCAGGGTGTAAAGGTAGCCCTCGAAGCCCGCTTCCGAGCAGATGGTGCGGGCCAGGCGGCTGGTCCCCATGCGATTGAAGAAGCGGGAGGCCATGCCCTCACCCTGAAGCAGCCCCATGGCGCCGGCGTAGGAGTAGGGAAGCACGGCCTCGGCTCCATGCTCGCGGATGATGACTTGTAGGCGGGCGGCGATGTCGTCGATGGCCTCGTCCCAGGAAACAGGGGCGAATTGGCCGCTGCCTTTAGGACCGATGCGTTTGAGAGGCGTGGTCAGGCGGGCGGGGTTGTAGGTGCGCTCCAGGTAGCGATCCACCTTGCCGCAGAGCCGGCCCAGGGTGACCGGATGCCGAGAATGGCCCCAGATGTCCACGGCCCGCCCGCTGGTCTTGTCCACGGCCACCTGCCAACTGCATGTGTCCGGGCAATCGTGGGGGCAGACGCCGGTGACGATGCGGATGGTCGGATCGGAATGATATTGGTCTGCTTTGGACATGATGGACTCCGCTAAAGGATTGGCGAGCTATTATGACCCGTAGGTGCGACTTGGAGCCGCACGCTCTTCGATAACGCGAGCACCCGTAGATGCACACAGTCCCCCAGGGATTTACTCGTCTATGGGAGATCGTGCGGCTCCAAGCCACACCTACAGGTCTGGACTGTCTCCCATTGATCTCTGGGTAGCGGGACTGTGCGGCTGCAAGCCGCGCCTACGATGGTGAATTGTAGCCGTAAAAGTATCACTGGAAAGGGGTAAAGGAGCAAATCGGAAGAATCAACGATGGATTGGGGCTCGAATCAAGCTTCACTGTGCAAGTTGCACAATGAAGCCACTACAGGTTTAGTCAACCTGGTGATGGAGTTCAGGTGATCTTGAATTTATACTATAGTGCAGGCTGTTCATTTTTTCACAGGCGAGAGGGCGCCCCCTGTCCACCTCGACGCCGCTGAATGATAATCACCGAAGGAGAACGAAATTATGCATTTAGGTTGCAGCACGCCACAGGATGTCCTGGACGCGATCAGCAAACATGGGATTCAGATGGTGGACGTCAAGTTCACCGATCTTTATGGTCAGTGGCAGCACTTCACCCTCCCCGTGGAAGAATTCGACATCGAAACCGTTTTCGAAGAAGGGCTGGGGTTCGACGGCTCCTCCATTCGCGGCTTCAAGAGCATCGAAAACAGCGATATGAACCTGATCGCCGACCCGACCACGGCGTTGATCGATGTCGTGTGCGCCATGCCCACGCTGAGTATGGTCTGCAACATTGTGGAGCCTGTCAGCGGCGAAGCGTACGACCGCGACCCCCGGTATGTGGCCCAAAAGTCCGTGGAATACATGAAGAGCACGGGCCTGGCCGATGAAGTCTACATCGGTCCAGAGGCCGAGTTCTTTATCTTCGACGAGGTCTATTACCATGCAGGCCAGTTTAGCGCCGGCTATGGCGTGGACTCTGTGGAAGCGCCGGGCAATAGCGCCTTCCCCGGCCACGGCCACCAGATCAAAATGAAGGGCGGCTACTTCCCGGTTGCGCCCTATGACACCCAGCAGGACCTACGTTCCGAGATGGTGCGGGCGCTGATCGACGCCGGCATCGATATCGAAGTCCACCATCACGAGGTGGGCACGGCCGGCCAGGCTGAGATCGACATGAAGTTCAAGCCCCTGTTGCAGATGGCCGACCAGGTGCAACTGTACAAGTACCTGATCAAGAACGTGGCCAAGCAGAATGGCAAGAGCGTCACCTTCATGCCCAAGCCCATCTTCCAGGACAACGGCTCCGGCATGCACACCCACCAGAGCCTCTGGAAGGACGGCCAGCCCCTCTTCGCCGGTGATGAATACGCGGGGCTGAGCCAGATGGCGCTCTGGTATATCGGCGGCATTCTGAAGCACATCAACGCGTTGCTGGCTTTCGCTGCGCCGACGACCAACTCCTATCGCCGCCTGGTGCCCGGGTACGAAGCGCCGGTGGTGGTGGCGTACTCAGCTCGCAACCGTTCGGCCTCCGTGCGCATTCCGACCTATTCCCAGTCGCCCAAAGCCAAGCGCATCGAGTTCCGCTGTCCAGACCCGGCCGCCAACCCCTATCTGGCCTTCGCCGCCATGCTCATGGCCGGCCTCGACGGCATCAAGAACCAAATCGATCCAGGCGACCCCGCCGAGCAAGATCTCTTTGACGAGGAGGTCCTGAAGAACGTGACCATGGTCGAAGGTAGCCTTCCTGGGGTGCTGGACGCGCTGGAAGCCGATCACGACTTCCTGCTGGAGGGCGGGGTCTTCACCAAGGACCTGATCGATACCTACATTGACTACAAGCGAACGGAAGAGTTCGACGCTGTGCGTCTGCGCCCCCATCCCCAGGAATTCGTCATGTACTACGGCATCTGAGAAATTCTCGTCTATTCATACAGGCTTTTATGGACTGCTGATTAGGCGGATTGAGCGGGTCAAAGCGGATTTTTTCTGAACAAATCCGTGAGTATCAGCCTGATCAGCCCAATCCGCGGTCCATCGTCATAAGTCCATTCGCAAAGGAGCGAACCGTCATGGACAGCAAGTACAGCATCGAACAACTGGCGCAGGTCGATGAATTGATCAAACGCAACGATATTCGTTTTGTGCGTATGCAGTTCACAGACATCGTGGGCGTGGCCAAACAGATCACCATCCCCATCGGCCACTGGAATACGGCCGTAAAGCAGGGGGTTTGGTTCGACGGCAGTTCTGTGGAGGGATTCGCCCGCATCGCCGAAAGCGATATGTATCTGGCGCCGGACCTGGACACCTTCACCGTGGTGCCTTGGGAGATGGACCTCTCCACCGCGCGGGTGATCTGCGATATTCATATGCCGGACGGCTCGCCCTTCAGGGGGGATCCCCGCTATGCTCTGAAGCGTCAACTCCAACGCGCAGCGTCCATGGGGCTCGGTTATAAAGTCGGCCCGGAACTGGAATTCTTCCTTTTTTCCCGCCATGCTGATGACAGTCTGCTCCCCTTGAAGCCCCATGATCGGGCGGGCTACTTCGACGTTAGCACCGACCTGGCCCACAACGTGCGGCGGCAGATGGTGGACGCGTTGATGTCCTTGGGCATTCACGTGGAGGCGTCCCATCATGAGGTGGCTGTGGGGCAGAATGAGATCGACTTTCGCTATGGCCCGGCGCTGCAAACGGCGGATCACACCATTTCCCTGCGCACCACCGTCAAAGCCGTCGCCCAGAAGAACGGCCTGCACTGCACATTCATGCCCAAGCCCATCGCTGGGATCAACGGCAACGGCATGCACGTACACCAAAGCATCTGGGATCTGGAAACGGGCGAGACGGCCATGTATGACGGCGAAAACGAATATGGTCTCAGCCAGACTGCGTTGCATTTCATCGCCGGCCAACTCTTCCACGCCAAGGCCCTCACCCCCATCCTCGCGCCGCTGGTCAACAGCTACAAGCGTCTGGTCCCTGGCTATGAAGCGCCGGTCTACATTTCCTGGGGACGCACCAACCGCAGCGCGCTGATCCGCATCCCGCGTAGCAGCAAGGGGCGTCACCAGAGCACCCGGGTCGAATTGCGCTGCCCGGATCCCAGCGCCAACCCCTATCTGGCCTTCGCGGTCATGCTGGCTGCGGGGCTGGATGGCATCGAGCGCAAGTTGAACCCGCCCGCTCCCGCTGAAGAGGATCTGTACCAGGTGGACGAAGCCCGCACTAGCCTGGGCGTGCTTCCCGGCGATCTGGGCCAAGCCATCGAAGAACTCAAAGCGGATACGGTCATCCAGAAGGCGCTGGGCCAACACATCTTCGAACGCTATGTAGAGGCCAAAACCCTGGAGTGGAATGAGTATCGGGTCTATGTTTCCCAGTGGGAACTGGATCGATATCTGCGGGTCTATTGAGCCTGTACAGCAACATGAAGGTTGCATTCCGTCGTCAACAAAAAGGGGGTGAACGATTCGACTGAATCGTTCACCCCCTTTTTATTATCCACACCTTATCTGGAAGATATCCATGCTGCGGCCAGCGCCACAGAAAAATGAAAAGATCCGTGTAATCTGTGGCTATTTTCAGGGCAGCCAGGGGTCTCCAGCAAGCTCAAAATCAGACGATCGCCAGTTCCTTGAGCTTAGACTCAGGCACGACGCCGTTCTCCCAGCCGCGGGCAGCATAATACTCTTCCAGCATCAGGTCCAGTTCGCAAACCTGTCCTTCGGAGCCGGGCATGGTGCTGGGCTCGTCTGTGAAGCGCTTGGGCAGATAGTCGGAACCCTCGCCCAGGCCGTTCAGGTTGTTGTAGTAGCGTTCCAGGTTATAGATGCGTTCGCCGCACTTGAGTAGTTCCTCCACCGTGAAGGTCATGCCGGTCATGGCGTTGAGTTGTTCGGTGTACTCGTCCATGCCGATGGCGAAGGCCGAGAACTTGCACAGATCCAGCGAATCGGACACCGCGTGGACGTCCTGGAAGACCTTGGTCAACTCGCCCTTGCCCTTCCATTCCAGCGGATCTACCTTGAGGGAGCCAAAGGGCATGACGCCCAGCTCGGCGGCCGGCGTGTAGGCGCGCAGATGGCAGGCGCCTCGGTTACTGGTGGCGTAGGCGATGCCCATACCCTTGAGGCCGCGAGGGTCATAGGCGGGGATGGACTGGCCCTTGACCGACATGGAAATCTCAGGATGGCCGAACGCCTCCGCCGCGCGCGCGCCGCCTTCCGCAAGGATGTCGCCTACGCCCTCCCGGAACGGAATCTTGCGGATCGTCTCCACCATGGCCATGGTGTCGCCCCAATTGAGAACGCCGGCGCCATTGGTGTAGCCCTTCTCGCTGGCTTCCATATAAACGCTGATCACGTTGCCCAATTCGATGGGGTCCATGCCATAGTCGTTGCACATGTCGATCATGTAGGCCACCGAGGCGATATCGTTGTTGTCGCAGTTCGCGCCCAGGGACCAGGCGGGTTCGTACTCCACGCTCTCCATGCGCACCTTGAAAGGCCCCTCGGTGATTTCGACTTCCATCTTGCAGGCGACGGGACAGGCGTGGCAGGTGGGGTCGCCCACCAGAATGTGTTCGCGGATATACTCGCCCGATATCACTTCGGCGTTTTCCGTCCCGAATGCGGTCAACTGGGAGTTGCGGGTGGGCAGCGCACCGATGCTATCGGTGATGTTCATCAGCACTTCGGTGCCGTAGAGGCTGAGGCCGCCCTTCTTGGGGCTGGTGATGTTCTCTTCGGCCATGATGGCGGCCAGGGCCTTCTTGCGCGCGGCCTTGTCCGCTTCCTTGTCTGCAGGCTGGGGGCGATTCTTCTTATCGCCCTTGATGATGATGGCCTTGAGGTTCTTGCTGCCGGCCACCGCACCCGTGCCGTTACGGCCAGCGGCGCGATCGTCCACGTTGATCCAGCCGGCATAGCGAACGCCATTCTCCCCGGCCTGACCAATGGCCATACCGTCGCAATCCTCACCGTGGCGCTCGCGCAGGATCTTCAGGGTCTCGTGAACGCCTTTGCCCCATACGTCCGACGCATCGTGAAGGGTCACCTGACCATCTTCCAAATAGGCGTAGACGGGCTTGTCCGCCTTGCCCTTGAAGACCAGACCATCGAAGCCGGACCACTTGAGTTTTGCCGCGGTCCAACCGCCCATGTGGGAGTCGGCGATAGTGCCTGTCAGGGGCGACTTGGTGATCACCGCCAGGCGTCCGCTCATGTTGACGTTGGTGCCTGTCAGCGGACCGCCCATGACGCAGATGATGTTCTCCGGCGAGAGCGGATCGACTTCCGGCCCGTTGTCGAACACGTACTTGACGCCCAGCCCGCGCGCACCGAGATACATTTCAGCATCCTTCTCATCGATTTCTTTGTACTCGATGGCGCCGTCACTTAGGTCGATCCAGGCGACGCGATTGGCATATCCATTGTACATGTCGGTTTCTCCTTTTGTAAGTGAAAACTTCTTCCGGAAACAAACGTGCGATGAGAGCAACTGTATAAATATCGGACCTTCAGAACCCGAAGATATGTATCACAGGGGATAGGCGCTCCACAAGCGCCTATCTGACATGACGCTGGCGAGATGAGTCCCGGCGGGACTGATTACGATGACATGGACTTGAATGGTGGCGATCGGGATTATGACGGATAGAGGACAATCCTGATTCGCCGTGGTGATTCGCTGGGGGCGATTTCTCCAATGGACGATACGCCTGCCGACTAAGTGTACCAATCTGGAAACCGTCTTGTCAAACAGCGCCGTTAGTCCCGTTAGTCCAGGTGCATGGATAAATTATAGGTGCAGAGGGCCGTTTCAGTCTCCCGTCTATGGTGTGGTAATATGAAGGGTGGCGACGCACACAACCAGCAGAGGAGTAATGCCATGGGCTATGATGGCCGTATACACACGGTGCAGATCGGCGACGTCACCCGCGATCTGCCCATTTTTCAGATTGCGCCCGGCGTCAATATCGCCATTTTCAACATGTTGGGCGACACAGAGATCGTCGAGGTGGCGGCCGACGAGTTGATGAACCTTGTGCCGGCCATGACCGACGCCCTGGTGGTCCCGGAGGTGAAAGCGGTCCCCCTGGGCCACGCGCTTTCCGTACGCACCGGCCTGCCGTTGGTGGTCGTGCGCAAGTTTCGCAAGCCATATATGGGCGCCTGCCTGGAGACCACTGTCCACAGCATCACCACCGGCAAGCCCCAAACCCTCTACGTAGACGGGCGCGATATGCCCCTGATCCAGGGCAAGAAGGTGGCGATCCTGGACGACGTCATCAGCACCGGCAGCACGCTCAACGGCCTCCGGGAGATGATGCGGGTGGCCAATGCAGATATCGTCGGTGAAATAGCCGTCTTCACCGAAGGCCCGGCGGACGCCTGGCCGGAGGTGATTCGTCTGGGTCATTTACCCCTTTTCGAAGATGCGGAGTGACGTTTAATTCATGTCAACATTGACCGACCAATTACAAAAGATCGCCGATCGTTACGACGAACTCAACCAGCTTATGGCCGACCCTGACGTCTTGGGGGATTACAGCCGCCTGACCGCGCTGGCCCAGGAGCGCAGCGAACTGGATGAACTCGTCACCTCGTTTCGACGTTATCAGGAAGTGGAACGCCAGATCGCCGACAACCAGGAGTTGCTGGAGGACGGCGATCCGGAGATGAGCGAACTGGCCGAACTGGAACTGGCGGATCTAGCGGAGGAGCAAGCTGAACTGGAAGAAAAACTAAAGCTTCTACTCGTTCCCAAAGACCCGAACGATGAGAAAAACGCCATCATTGAGGTCCGGGCGGGCACAGGCGGCGATGAGGCCGGTCTGTTTGCGGCTGAACTCCTGCGCATGTATCTGCGCTGGGCCGAATCCCATAGGTTCAAAACCGAAATCCTGAGCCTGAGCGAGACCGGCATCGGCGGCGTCAAGGAAGCAGTGCTGGTGGTCAAGGGCAAGGGGGCGTATGGACGGCTCAAATATGAGTCGGGCGTCCACCGGGTGCAGCGGGTGCCGGCCACCGAGAGCCAGGGGCGCATCCACACCAGCGCCGCGACTGTAGCCGTACTGCCCGAGGTGGATGATGTAGAGATCGAGATCGCGAACAACGATATTCGCATTGATATTTTCCGCAGTAGCGGTCCTGGCGGACAGAGCGTCAACACCACCGATTCGGCCGTGCGCATCACCCATCTGCCGACCGGTCTGGTGGTTTCCTGTCAGGACGAAAAAAGCCAACTCCAGAACAAGCTCAAGGCCATGCGCATCCTCCGTTCCCGGCTCTATGACCTGGAGGAGCAGAGGCGCAAAGAGGAGATGGGCGCGGCCCGGCGCAGCCAGATCGGCTCCGGCGATCGCAGCGAGAAAATCCGCACCTACAATTTCCCCCAGAATCGGGTGACTGACCACCGCATCGGCAAAGACCTCTATCGACTGGAGTCCGTGCTGAATGGCGATCTGGACGAGTTTATCGAGGAACTCGCCCGGCAGGATCAGTCGGAACGATTGCAGGCGGTGGGAGGATAATCTGGAGGTTGTACACCTTCCTGAAAGCTGTGAGTTTCCAGGAAGATTCAACATCGCCAAAGCGGGTCGTAGGCCGAATGTAGGCGAACTGCCAGTCAATTCTGGCGACATCTGGTATAATTGACGCCCCGCTTCCAGAAGCTGATGCACCGTTTTCATCTTTATTATCGACTCTGGAATCATACGTCTCAACGAGGAGCCGTCATGATTCATCGCTGTCCGCCAATGACGTCGGACAACGCGACATCGTCCAAATGAATCCACTGGCGATCGCAGCAAAGCCATGGGCCGCCTCCGGGGTTCGCATCCAACCCCCGGACGTTGCGCCCAAGACGTTACGGCGATCGACGCCAAACAGTAAAGGAGACTATCTTGGCTGTTTTGCAGGTCAACGTCCGACCAGCATCCAATGCACGCCCGCATAATGGCGCCCAACGAGGGGGGCAAGCAGGCGATTTCCAGACCCAATTTCGCAACCGTTCAGCGGGGTCCCTTTTACCTCAGACTCCGTTGAATGATAACGATCCCCTTTATCCTGAAGTGACAAACGAAAGCCTGTCGCCCATGTGGCAGGCCGTGGTGTGGCGCCTTTCACCCGGCGCACCTATCGGCCGGGTGCTGATCGCGGCCACGGAGCGGTTGCGCGACGCGGGTAGCCCCACGGCCAGCCTGGACGCGCAGGTCATCCTCGCTCACGCTTTGGACGTGGAACGCAGTTGGCTCTTCGCACATTACGATCACGAGCTGACCGCGTCCGAAGCCGAACGCTACACAGATCTCATCGCGCGGCGGGCGGCGAGCGAGCCGGTGGCCTACCTGGTGGGCCACAAAGAGTTCTATGGACTCGACCTCTTGGTCGACAGGCGCGTCCTGATCCCCCGGCCAGAGACGGAGATGTTGGTGGACGCGGTTCTCGAGTGGATCGACGACTATTGCACCCCGGATAGCCACGCGACCCCCGTCCTGGTGGCCGACATTGGCACAGGCAGCGGAGCCATCGCCCTGGCCGTGGCCGCGGAAACGTCCAGCGTCCAAGTCTACGCCACGGATATCAGCGCCGACGCTCTGGAGGTTGCCCGCTACAACGCAGACCGACTCGATCTGGGGCAACGCGTCACTTTTTATCACGGGGATATGCTGACGCCTCTCCCGGAACCGGTCGACATCCTCGTCGCTAACCTGCCCTACGTCCGTCAGGACGAATATCAAGCCCTAGACGTAGACGTGCATGACTACGAACCACAGATGGCGTTAGAATCTGGCCCGGAGGGGCTGGACGCCATCCGTCGGCTGCTGATTCAAGCACCCCACAACCTGCGCCCCTCCGGGCTGATCGTCCTGGAGATCGGCCACAATCAGGGAGAGGCGGTGGCGGCGCTGGCGACAGAGTCGCTTCCTCAGGCCCAGTGGGTGAGCGTAGAGCAGGATTATAGCGGGCATGACCGGGTTGTACGCATCCTGATCCCATGAATTGAACGTTGCGTGTCCTGCAAAAAAAAACACCACAAAGGCGCAAAGTACGCAAAGGTTTTCACCAGAGATCCCTTGTGCACTTCGTGCCTTTGTGGTGTTTGTAGTGGAGCCAAGACTGTGAAGAAACGTTATGAATAACGCCAATAAACCCTTCGATTTGGTCGTTCTGGACCTGGATGGAACCATCATCCATCCCTATCGAGCCACCGGGATTACGCCCCGGGTCATCGACACTGTGGATCGGGTGCAGGCCACAGGCGTGCCGGTCACCATCGGCACCGGGCGCACCCTGGCCTATGTGCGCGCCCACATCAACCACCTGGGCGTCACCCTGCCGGTGATCACCACCCAGGGCGCGCTCATCGGCGACCCTGTCAGCGGCCATGTGGTGCTGGAGATCGACATGCCGTTGGAGCCGGCGCGCCAACTGGCCGCCTGGCTGGATGAGGACGACCGGCCGGCGGCCTTCTACTTCAGTGACAAGCAGGGAGGCGTGCACATCATCCAGAATCGCCTCAGCGTGGACCCCGAGTTCGATGAGTACGCACTGGGCAAGGCCGACCGTTTCCACTCGCCCCTCGCCGATCTTTTTGCGGCCGCGGACGCCCACCCGCCCATCAAATGCATCATGGTCAACGACCCGCGCGTGGAGCCAGACGTGGAGCCGCTTCTGCAAGAAATGTTCGACTCGACCCTCACCATCACCCGCACTCACGAGATCCTGGTGGAGAGCACTGCGCCCGGCGTGGACAAGGGAGAAGGGCTGCGTCGTCTCTGCGCTCTACTGGGTATCTCACCGCAACGGGTGCTGGCCATCGGCGACAGTGAGAACGACATTCCGCTGTTGACCGCGGCCGGCTACGGCGTGGCCATGGGCAACGCCGCCCCCCGGGTCAAGGCCGTGGCCGACTGGGTTGCGCCCGACATCGAGGAAGACGGCGCGGCCGTAGCGATGGAGAAATTGATCCTGAACGCATAGGACGTGCTGACCTTCCAGGAAGCTGCCAGCTTCCTGGAAGGTGCAACTGACGATATAATGCCAGTCACTATGACTGACCACATCCCGTCCCCAGACTCGAATCAATTCACCCCGCCACCAGCGCGCGCTGTCCGCCGCCAGTTTGGGCTGCTGTTCGCAGGCGCACTGGTCGCCGGCCTGGGCGCGGCGTTTCTCCTCTACGCCCTGGATGCGGTCGGCTGGCTGGCGGTGCGCAGGGGCGGCCAACAGGCGGCGCAGATCGCGTTCTGGCTGGCCGGTCTCCTCCTGCTGCTCATGGGGACCGGCGCCGCGCTCACGGCCATCTTGCGTCCCGAGCGCATCATCGAATCTGCAGAGAATCCCTCGACCACAGCGCCTGGCGGTGCAGGCGCCTCCACGCCCCCCCCGGCCGAGCCTGAACCGGCATCGCATGCCCACCCTCAACTTCTCTCCCCGTCGCTGCACCGCCAACTCGGTCCCCGGGTCGTGGTGATCGGCGGAGGCACGGGCATGCCCCAACTGCTGCGCGGCCTGCGCGCCTACACCGATGATATCACTGCCGTGGTCACCGTGGCCGACGATGGCGGCAGCAGCGGTCGTCTACGCCGTCAAATGGGTCTGTTGCCGCCGGGGGACTTCCGCAACAACATCGCCGCGCTTAGCGACGCTGAAGACCTGATGATGAGCGTCATGCAGTACCGGTTCGCAGACCGGGAAGGCGGGAGCGAGCTGGCCGGCCACAGCTTCGGCAACCTCTTCATCGCGGCCATGGCCGCGGTGACGGGCAGCTTCGAGGCCGGGATCGCCGAAAGCAGCCGGGTGCTGGCCGTGCGCGGGCGGGTCCTGCCCAGCACACTGGAGCACGTGACCCTCTGCGCCGAGATCGCGCGTGAGGGAGAGGACGGCGCAGAGGAGTGGTTGACCGTCAAAGGCGAGAGCAACATCCCCGCGGCCCGGGGGCGGGTCATGCGCGTCTTTCTGGAGCCGGATGACGCCCACGCCTACCCGGCCGTGCTCCAGGCCATCCTCCAGGCCGACCTGATCGTGGCCGGGCCGGGCAGCTTTTTCACCAGCGTTATGCCCAACCTGCTGGTCGCGGCCGTGCGCGACGCCATCGCGGCGGCGCGCGCGCCGCGTATCTACGTCTGCAATATCGCCACCCAGCCGGGCGAGACCGACGGCTACGCCGTCTCGGATCACATGCGTCAGTTGCGACTCCACGCCGGGAACGCGTTCACCATCGCGCTGGCCAACGACAACTACGACCTGGCGACCATTCCCTACGCCGGCGCGCAATGGGTGGCGCTTCCCCAGCCTGATGAGGCTATTGACTATCAACTTTTCCACGGCGATCTACGCAACGAAACCATGCCATCTCACCATGATCCGGACAAGTTGGCCGCAAAACTGATGGCCGTCTATCGGATACTGATAGACCGCGGATTGGGCTGATCACGCAGTGGGCGCAAAGCGCCATTAGGCGGGAAGAGCTAAATTTTTTAGTAAAAAACCCGGTGCCTGAACAGCCACAAAACCCGCATCTGTGACGCTTTGCGCTCACTACGTGAACCGCCCAATCCACTCAATTCTCGGCCCATTGAAATCTTACTGTATGGTCATGGGCAGAGGAACAAATCCTTTATGACGGCCTCGAGACGGGAATACGCTTTCGGCGTCCATTGTGATATAATAGAGGCGGTGTGTGAAGCGTG
>JAJRVT010000273.1 GCA_024277175.1 Chloroflexota bacterium | reverse complement strand
GTAAGGAGCAGCGAGTCATCCAGGCGGGTGTGGATGGGCGGGGCGACGTTAGCGGGCAACGCCTGCCGGATGATATTCAGATTGATGTTGAGGATGCCCAAATCCTGGCTCACCCGGTCGTGGAGTTCCCGGGCCAACCGTCGCCGCTCGCTTTCTTCGATCTCGGTGACCCGGGCCGTCAGCTCCCGCAGTTGTCGGTTCGCCTGGGAAAGCTCGGTCGTGCGCGCCTGGACCCGTTCCTCCAGCTGATCCCGATACGCGATCAACGCCTCCTCGGAGCGTTTGCGCGCCGCGATTTCCTGCTGTAGGCGCACATTCGTTTGCTCCAGATTCTGCGTCAGGTTGTGGATGCGCAGATGGGTGACCACCCGCGCCAACAACTCCTGTTCCTGCACCGGCTTGGTCACGTAGTCGACCGCGCCCGCTTCGAAACCTTTGATTTTGTCCTCGATGCCGGTCAGCCCGGTCATGAAAATGACGGGGATATCGCGGGTGGACGGGTCCGCCTTCAGGCGACGGCAGACTTCGAACCCGTCCAGCCCTGGCATCAGCGCGTCGAGCAGGATAATATCGGGCAAGGCGAATCGGACTTTTTCCAGGCTGCTTTCGCCATCCTGGGCCACCATCAGCGTGAAGCCGAGATTATCCAAAAAATCAAAAACGACGCCTAGATTGGCCGGAGAGTCATCGACGATCAGAATCGTATATTTCTGGAAATCAAGTGGCGGACGGTAAGTGTTCATGGCTGGTGTGGACAAGAAGGCTCATTTCGATTATATTTTGTGATGCAAGGCTCCCTGCATCGCATTCTTTTTCACGTTGAGCCATACTATATATGCATGTGAACGCCTGGACCAAATTTTTACAGATTGTTCTCTCCTTTGGCGTGGCGCTGGCCATGCTCGCCCCGACGACAGCCAACGCTCAATCGTCCCCGCCCCTTGATGACGCCACCGAAGCGGCAATTGAAAAGTGGGCCAAATATTTCGATCGCTCCGTGCTTTCGGAGGAGGAGCGCATCGAGGAACTGCGCTGGTTCGCCCAGGCGGCGGCGCCTTTCCGCGGGCGACGGATCAAATCCGTCGCCGAAGACATCAAAACCCATTACTGGGAGAGCGAGGTGCTGACCCAGGCCTTCGAAGAGATCACCGGCATTCGCGTGGATCACGAGGTGATTGGCGAAGGGTCGCTGGTGGAACGCATGGCCGAACAGCAGCGGACCGGACGCATCCTCTACGATATTTACGTCAATGACGCCGACATGGTGGGCACCCACCTGCGCAGTCAGGGCGTCGTCAACCTGAGCGAGTACATGACGGGCGAAGGCGAACCCTTCACCAACCCCGGCCTGGACCTGGACGATTTTCTCAATCTGGAATTCGGGCAGGATTACAACGGCGACCAACTGCAACTGCCGGATCAGCAGTTCGCCAACCTCTACTGGTTTCGCTATGATTGGTTCACCCGCCCCGACATCCAGGCTCAATTCAAGGCGGAATATGGTTATGATTTGGGCGTCCCTCTGAACTGGGCCGCGTATGAGGACATTGCAGACTTCTTCACCGGGCGCAAGATCGATGGACGCACAGTCTATGGGCATCTCGATTACGGCAAAAAATCGCCATCGCTAGGCTGGCGGTTCACAGACGCCTGGCTCTCCATCGCCGGCGTTGGCGATATCGGTCTGCCCAACGGCGAGCCGGTCGACGAGTGGGGCATTCGCGTCGAAGACAACATCCCCGTGGGCGCGTCCATCGAACGGGGCGGCGCGGTCAACGGCCCGGCCGCGGTCTACGCCCTGGACAAATATGTGGAGTGGCTCACCCTCTACGCCCCGCCTGAGGCCCGCAACTGGCGCTGGGTCGACGCCGGGCCCCAGGCCGCCCGGGGAGACATCGCCCAGCGCATTTTCCAGTATGTGACCTGGCTCTCGGATGACGCCTTCCATCAGGCGGGCAGTCCGGTCGTCGATGACCAGGGCAAACCCTTGTGGCGGGTGGCCCCCACCCCCCACGGCCGCTATTGGGATCCGGGCATGAAGGTCGGCTATCAGGACGCCGGTAGCTGGACCATCCCCCGCAATGTGCGCGGGCAGCGGCGGGCCATGGCCTGGCTATGGGCCCAGTTCGCGGTTTCCAAGACGGTGACGCTGGAAAAATTCCTGGTTGGCGGCACGCCGGTGCGCAAATCCACGGTCTTTGCTGATTATGTGACCGAACGCCAGGACGAATGGGGCGGTCTCATTGAATTCTATCGCTCCGACGCGCGCAAAGAATGGACGGATACCGGGCCGAACGTGCCCGACTACCCCACTCTTTCGGCGCTCTGGTGGCCCAACATCGCCCACGCCATCGATGGCGAAGTGTCGCCCCAGCAGGCCATGGACGCCATCGCCCAAGCCATGGATGACGCCATGGCGGAGATGCGCATGGCCCGATACTCGCCCCGACTGGCGCCTCTTCGATCGGCGGACTACTGGCTGGCGCAACCGGGCGCGCCCAAGCCGTCTCGCGCCCGACCCAAGCCGGAGACCATCTCCTATGACGAACTGCTTGCACAGTGGGTGGGCGCGGGTGGTCAGGATGCGCCATAGGAGAACGTGATGCGAATCGGGATCGGCACAAAAATACTGCTGGTGGTTGGCGTCGTCTTCATCCTCTTCACCATTGGCCTGGCCGCGCTGATCGGCGCCACCAGCTTCAACAACCTGACCCGGCTGAAGCAGGCGGAACTCGACCGCACCTCCCAGATCCTGGCGGGACAGATCGCGCAGTTGGAGCGCAACGCTGCGCTGGCCGCGCGGAGCTTCGAAGAAAGCGAACCCATCGTCACCGAAATTCAGGCGCTCACCAACCGCGGCCCCTATTATGCGGATCCCGGCTCGTATTTCGAGTCGGATTTCGTAGGCCAGGGTGGAGAGATCGAAGACGCCGATAAGATATACGTCTTTCAGTCACAGTTGAAATTGGTCCAACTGCTGCGTTCTATTCAGCAGCTCAATAGCTTCTCCTCCATCACCTTTTACCAGACTTCTCCCTTTGATATGGCTCCGAACGCCGCGCCCGCCCCGGCGCTGCGCTTAGGAGAGGATCGGATCATTCTCGGCCAGTTTCAGCGCAAAGGCGCAGCGAGCCAGCCCATTTTCTACACCATTCCCACTGACGAATTCCGCCCGCCGGCCCCGGATTATTTCGATATCAGTTCAGCCTATGCATTCCCCCCGGAGGATTTTTATCGAGAGAATCATTTCGTCCGCGCGGAAGAGGATGGGATCGTGATGGATTTTGCCCGGACATGGCGTGATGTCCCCGCACCGACCTCTGAATTCATCATCGACGCCGGCGTTCCCGTGCTGAATACATGGTATCCGGTGCATGTGTCCATGGCCCATCCTGAAACCTGGGAAGAGGAGGTCGTCCCCGTCGGCATCGTCCAGATCGAACAGCGCCTGGACGCGGAGGCTGTGCGCGCGCTGGCGCGTCAATTGGGATTGGATATGGCGCTCGCCCAGGATGGACGCCTCCTGGTCACCAGCCTGCCGGACGTAGGCCCCGCGGCCGGCGAACAACGGATCAGCGAAGCGGAGACCCTGGTCATCGATCAGGATGCGTTCAACTACGCCTGGCAGGAGATCGTCTTCGATGACGTCGACGCCGGCCTCCAGGCCGTCGTTCTCAGCCCCGTTTCAGAGCTGGCCGGGCCTACCAACGCGCTACGCGGCCAGATCATCCAGTTGGCGCTCATCACGATCCTGCTGGCCGGCATCCTCATCTATCTCACCCTTTATTACCTGCTCAACCGCCCCCTCGGCGCATTGATGGATGGCGTGCAGCGTATTTCGCACGGAAACTTGAACCACGTAGTCCCCGTCGGCTCCAAGGATGAGGTGGGGCAACTGGGCGTGGCGTTCAACAGCATGGCCGAGCAACTGCGCGGCTTGATTGGTTCGTTGGAGCAGCGGGTGGAGGAGCGCACCCGGGAGTTGACCGCCGCCAATCAGGCCGCCGAAATCGCGCGCCGCAAGGCCGAAGACGCCAACCAGGCGAAGAGCGAATTTCTTTCCTACATGAGCCATGAACTGCGCACGCCCCTCAACGGCATCCTGGGCTACACCCAGATCCTGCGTCGGGATGACCAGTTGACGACCCAGCAGGTCAACGGCCTGACGATCATTCAGCAGAGCGGAGAACATCTGTTGACGCTGATCAACGATATTCTGGACATGACCAAGATCGAGGCCCAGAAGATGGACCTCTTCCCGACGCCGGTCGACCTGCCCGCTTTTTTGGAGACCCTGGTCAACATCTTTCGTCTGCGCGCCCATCAAAACGGCTTGGCTTTCGTATACGAGGTCGCGCCCGGCCTGCCTGCGGCGGTGCGCGTGGACGAAAAGCGCCTGCGCCAGATCATCATCAATCTTCTCAGCAACGCGATCCGCTACACGGAGCAGGGAACCGTCACCTTCAGCATCACGCGGCTGGACGCCGGGCGGACCGAGGGGAATGGGGCGTTTTCGGACGAACCCGTCTCCATGGCGACCCTGCGATTCGCGGTCAGAGACACCGGCGTCGGCCTGAGTCCCGAAGCCATTCAGGACATCTTTCTCCCCTTCGAGCGTCTGGGTGAGTCCCGACAGCGGGACAAGGGGTCCGGTCTGGGGCTTGCGATCAGTCAAAACCTGGCCCGCATTATGGACAGCGAGATCAAGGTGGAAAGCGTCCCCGGCGAGGGCAGCGTCTTCTGGTTCGATCTGACGTTGCCCGTGGCGTCGTCCGCGCCCAGCCGCCCGCCCGCCCACGGGCGCGAGATTACGGGCTATCGGGGGCGGCGACGGACGATCCTGACGGTGGATGACAATCTCTCCAACCGCAGGCTGATCACCGATCTCTTATCGCCCCTTGGCTTCCAGGTCTGGGAGGCGGCGAGCGGAGAGGAGGCGATTCGGCTGGCCGACGAGCGTCGCCCTGATCTCGTCTTCATGGACCTGCGCATGGCCGGCATGGGAGGGCTTGAAGCCACCAGCGCGATCCGGCGGGCGGCGAACGCCCGCGCGGAGAGGGCGGGCGGGATCGATGACGCCGCCCTGTCTGATGACGGCTCCCCGCCACGTGGGATCGTCATCATCGCGGCTTCGGCCAGCGCGTTCGAAAAGGACAAAGCGGAAAGTCGAATGGCCGGTTGCGATGGCTTTCTGGCAAAGCCGGTGCAGATGACGGAGTTATTCGCCTTGCTGGAGCGCCACCTGGGCCTGGAGTGGGTCTTCGCCGAAGAGGAGGGTGATGCGGAGGATGGGGCGCACAGCGCCACAGCGCCCGACGCCGAGGTGGGCGAGATGATCCCCCCGCCCCCGGAGGAACTGGCGATCTTGCTGGGGCTGGCCCAGCGCGGCATGATGCGGGGCATTCGCGAGCGGGCGCAACACCTGTCGGAACTCGATGTCCAATACAAGCCGTTCGCCACGCAACTGTGCGATCTGGCTCGGCAGTTCCGCGAAAAGGATATTCTG
>JAJRVT010000272.1 GCA_024277175.1 Chloroflexota bacterium | reverse complement strand
GCAGCCTGCTCAGGCGTCAACTTCGAGATGGGGGGCAAGACGCCGAAGGCGTCAGCCGTCAACATGATGACGTTGTTCGGGTGGCCACCCAATCCGGTGCGCGTGGCATTGGGGATATGGCTGATGGGATAGGCCGCCCGGGTGTTCTCGGTCAGCGAATCATCGTCCAGATCGACGCGTCCGGTGGCGGGGTCAAAGCCCACATTTTCCAGGATCGTGCAGAATTTGCGCGTCGCCTCATAGATATCCGGCTCAGCCGTAGGCGACAGGCGGATGGTCTTGGCATAGCAGCCGCCCTCCATGTTGAAGACGCCGTTATCGCTCCAGCCGTGCTCATCATCGCCGATCAGGATCCGGGTCGGGTCAGTGGAGAGGGTGGTCTTGCCTGTGCCGGAGAGGCCGAAGAAGATGGCTACGTTCTCTTCGTTGCCGTCGGCGCCGAAATTGGCCGAACAGTGCATGGGCAGCACGCCCTGCATGGGCAGCAGGTAATTCATGACGCTAAAAATGGATTTCTTGATTTCACCGCCATACTGGGTGCCACCGATCAGGACCAGCCGTTTGTCGAAGTTGACGATGATGAAAGCCGATGAATTGGTGCCGTCTTCGCTGGGCAGGGCATGGAAGTTCGGCGCCTGAATCACAGTGAACTGGGGAACATGGTTGACCAATTCTTCATCAGTGGCCCGGATGAACATATTACGCGTGAACAGGCTGTGCCAGGCCGTCTCAGTGATGATCCGGACCGGAAGGCGATAGGCCGGGTCCGCGCCGGAAAAACAGTCCTGAACATAGATGTCGCGACCTTGAAAATAAGCCATCAGCCGCCTGTACAGACGATCGAAGTGCTCCTCATCGATGGGGACATTGACATCTCCCCAGGCGATTCGATCTTTGTGCACAGGCTCTTTGACGATAAACTTATCTCGCGGGGAGCGGCCGGTATGCTGACCTGTGCGCACCACCAGAGGGCCCAAGTGCGCCAAATGCCCCTCATGCCGATGAATGGCGTGCTCATATAGCTGGGGCGTCGGTAAATTCCAATACACATTATCAGGGTTGTAAATGCCGTGGTTTTCCAGTCCGAAACTGCTGTGCGGGCGTTGCGACATACTGAATTCTCCTCCTTGGTTACGGTTGTGCTGAAACATGACAGGGTGGTGGAACATTTATCTGGAATGGATGATCGCGAGGACGTCATCCATTTCACCCGACCGACGCCAGCTTTTTTTTTGCGCCAGTTCAACGCCTACGCAAGCAGATTTTTTTGCAGGGCGTAGGCCACGGCTTCGGTGCGGCTGGTGGCGTGCAATTTAGACAGAATATTGCTGACGTGAAACTTAACGGTCGACCGGCTCACCACCAGTTCTTCGGCGATAAGCGTGTTGTTAAGCCCCCGGGCCATCAAGCGCAGCACTTCCCGTTCGCGCTCCGTCAGGTCATAGCCCGGTTCGTGGTTGTTCTTCCGCGTGGCGCTATGAATGAGCGCCTGCGCAGCTTCCGGCGCCAGGGTGGGTCGACCGGCGTGGGCCGAACGGATGGCGTCAGCCAGTTCATCGGTGGAAACGTTCTTGAGCAGGTAACCGATTGCTCCCGCCTCCAACGCCCCCTGGACCAGATCATCCTCCTTGAAGCTGGTCAACGCGATCACTTGGATATTGGAAAAGCGCTCGCGGATGGTGCGGGTGGCCGTGGCCCCATCCATTTCAGGCATCACCAGGTCCATCAACACCACATCGGGACGCACCCGTTCACAGACGCGCACCGCTTCGGAGCCATCGGCGGCCTCACCCACCAACTCCAGATCGTCGAACGCCATCAGAAACGCGGCCAAACCGCGACGCACGACAGCGTGGTCGTCGACCAGCATCACGCGAATACGTTCCGGTGCATCGTTCACAGGTTTGCTTCCCCAAATTTTCTATTCCTGCGCGGACGGACGCGCCCAGGTGATCGTCACCTCTGTGCCCACGCCAACCTGGCTTTTGATCTCCAACGTGGCGTCGATGTCCTCGGCTCGCTCACGCATGATGCCCAGCCCCAGATGTTCCGACGTAACCTCATCCAGCACAAAGCCTCGCCCATCGTCGCTGATGGTGAGCGTCACCTGGTCCGGATCGCCCTGCAAGCGGACCTGCGCCTGGGTGGCGCGGGCGTGTTTGGCCACGTTGTTGAGGGCTTCCTGGGCGACATGATAGTACGCCACCTTGACGTCAGGCGGCAAGCCGCCGTCCCCCTCGATGGAGAGCGCAATGGGCATACGCGCGCGGCCCATAATCCCTTCGGTCAACTGACGCAACAGTTCGTCGATCTCCACATCCCCCAAGGCGGCCGGGCGCAACTCCAACAGCAGCGTGCGCATCTCCGCCAGCGCGCCCCGGGTCAACTGACGCAGCTCGCCAAGCAGGCGTTCGCTTTCCGCGGGATTGTCACGCATCACCTTGGGCAAAACCTCGGTGATCAAGGTGGCGGAAAAAAGAGTCTGGGTGACCGAATCGTGCAGGTCTCTGGCGATGCGGTTGCGTTCCGCCGCCACCGCGGCCCGCTCCACCTGGGTGCGCAGGCGCGCATTCTCAATGGCCAAGGCGGCCTGATCGCCCACGGTCATGGCCAGTTCGATTTCCTCGGGGGAGAACTTGCGCGGCGCCGCATAGTAGAGGATCAAATTGCCGTATATAGAACCCTTGACAAGCAGTGGCACAGAGAGCACCGCCCGGTACTTCCCCGCCTGGTAGATATCGGTCTGATCGTCATCGTCGGGGCGTTCCACTGTGACGATGTGCATACGCTGGTCATCATCATGCGGAGTGGAGGCCGCGCCCGATTCAGGATCGTCCGCCACCTTCGCGAAGTCGAAGGCGCTCTGATCATGCAGGCTATTCCCGGGCGTCAGCCCGTGATTAGCCTGCATGACCAGACTTTGGCTGCTTGGGTCCACGCTGTAGATGGCGCTGGCGTCGGCGTAAAGCAGGCAACTGGCCTGGGTGACGATATAATCCAGAATTTCAGTCTGGGAGCGATTGGAGTTCAGAATGGCTAGTGTATCCCGCAGACCCTCCGACACCCGGCGGCGACGCTCCAATTCGCGCGTGCGCTCCCGCACCCGCGCTTCCAGCATCTCCTCTGTCTGCTTGCGGCGGGAGATGTCGGTGATCGAATTGACGATCAGCATGTCGGCATCGGTCTGGATGTAGCTCAGGCCGGCTTCGATGGGGAATTCAACGCCATTTTTGCGCCTGCCCACCAACTCCATGCCGGACCCCATGCCACGCACGTGAGGCGATTCCAGATAGCGACTGCGATGTTCCATGTGGATGCTACGATAACGTTCGGGGATCAGCGCCTCCACGGTCTTCCCCAGAAGTTCATTGGGACCGTATCCGAACATCTCCTCCAGGCGGGCATTGGCGTAGACGATTCGCCCCCCGGGGTCGGTTGTGACGATCGCGATGGGCGCTGATTCCAAAAACTGACGCAGGACAGTGTCCGTACGCCACATGGTGGGAGTGGAGGGTTCCGCTGGATGGTGATTTATTGGCTTGGCGGCGTCGTCGCCGTCCCAGATTTGATCGATAACGGTCATTCCGGTGCTCGTGGTGGCGGCCAGAGGCGTTCGCGATGCGTGGGCGGTTCGACTGCGCCTCATTCTTGACTCTAGCTATTATATCACAGAATGGGGCTGATTCCACGTTGCCGCCAACGCGAATCGATACGAACCGGGCGGGACGAAACTTCTGGAGCCGATCTGCGTACTGATATACAGTGAAAGGCCATAATCGCCATAGAAGATGAAAGGAAACGACATGACTGTTAAGAAACGCTTGACTCGCAGCCGCACCAACCGCATGATTGGGGGCGTCTGTGGAGGGCTAGGGGAATACTTCGATCTGGACCCGACCCTGATCCGCATCGCCTTCGTTGCCTTAATCTTCCTGGGCATGGGCAGTCCCTTATTGGGCTACATCCTCCTCTGGATCATCATCCCCCGCGGAGATAAAGTGGCAGCCCAGGATGACAGCGTCAAGGGTGAACTGCCCGTGACCCTGCCGGAGACCACGACCGAGCAGAAGGAAGAAGTTGCGGTGTGATTGAATAGAACGCGGATTAAACGGATTGGGGGGACCTTCACGGATTTTTCAAAAAATCCGGCTTTTTCTGCTCAATCCGCCAAATCCGCGTTCTATTTTTCTCCTACCCCACCGCGATCCCCACCGCGAAGAGCAGGCCGAAGAAGAGGCTCAGCCGCGCGGTCCCGGCCAGGGTGACGTTGAGGGTGGGGCCGTCGGTGCTGACGAAGAGGGTTCGCGCCAGCGGGACGGCCAGGGGCAGGGTGATCCAGGGCAGCATGACCCACGGCGCCCAGCCGAAGCCCAGCCAGAGCGCCAGGGGAGCGAGGTAGGCCACGGCCAGCAACAGGACGTACTCCATGCGCGCGCCCCGTCGCCCCATCATGACGGTCAGGGTGCGCTTGCCCGCCCTGGCGTCGGTCTCGATATCTCGATAGTTGTTGACCACCAGGATGTTGGTGATCAGCGCGCCCACGGGCGTGGCGGCCAGCAACACCAGGGGCGTCAGGGCCAACGTCTGCACGTAATAGGTTCCCCCCACAGCCACCAACCCAAAAAAGATAAAGACGAAGAAATCCCCCAGGCCGTGATAGCCGAAAGGGAAAGGCCCCCCGGTGTAGAGCAGCGCGCCCAGAATGGAAGCCACGCCGATGGCCAGGATGGGCCAGCCGCCCACGTAGATCAGGTAAAGCCCCACCAGCGCAGCCAGACCAAAGACGGCCACCATTCCCCAGCGTAGCTCCCCGTGGCCGATCAGCCCGCTGACCGTCACCCGGGTGGGTCCCAGACGCTCATGGGTGTCCGCCCCCTTGAAAAAATCGAAATAATCGTTGGCGAAGTTAGCGCCGATCTGTAAGAGGAGCGCGCCCGCGGCCGCGGCCAGGGCCGGCAGCCAGCGAAAGCCGCCATCGGCGTAGGCCAGCGCCATCCCCACCAACACAGGGGCCAACGCCGCCGGCAACGTCTTGGGCCGGGACGCCATGATCCAGGCTTTGGTTTTCGAGATGGGTGCTGTTTGAGTCATAGATAAAAGGTCAATTCTGATTGAGTATCGTCAACACCTCATCCACCGCAGGATCGCCCTCGACCAGCGCCAGGGCCCGCACCAGGATGGCCATTTTCTCCCCGTCTCGCTCATAGCGGGCCGAAGCCAGCACAAGCTCCAGCAGACCCGGCGCGCCGGACGCGACCAGGGTGGTGACCAGATAGCGATAGACATCCTCCCGCCGGGTGGACGCCAAAAAATCGATGATGAAGTCCAGCCCCTGGGGACCGTCCTCGTGGCCGAGTAACAAATCGAACAGTCCCAGCAGAACAATGGCGCTGTCGGACCCGCCATGGCGCTCGATCAGGCCGGGGACCATGGCGGGCGGCAGCGCGACCAGTTGACGCAGACACTCGGCCGTCACCTCGCCGTAGTCCGGGTGGGCGGGCCGCATGGCATAGAAGAAGAGGGTCGTCAGCTCATGCTGAGCGCCCAACACCTGGGCTGCGGTGACGGCCGGCTCGCCAGACATCTTTTCACTGTTCTCCCTATCCGCCAGCAGGCGCACGGCATGATAGCGCCCCAACTCATCATCCAGCTCATTGAGCGCAATCAGCCCAGCGGCGCGCAGCAAACCGGCATCGTCGTCGAATGCGGGCGGCGCATCCTCATAGGTGGTCACCGCGGTGAGCAGCAGGTCGCGATCGCCCGGCTCCACCAGCGGGCGCAACGCCTTCAGCAGCGCGCTGCGGACATACGTCCCCCGGTCTCGCCTGCCGTCCTGGGCCGCGAAATGGTCGTACAGGACAAGGAGCCGGGGACGCGCGGCGAGAACTGGTGTGCTCGCCACCACCTCCAACGCAGCCATCAATTCATCGCGCCGGGTGCGCGGTTCGAGCAGCGCACACGCGTAATCGGCCTGCGCCTGCGGGTCCGAAGCCAACGCACGCAACTGTCGGATGGCGTTCGATTGGACGGACGTGCGTCGGTTCATGACAATGCTCCGCGGGCGGAAATGACAAGATGACAAGATGACGGGCGCCCTGCCACCTTGTCATCCTGTCACCTACGCATCGCGTCCTTCATGGCCCGGCGCACCTCGCGCTCGGACTGACGCTTGGCGATGGTGGCGCGCTTATCGTATTGTCGCTTGCCCCGCACCAGGCCGATCTGCACCTTAGCCAGCCCCCTGTCGTTGATATACATCTTGAGGGGCACGATGGTCCAGTTGCGCTGGGTCACCTGGCCGTGGAGGCGTTCGATCTCCCGCTTATGGAGGAGGAGCTTGCGTTTGCGGGTCTCCTCGTGGTTGTTGCGGTTGCCGTGCTCATACTGGGCGATGTGAACGTTCATGAGCCAGGCCTCGCCGTCGCGGATGAGCACAAAGCCATCGCGCAGGTTCACCTGGCCAGCCCGCACCGACTTGATCTCGGTGCCCAGCAGCGAGATCCCAGCTTCGTATGTATCCTCGATAAAATATTCGTGTCGCGCCTTGCGGTTGGTGGCCACAGTGCGCGGGCCGCGAGGCGGGCCCTGGTCCTTCTTCTTTTTCTTAGCCATAGTTGGTTCGCTTATCTGTTGATCGCTGACAAAGTAAAGGGGCGACCAGTCATCTTGTCACCCCCTCATCTTGTCACGCCTACTCCGCCTGCAAAATCTCCAGCGCCCGATCAAGCTGGGGATCCTCGCCGGCTTCCAGTTCTTCATCACTGATCTCGACCGCCACATCCGGCTCCAGGCCGGCCCCGTCGATGGAACGATCGTCGGGCGTGTACCAACGGGCGATGGTCACCCGCATGATGGAGCCGTCGGTCAGGGTGTGGGGCAACTGGACGCTGCCCTTGCCATAGGTGGTGGTCCCGATCAGATCGGAACGCCCCGCGTCCTGCAACGCGCCGGCCACGATCTCGCTGGCGCTGGCGCTGCCGCCATCGACCAGCACCACCAGGGGCAGATCCGGAGCCACGGGCTTGCCTTCGGTGCGGTAGATCTCTTCCCGGCCATCGCTGAAGCGCTCGATCAGGACCGTCTCGTCGTCCTCCAGAAAGACGCTGGCCACCTTGACCGCCTCCCGCAGCAGGCCGCCCGTGTTGCCGCGCAGATCGAAGACCAGCGCGGTCGCGCCCCGGTCCACCGCGTCCTGAACGGCCTGGCGCACAAGCTGACCGGCGTTCTCGTTGAAGGTGTTCAGACGCACATAGGCGACCTGGCCCTCCTCGCCCAGGGTGGTGGTGCTGATGGTGGGCGGCTCGATCCGATCCCGCACCACCTCCACATCGAACGGCTCGCCCTCCCCGCCGCTCAGGATAGTGAGCACGACCGTCGAATCCTTGGGGCCGCGAATTTTGGCCACGGCATCATTGAGGTTCGTCCCCACGATGCTCTCGCCGTCCACGGCCAGGATCAGGTCGCCCCGACGGATGCCTGCGTTCCAGGCCGGCTGATTCTCGAAGGGCTCGGTGACCACGACTGTATCATACTCCTCGTCCCACTCCACATGCGCACCGATGCCCTCGAAGTGGCCGCGCATGCTGGTGCGGAAGAACTCGGCCTCCTGGGGCGTCATAAAGGAGGTGTTGGGGTCGTTCAGTTGCTCGATAACCCCGCGGATGGCCCCGTACGTAGCTTCGTCATTCGTCGGTAACTGGCCATAGAAATCCCGATAAAGGAAGTTCATGGCCTCCCAGAAGGTCTCGAAAGCCGGCCCCAACTCGGTGCGCGCATCCACAGCCCGCACCGCGGGAATGGGGCCGAGCCCGGCGCTGGCGTGGCCATCGCTCCGCCAGCGTCCCAGGCCAAAGCCGACGCCCAGCCCGACAAAAAAGAGAGAGAGCGCGATCAGCGCGCCCACGAATCCCCACAGCAGCGGCCAGGTCCGGCTCAGGGAATCATCCGTCGTCCCACGCTCGGAACGGGTCTGGTCAGTCAGGTTTTTATCGCCGCCGACGGGTTTATCACCGCCGACAACCCCATGTTCAATGTCGTGATCCACCATTCGTTCGCATCCAAATATATGCCGTTCGTCGTGTGCACAGCCTACAAACCTCACTCAGCCGGCGGCGTCTCCGTAGGCTGAGTTCCATCCACGCCGGCATTGGCCACCGAGACGCCCTGGAGCAACTCCAACGCACTGGCCATGGGGTCTTCCCCCTCGGCCACAGGCTGGTCGGGCGTCAGACCGGAGCCGGTGATGGCGTGGCCATTGGGCGTGAGCCATTCGGCATTAGTCACGTGCAGGCTGCTCTTGTCAGAGAGTTCGTGAATCAACTGGACGCTGCCCTTGCCGAAGGTCTGCTGGCCAACCAACTGCGCCCGTCCCTGGTCCTGGAGCGCGCCGGCCACGATCTCGGCGGCGCTGGCCGAAGCGCCGTCCACCAGCACCACCAGGGGTGCGTTGGCCGTCAGTTGGCCCGGCTCGGCCTCGAAGGTGGTGCGGCTGCCATCGGCCTTCTCCTCGATGAGGATCAGGCCCTCATCCAGCCACATGTCGGCGATCTCCACCGCGGCCGTCACCAGCCCGCCTGGGTTGCCGCGCAGGTCCAGAATAAAGCGATCCGCACCCTCTGCGGTCAGCTCGCGGAGGGCGGTGCGCATCTCCTCCGCGCTGCGTTCGCTGAAGATGCTCTGGGTGATGACGCCAACCCGGTCGCCCTTACCATCGTCGCGTATCTCCCAGGTGACGCTGGGCGTTTCGATCAAGGCCCTGGTCACGACGATGGCCAACTCCTCGTCGTGGGCGTCTCTGTGGTCGGCGTCATCCACCGTGCGGCGCACCAGCAGACGCACGTCCTCGCCGACCGGTCCCCGCACCAGCGCGGTGATCTCATCCAGGGTGATGGCCGAGGTGATCTCCACGTCGTCCACAAAGAGGAGCAGATCGCCATCCTGCACGCCGGCCTCGTCCGCCGGCTGGCCGCGCATGGGCTTGAGGATATAGCCATCCTCGACCGGCTCGATGAACGCGCCAATGCCGCCGAAACTGCCGCGCAGTTGGTCGCGCTCCAGTTCCCGGGGTTGAGGCTCCACGAAATAGGTGTAGGGATCGTCGAAAGAGTCCACCAGGCCGCGCACTGCGCTGTGCACCTGCTCGGTTGCATCGGGCGGATCGCCGTAGAAATCCCGGTCCAGCAGATGCCAGACCTCCCAATACAGGCCCATGTCCACCGGCTCCTGGGCGACAGGCGGCTGCTCGCCTACGGCCACCGGCTCAGCCGCCGGGTGCAGGAGCGGGTAAGAGATATAGCCGACGCCAAGGGCGATCGCGATCAGGGAGAGCAGGCCGATGACGGCCAGGATTTTTCGTTGATTCATAGACGATTCATTGTACCACAGGCGAAAAGTCGCCCAAACAAATCGGGTGCGCCGGGCGCAAAAGGGATAACGATCCGGATCGTTGGGCGCGTTCCCTGCCCCCCCCCCCCAACCCTGGGGGAACGCCAGCCAGGCCCAGCCACGTTCTCCCACAGCACCCACAAGGGCGAACCGCCGGTCGACCCGTAGGCGCGGCTTGCAGCCGCACAATTCCCTCCACCCGAGCCCGTGCGCTTCCAAACCGCACCTACAAGGACGAACGCCCGACCAAGCCTCCCTTAGGATTGGAAACCAGGGGGCCGATTCTTCATTTCGCCCTCAAACATGCGGACTGTTATACTGGAGACGCACCGTTCACAGCCTGCGCCCAAAAGGCGTCTATGGAAGTAAATAACGATGGTCGATAAATTCATACACCTGTTTTCCAGAAGCAAGGGAAGCGGCGGTCCAACCAAAAAATTCGGCTCGTTCGAAGGCGTCTTCCTGCCTACGCTGCTGACCATCCTGGGCGCGGTCATGTACCTGCGCACTGGCTGGGTGGTGGGCAACGCCGGTCTCCTGGGCGCGTGGGCCATCATCATCGGCGCTAACCTGATCACCATGGCCACAGCCCTCTCCATCTCCACGGTGGTGACCAATGTGCGGGTGGGCGCGGGCGGCTCCTTCTCGTTGATCTCCCAGGCCCTGGGTCTGGAAGTGGGCGGCAGCGTCAACGCCCCCTTTTATCTGGCCCAGTCGATTTCGGTGGCTTTCTACATCTTCGCCTTCACCGAGGGCTGGCGCTCTATTTTCCCCAGTCACCCCCAGATTATCGTGCTCTTTCTCGCCTTCCTGGTTTGCAGCGTGGTGGCCTTCGTCAGCGTCAACTTCGCCACCCAGATACGCTACCCCATCCTCTTCATTGTCACCTTCTCCCTCTTCTCGGTCTTTCTGGGATTGCTCCCCCGCTTCAGTCCCGCGAGTGGGCTTCAGACGCCCCAACTCCTGGGCGCCTATCCAGAAGGCGGCTTTTGGGAGGTTTTCGCGGTCTTCTTCCCCGCGGTGACGGGGCTGCTGGCCGGCGTCAACATGTCCGGCACGTTGAAAAATCCGCGGCGCAACATCCCTCGGGGGATCCTGGCCGCGGTGGTGGTGAGCTTCGCGGTCTACATGGGCCTGGCCTACTGGGCGTCCTTGGCGGCCACGCCGGCCGAACTGGTCTCCAACTTCACCATCATGGTGGACCGGGCGGCGTGGGGATGGGCGGTGCAGGCGGGCATTCTGGCGGCAACCTTCTCGGCCGCGCTCAACTCGCTGGTGGGCGCGCCCCGCATCCTCCAGACCATGGCGGCCCACGGCGTGGCGCCCTTCGCCAAAATCCTGGCCAGAGAATCGCCTGCCGGCGAACCACGGCCGGCCATGTATGTGACCGCGGCCATCGGCGTGGCGACCCTGCTCTTCGGCCTCTCGTCCAGCAACGGCCTCAACCGCATCGCGCCGCTGATGACCATGTTCTTCCTCATCACCTACGCGGTGCTCAACGCCGTGGTGCTGATCGAGCAGACCATGAAGCTGACCAGTTGGCGTCCGCTGATGCCCATCCCCCGGGTCGTCCCCATGGTCGGTCTGGCAGGCTCGCTGATCGCCATGTTCCTGATCGCACCCATCTTCAGCGCCGTCTCCCTGGTGACGGTGATTGCGCTCTACCAGCTCTTACAACGACGCCAGCTCAAATCGCCGTGGAGCGATGTGCGTAGCGGCATGTTCGCCACCCTGGCCGAATGGGCGGCCAAACACACCATCAACCTACCCCAGGGCCAGGACCGGGCCTGGAAGCCAAGCCTGCTGGGGCCGGTCCATTCCACAGCCGAACTGCGGCGCAGCTACCGCTTCCTGACCGCGATCACGCGCCCCAACGGCTC
Organism: Chloroflexota bacterium; assembly: GCA_024277175.1. Taxonomy (GTDB): domain Bacteria; phylum Chloroflexota; class Anaerolineae; order Caldilineales; family Caldilineaceae; genus JAJRVT01. Next base: position 1,598 of record JAJRVT010000272.1, on the reverse strand, counting down.
GCTCCATATCGTGGGCGTCTGTCAGCATGGCGGTCGCGCTCAGTTGAAAGGATTGCCGGCTTACGAGGAGATCTTCGCCACCGAGGGCATCTTCGCCAGGGTGGCGCTGGTGGAGATGGATGGGGATCACTTCGAACGCAGCATGCAGACCGTCATGGAGGTCTACCGCAGCGCCTTCTTCCGGCCCAACATCCTCTTCCTGCCGGTCAGACATGGGCCGGGCCAGGAGGAGCGCCTGCAACATCTGGTGAATCACGCCGCAGAGAATGAGATCGGCGTGCTGCTCTTCATGGACAATCCTCTGACAGCGCTGGGCCGTGAAAAAGAGATCAACGTCTGGATCCGGGAGCAGAGCCCCGCGTGGGAGGTGGGCCTGCAACTCTCCAACCTGGACCTGGCGCTGCTGCTGGCTTACCAACTAGCCCGCAACTGGCATGGCCACATCAACCTGATCACCGTAGTCGCCGATCCCGCGGAGCAGACCAACGGCGAAGCCTTCTTCCGTCGGCTCATCGACCTGGGTCGCATGCCCCACAACACCCGGGCCATCGTCAGTTGCGGATCGTTCGAGGAGTTTCTGCCCCAGGCGCCCCAGGCCGACCTCAACATCTTTGGCCTACAAAACACCGTGGATGTGGCCTTCATGCAGCAGATGAGCAAAGCCACCAACTCCACGTGCATCTTCGTGCGCGACTCCGGGCTGGAGAGCGCGTTGGCGTGATAAGGTGGCAAGATGACAGGATGACGCATCACCCCCTCATCTTGTCACCCTGTCATCCTGCCACTGCCGCCGTCCGTCGCCGCTTCCGCCGCCAATCACGGACGAGGAAGAAAATAAGGATCACATCTAGGATATGTTCCAGGGGAGCGAAGATGAGGCCGTAGTGCTCTGGGTCCCAGTAGCTGACGGGGCTGCTGAAACGCCAGGTCCAGTTGAAGGGGAAGAAGAGGACCGGTCCGTCGTTGGCGTGGGTAAAGATATCGATGGTTGTGTGTAGCCCCGCACCCAGGGCAAACCAAAGCAGATAAGTCCCCCACATCTTCGACCGTCGCTGGGCCAGGTAACCGGCTAGGCCGATGGCCAGCAGGATGAAGGGGGCATGGAAGAAGTTGTGGGCCGCGATCCAGAGCGGGTCGGTGAAGTAGAGGGTCATGTGCATGTAGGTCATGGGCGTCTCGCCCGTGGGGACCGTGCCGATGGTGTTGTAATAGATCGCGCCTAAAATGGTGAGGATGAAGAAAGGCAGATCGGGAATCAGCCCACCGAGCACAAAGGCCGTAGCGCTGATGGCCACGCCCCGCCGTTTCAACGGCTTGGCCACGGTGGCGTTGATCAACAGATGTGAATAAGTCTGCATGCAGATGCTCCGATAAAAAAACCATAGAACGCGGATTTACCGGATCGGGCGGATCAGCGCGGATTTCTTTGAAAATCCGCGCTGATCCGCCCGATCCGGTAAATCCGCGTTCTGGTATTATGGGTTTTGTAGACGGTCATTGATCAAACCGCCTTTCGTGCGGTAAAGTATATTCGGTCCACCACAAGGTAAGGCGGGATCCTGACGGGAGACGCACAAGAATTTTATCTGCTCCTGCCT
>JAJRVT010000271.1 GCA_024277175.1 Chloroflexota bacterium | reverse complement strand
GCCGTTGATGAAGAACCAGGCTTCATCGGGAAAGGAGGTGTAGCTGCCGTAGTGATCGGGCCGCTGGAGGACCACGGTGGGCTGCCAGAAGATGTTGTTGCAGACGGGCGGCCCAAAGCGGGGCGGGGTCATGGGCAGGGAAGGCACGGTCACGTTGATCAGGGTCCGCAGCGTGCGCCAGGGCCGCCATAGATTCAAGGCCGTGAACTCGGAATAGCGGCGGTGGGGCGGGAGCCAGGTGTGCGGCTTGCCCAGGATGGACCAGCTATAGCAGGGCGGCTTGATGCGCAGCGCGTCCACCACCACGCCGCTCAGGTCCAGAATATGGGATTCGGCTTCGGCGCTGAGGAGCGCCTGCTCCTGGGGTGGCGTTGGGGATGGCATGGGGGCCCTCGCTTGCTATGACCTTCGCTAACGCATCCTTGATATGCGGAAAATATTGAACTGCTGTTCACCAGACCGGATCGGCCCGGAGGATGAACTGCCTGCCGCGGCCATCGATGGAGGCGACATGGGGAGAGAGATCGCGAAAGCAGTCGCCGGCGTCGACCATCAGCGTGAGTTTATAGGCGTCGATCTGCGACCTGCGGTTCAACGTTGGCTCCGTATGCGGGCGATTATGGCCGTTCCACCACAGGCAGATACGACACGGGCGTCAAGGACGCTATCGTGCGCGGGCCGTAATGGGGCAGATCCGCGCCCACTTCGTAAGCGCCCAGATCGGGGGCGGCGCCCAGATAGCCATCGTTGATATTGGGCAGCGGAATCCCCGCGTCCACCGCGTTGCAATCGGCCCGCAGGGTCATAAACTGGAGGGGAACCGACCCAGGGGGCGCGTTCGGCACGTCGAACGTCTCGAAGCAGACGTCCTTGTCCACCCGGAGGGCGTGGGTCTCCAGCCCGGTGGCGGCCTGGAAGCTGGGCAGGTCAGGATAGCGCTCGCCCCACTTGAAGGCATACACGTAATCGCCCCAGTCGAAGCCGTCATAGTCCAGATTGGTGCGCCAGTCGGGCGCGCCGCCGCTCCCGTTTTCCCACGCGTACCAGTCGGAAACGGTGATCCACAGATTGTTGTTGGATTGCATGGAGAGCAGCCGTTGCGTCTGCACGGTCTGGGCTCCCTGCCAGCCCACGAAGGTGTTGTGGGCCAGCAGCGCCCGGTCTACGCTGTCGCGCAGTTTCAGCGCGTTTTCCGCAGGCGCGGCCACTTGGTTGCGGATAATATACCAGGGCGCGCCGTTCATGGGCTGGAAGCTGATGCCGTTGTGATAGGCGTTGGAGATGCGATTGCCCCAGATGCGCACGTTGGCGTAGCCGTAATCGGGTTCGATGCCGTCGTCGGCTACGTCGTAGATGTCGTTGCCGTAGATATCCACATTGTGGCCGGGGTAGGAGACGCCGTCAGCGACCCGGGAGATGCGGTTATAGGCGACCACATGCCCGCTGGTGTGATTCAACTCGACGCCCTCGCCGCTGAAGGAGCCGCTCTCCGGCGGGGTGTCGCCCACGATGACGTTGTCGGTGATGGTCCAGTTTTCGCCGCCGTGGTTGAGGTAGATGCAATAGTCGCAGTCGATGAATGCGTTGCGGGTGATGACGACGCCCTGGGGCTCGTTATAGGTGCGCAGGCCATAGTCGGTATCGGTGATTTTCAGCCCTTCCAGCCAGATGTAGTCGGCGTTGATGCGCACGTTGTCGAAAATCGTCTCCCCGTCGCCGGTCCCCTTCCAGACGATGTAGTCGGCGGCCGTTCCCGAGCGCGTAAACTCTACTTCGCCCGGGTAATATCCGGCGTGGATCAGGAAGATGTCCCCAGGTTGGGCCACAGCCTGGGCCGCGGCCATCCCCTGAAATGGATTCGACTCCGAGCCATCGCCGCCACCCGCGCCGGGGATGACATGCAAGGTGCGCCCGCCAACTGGCAGGGCGGGGGCGGCGCGGGTGGCGATGGTGAGCGTCCGGCTGTCAGCGCCGCCGTCGGGGTCGGCCAGATCGAGTTGGACTTCGTAGGTGACACCTGGCTCCAGGAAGAGGATGCTCCCGGCCAGCATATTGAATTCCTTGTAATCCACCCGAAAGAGGGAGAGCGCCTCTTTCCAGTCGCTGGCCCCCTGCGTCCGGTACCGAACGGTCACGGTGGCGTCATGGTTGTCGTCGCCGCTGATCTTCCATTCGAAGCCGATGGAGCGGGTGGTGACATAGCTTTGCAGCGCGCCGGGGACCGTGCCTGCACCCTGGGCGTTGGCGATGGACGGGATCGCCATCTGAACAAGCGTATATCCCGCCAGCAGGAGTGCGACAATCGAAAGGCTTTTCAGGTGTTTGGCTGTTGTCATCTTGTTCATGGTAAGCTTCGGTTCCTCTCGCTCCAAACGTGATTCCTCGACAATTTTAGGGGGAGAAACCGAATTTTACGGATATCGTGACTATTCAGCGATCATCAGGGGAACGCGGATTTTCACAGATGAAGCCAGATTTTCACGGATTTTTTCTGAAAAAATCCGTGAAAATCCGTTTCAATCAGCGGAAATCCGCGTTCTCCTGAAACCTGCCTGAATAGATACTGGATATCGATGATTTTCGGATCGGCTACACAGAAACGTTCACCACGCGCGAACCGTTTCCCTGTCGTAGGCTATTGGGCGCGTCACCAGTGGTAATCCCAGTTCTGTTGCGCAGCCGAGCTGCACGACGTCACCTCTGCGGGAGCGCCGTTCGCCGTGACGTCTCCGCTCAGGGCGAGACATTTGTTGTCGGAAACAAGGCGCCCGCTCAAGCTCCACTTCTGGTTCAGTTGCGCGTCGTAGCATTTGAAGAACTGCACCCGCTGCCCGGCCACAGGCCCGCCTTGGCCGGCCGTGAACTCACTGTCCCAGACGTCCTGCACATCCAGGCAGAGGCTGTCTGAAGTGAGACTGGGCACGCGGATGCTGCCTCCCGGACTCAGATAGAAGTCCATCCACCAGGGCGACGCGCCTGCTGATGCACTGGCTTTATCGTCCATGGAGGCGGCGGAAGCCTGCGTCACATTCGCCGCTCCGTCAACCAAGGGCAGATAGACATGATGATCCAGTGAGCAGGGTTTGGCCAGCGCGTCGCTCCCCGATCCGCCGTCCAGCGCCAGACAGAGGTTGTCCGAGTCGGCGCGAAGGCGCACGGCGTCGGCGAGGAGATCGCTCGGCTCGACGCGCCAGAGCTGGCTGTCGGCTCCGGTGCAGGGCTGCATGGTGAGCGCGCCTGCGCCCGCTGCAGGCCGCGTCAGGCAGAGTCCGCCGTAGCCGCGCACCATGGTGCGCTGGAACTGCCATTGCTGGTTCGATCCATCCAGGCAATCCCAGATCTGTACGTCGCTGCCGTTATTCGCATTCACATCCAGACAACGGCGGGTATTGGAGGGGTCCGCGGGCCATTGAATGTAGAGGGCGCTCTTGGCGACGTCATAACGCCACTCCTGATCGTCATTCGCCTCGTCGCATTCCCAGCCGAACGCGTTCTCGCCGTTGGCGGCGTCGGCATGATCGCTGAGGCAGAGCGACCCTGGCAGCGAGAGCAAAGTTCCCGGCAGACGACGCTCGTATGCGTGCTGGATGGCGGCCACGTCTCCGGGGCTGAGGGCGGTAGGCCCGCCGGAGCAGTAGGCCATGACCGAATTGCGGTCGGGCGCGCCCCAGCGCAGTTCAGTGGGGATGGGCCACCATGGCGGGGTCGTGGGGTGGGTCTGGGGCGGGCAGCCGGGGATGTCGTTCGGCCAGTCGCCGCGTTCCTCCTCATGATAGAGACCCAGGGCGTGTCCGAACTCATGGATGGCGAGGGATTCCATGCAGTCCTGGCTGCCGCAGTGCAGGTTCAGGGTTATGCCTGACTGCTGGTAATCGCCCCAGGATCCGTGGGCCGGATTCTGGCCGCCGCCACTGGATGTGATGTGGATCTTGATGTTTTCGTCCGCTGCGCCGGGACGTCTCGGCCCCAGGGTGTGGGGCGGCGGCGCGGGATTGGCTTCGTCCTGACACTGCTGCCAGCCCGTGAAAATGATGCGGGACTCCCGTTCCCAGCTATGCTTCAGCGCCAGGCGCACCCACTCGCGGCGTTGCCAGCCGGGCGTCTGGTCGGTTTCGCCCGCCAAGGGGTCGGCGGCGTCGGGATTCTCCCAACAAACCACCAATTTTAGCGGTTCGCTCTGGGACACGCTCCACATCAGCCCCTGGCCCCCCATCAGGGCGTTGACGGCGGAGAACGACAGCAGCAGCACGGCGGCGGCCAACAGCGTCGCCGCCCCTATATTTCTCCCGGTTCGCCACCGAATGTGCGTTTTCTCTACTGTTGCTGGGACGACGACGGAGTGATCGTTGCGGATGTTGCGAATGTTCATCTTTTCCACCTCCATATTCTTCATAATTGACCCTGAATCCAGGATCGGTGACGGGCGGTTTGTCGATTGAACAATGGCAGGATAGAGGTTGTGGGGGCTGCGAAAAGCTGCAAGGCTGGGGGTGGTTCGCCGAACGAAGGAGCCTCACCCAGCATTGTACACCCGATTCGGATTTTTGTAGAAGAAGCGTGATTGTTCGTCGATCGTTATTGGAACGCGGATTTTCACAGGAAATCCGTGAAAATCTGTTCTTATCAGCGGGAATCCGCGTTCGAATCGAAGCTTTCGCAGTTGACATCCGGAAAAAATCATAATATAGTCAAAATTGACTATTTGAATTTTGTATAGTACAATCTGGCTATTCAAAATTGGAGGGTTATGATGGATCGAGAATTATTGCTTTTAGGCATCCTGCGTGAGCAGGAAATGCATGGATACGAACTCCATGAGTTCATCGACAAAAATTTGGCCTCCTGCACTGACATGAAGAAATCGACGGCCTACTACCTGCTCAAGAAAATGGAGGAGGCGGGCCTCATTTCGCAGGAGACCCGGCAGGAAGGGAACCGTCCGCCGCGCCAGGTCTATCACCTGACGCCCGCGGGCGAGGCTGAGTTTCAACGGCTGCTGCGCGAGAATCTGGCCCACTACCGTACGGCGTATTTTACCGGCGATATCGGGCTGGTCTTCCTGGATCAGTTGGATCCGGCGGAGGCGCGTTCGCTGCTGCTCAAACGGCGGGCGGAACTGGCTGACGAATTAGCCGTCGCTGAGAGTATTCCCGGCCATCCGAGCAGTCTGCAATTGGTTTTCGATCATTTGGTTTATCATCTTCGGGCTGAACTGGCCTGGACGGATTCAATCATTCAGCGGTTGAACGGTTCAGATGCGTAAAGGCGCGACAGATAATCGAGGCGAATAAGGTATGACGAACAATCGACTGACGAAATCTTTTCTTTTCTTCGCTGTCTCCATGCTGGCCCTGGCCGCGTGGACGGGGGTGCTGCTGCGTTTTGGCTTCACCGAGGGCATGCCCGCCTGGGCGTCGAATTTCGGCGCGGTGCGCCACGCCCACAGCCATCTTATGTACTTCGGCTGGGTGACGCCGGGGTTGATGGCCCTGATCTGGCTCTTCCTGCCCCGCTACACCGGCCGTCCCCTCCCCAGGGGCGTAGGCTGGCAGATGGGCGTGACCGCGTTCGCCGCCCTGCTCAGTTATCCGGCCTTCTGGATCAACGGCTACGGGCTGACCCAGATCGGATCAGCCAGCCTGCCCCTGGGGTCCATGGCCGCCACATTCAACGGCCTCTCCTGGTTCATCTTTGTCTGGCTCTATGTGCGCGCCACCCGGGGCATGGGCGAGCGTCCCCTGCCCGTGCGTCTCTGGGATTGGGCCATCATTTTGATGATGCTCTCTTCCATCGGCGCCGCAGGGCTGCCTGCGACCATCCTGCTGGACGTCGGCAATCCCATGCTGCAACAGTTCTTCCTGCATCTCTTCCTGGACCTCTTCTCTGTGGGCTGGTTCACCATGGGGCTGCTGGGCGTACTCTGGGCGACCCTGGGCGAAAACGATCCCCTGCCGGACGGCATGCCCGTGGCCAGCCTGGGCATCCTGTTGGCGCCCACGTTCATCCTGGGCATGCTCCCTTCCCTGGTGACGCCGGCCATGTTTTGGGTGGCGGCCCTGGCCAACCTGGGCGCGGCCCTGCTCCTGGCCCGTCACCTGTGGGCCTTCTTCCGGCGCTGGTCTGAGCTTCCGGTCCTGGTCCGCTTTGGCCTCCTCTTTGGCGTAGTCTATGTGGGCGGGGCCATCGCCCTGCTCTGGCCCGGCCTGTGGCGCTGGGCGGGCGGCGGTCCCCTGCGCATCTTCTTCCTGCACAACCTGCTCCTGGGGTGGGTGAGCAGCGTATTACTGGGCCTGATCCTGGCCCGGTTCGGGCGACAGGGACCCGGCTTGCAGCATCCCATCAACGCCCTCTGGATGGGCGGCGTGGGTCTGCTGGTGCTGGCGCTGCTGGCCCTGGGTTTTCTGACCTACGCGCCGGGCGATGCGGTCTTCTGGTTCAAAACCGCGGCCTGGGCCAGCGTGGGGCCGGCGACGGCCGCGCTGCTGGCGCTGGTCAAGCTGGGGATAGGCAAACAGGCATCATCTGCGTAATTCGTTGGTTACTTCAGGGAGCATGATTGGAACGCGAATTTGCGCTGATTCAAACGGATTGTCACGGATTTTTTCAGAAAAAATCCGTGACAATCTGGCTCCATCCGGTAAAAATTCGCGTTCCATAATGGTCGCTGACTCGACACATAAGGAGAACAAAAAATGTCAACGACATTACTGATTTCCATTGTCGCCATGATCTCGGCGCTGACCTTCTACACCATCGGCGTGTGGAGCGAAAAGTTCGCCGGGCGGCTGAAGTGGTGGCATCTGGCCTTTTTCTGGCTCGGCTTTACGGCTGACACAGTCGGCACAACGTTGATGGGCCGGATGGCGGGCAGCTTCACCATCAACATCCACAGCATCACCGGCCTGGCCGCGATTTTGCTCATGTTTGTGCACGCAGCCTGGGCGACCATCGTTCTGCTGCGCAAAGACGAGAAAGCCGCGATCAGCTTCCACCGGTTCAGCATCCTGGTGTGGGCGCTTTGGCTGATTCCTTTTGTCTCCGGTCTGGCGCTGGCCATGTTCGGGCCATCGTTGGACATCGGCGCGCTGTTGGCTTCACCGTCCATTCACATGGAGACAGGCGCATTGGTCTTGATCGCCAGCCTGGCCTCGTTTATCGTCGCCGGCTGGTTGACTTGGAAGAAGCAGCCGCTCACCTCCCTGGCTTCACGCCTGTTTATCGTGACCCAGGTTGCGCTGATAGCGCAGCTTCTGATGGGGATTGGGCTGGTGGAGGAGGGGTTCGGCTCTTTCCAGTTTTACACCCACTATCTGGGAGGAATCGCCCCACTGGCCTTCTTTCTGCTCTTCTACTGGCTGCGCCCGAATGACCGGATGAAGGAGACGCGGCTGGCCATGGTCATGTCCGGCGCGGCGCTGCTCTTCGTCCTGATGGCCTTTGCGGCGGGGAGCATGCACGTTCTCGGCTAACCGGGTGGTGTAGGATGGAGAGGGTGAGGGGATAAGCGATTGGAGATTGGGAGATTAGTTGCTCTCTGGCTGAGAGACGAATCTCTCGAACTCCAATCGCTTACTTCTTCATCATCCCATGCGCCGCAGCCGCCGCGCAGTGATAGCCCATCCCACAGCCAGCGCGCCGCCTGCAAAGAGCGTCAACCTGAGCAGCGTCGGACGCCAATCCGCCGGCCACTGGTCGAAGAGGATCAGGTCGCGCAGGGGATCGACGGCGTAGATGTTGGGGAAGAGCCACGCAATCCAGAGCACTTTGTCCTCGAAACCGCGCACCATGGCCAGCCCGCCGCCGATAAAGAAGAGGGTCAGCCCCGCCAGCACCACCGCGATGGCTCCGGCGAAGTAGCGGGTGCGCAGCCCCGCGACCAGCGCGATGGGAATCCAGAAGAGGATGACCAGCCCCGCCAGCAGCCACACCGCCCACAGGCGCCCGCCCGGCCAGACCCCGATCCACAGATAGAGGATCCCCAGCAGCGCCGTCCCCGTCAGCAGGCCCATGAGCAGCGCCAACAGCGTCTTGGGCAGCAACACCCACAGCAACGAGCGGGGCGCCAGACCAAATTCCAGCGTCACCCGGGTCACCTGCTCTTTGTTGGTGAGCGCAAAGATATTCATCATCCCCCCAACCATGAACCCCAGCAGCATCACCCCCACCGCGATGATGGGGAACCAGTGCACCATCTTCGGCAGCGGATATTCTTCGGCCAGGGCCAGGGGCGGCGCGGGATAGCCGATCTTCTCATAGAAGCGCCACAGGATTTCAGCGGCGTATAGGCGATGATTCTTGGCCCGGTCGTCGATGTAGTTGCTGAAATGCATCTCTACGCCCGGACGCTGCTTCTCCTCGATACGTTGGGAAAAATCCTCGGGAACGACCCAGACGCCGTCCAGGCGCAGATCATCGTACGCTGCCCAGGCCTCCTCCTTAGGCAGGGCGAGTGCATCATAATACGGCGTGCCAAAGGGGGAAATAGTCTCGGCGAATGTTTCCTGCAAAATCGCGCCGTACGGCCCGGCGTCGTGGTTGACAAAGGCGATTTTCAGGCTCAGGCGGCCGCCAAAGAGCAGACCAAAGGCCAGGAGAATGAAAATGGCCGGGATGAAGCCGCCCAGCGCGGTGACGGGATCGTGTCGCCATGCCTTTAGCTCAGTGCGAAAAAGAATCCAGAAGCGTTTCATCACGACACCTTCAACACGCGCCGACGGTAGACCCACACGGTCAGCGCCGCCATCCCCGCGCTCATGAGGAGGAGGACGATCGCCGAGGGCCAGGGGCTGTCGATGGCGACGCCGAAATAGGTGGGGAAGAGCAGTTCGACGGCGTGGGTGTTGGGCGTCAGGCGGCTGATGAATTCGTAGACCGGATTGAAGCCCGCGGCCAGGCCGAAAGAACTGCCCAGGATCCAGGCCACAAAGGAGGTTACCAGGCCCACCAGGAAGGAGGGGATGCTCTTCTGCAACAGCAACCCGGCCATGACGCCCACGCAGCCGGCGATGATGCCCACGGGCAGGAGGATCAGCCCCACGCGCCATAGCGGATGGGGCCAGTAGCCTGTGATCGCGCCAATGGCAATGTTCAGGACGCCACCGGAGATCAGCCCCGACAGCGCGAGCCGGGTCAGACGCGCGCCCAGGATCAACGAGAGCGGGGCCGGGGCCAGCCGATATTCGAGAACGGTGCGCTGTTCGAATTCCTG
>JAJRVT010000270.1 GCA_024277175.1 Chloroflexota bacterium | reverse complement strand
TGCGGTCAAGGCCATCGAGCAGGCCGGTCTGGCCAAGGAATATGGCGCTGATGACTACATCTATGTCATCGGCATCGACGGCACCGCCCAGGCCATCGAGGCCATCCGCAACGGATCCCTGGCCGCCACCATCTCACAGAATCCGGTGACCATGGCCGCCGAGGCCGTCAAGATCGCCTACCAGATCCGGGACGGCGAGACCCCTGAAGCCCACATTCTCTGGCCCCACCAGCTGATCACGGGCGAGAACATCGATAGCCCCGAGGTCCAGGAATATGGCATCTGGTCCGAGGAGTAGTAAGCAAGCAGTAGAGACGATGTAGGGCATGGTTCACGTAGGTGCGGTTTGGAACCGCACGGTCTGGCGGGGAGAGGAACCGGGGCTTTGTCAAAAACCCGGTTCCTCCCCATTCCGCAGCAGATGCGGTTTGAAACCGTACAATCTCACAATAACGCAGGTTGTGCGGCTTGCAGCCGCACCTACGAGCGACAGGTATTCACAACCGTAGGTGCGGTTTGGAACCGCACAACCTGATGGAGAAGAGCACATCAGGTGGAGTCACTATGCCTCTCTTGAGCATGCATGGAATATCCAAACGGTTTGGCCCGGCCCTGGCGCTCCAGGATGTGTCGTTGGAGTTGGAGGCCGGCGAGGTGTTGGGCATCGTCGGTGAAAACGGCGCCGGCAAATCAACCCTGATCAAGGTGCTGGGTGGAGCCTATCAGCCAGACGCGGGGGAGATCATCCTGGACGGCGAGCCGGTGCAGATTAAATCGCCCCATGATGGACTCAGCCACGGCATCGCCGTGATCTATCAGGAACTGAGCCTGGTCCCCGAACTGAGTGTGGCGGAGAATCTTTTCCTGGGCCATCTGCCGTCCAATCCCCTGGGGGCGACCAAGCGGGGTGAATTGAACCGACGCAGCCAGGAGATCATTGATCTGCTCAACCTGGACGTGAAGCCGGGAGACCGGGTGGCCAGCCTGCGCATCGGTGTGCGCCAGTTGATCGAGGTGGGCAAGGCCCTCAGCCGCACCCATCGGGCCAGGATTCTGGTCATGGATGAACCCACCTCTTCCCTGAACGAAGCGGAAGTGGCTCAACTCTTCGCCGTGGTGCGCCAGCTGAAGGCCGACGGCATAGGCATCATCTACATCTCCCATTATCTGGAAGAAGTTTTCGACATCTGCGACCGGGCCATGGTCATGCGCGACGGCAAGGTAGTGGGCGTGCGCCCTACGAACGAATGGACGCCCGACCAGATGGTCCACGCCATGGTCAATCGTCCCATCGAAGATTTCTATCCCAAAGTCCACGTAGAGCTTGGCGAGCCGCTGCTGGAAGCATCCCACCTTCAGTTACAAGGAAAACTCGAGGACGTATCCTTCTCTGTGCGTAGCGGCGAGGTGTTGGGGCTGGCTGGACTACCCGGCTCCGGGACGAGCAAGCTGGGCGAAATTGTGGCCGGCGCGCGCAAGCCCAGCGCAGGGAGCATGACGCTTCGCGGTCAGCGCTACGTCCCCAGGTCGCCAGGGAAGTCCATCGCCGCCGGCGTCGGATATGTCCCGGCTGACCGCAAAAAAGAGGGGCTGCTGCTGGAGTTCTCGGTGGCGGAAAACGTCACCCTCTCGGTGCTGCCGGCGCTCTCCCGACTGGGCGTGGTCAATATGAAACAGAAACAAAAAACGGCTGTCGCTGCTATCCAGGATTTCGGCGTCAAGACCAATAGCCCCAAAGCGCCCGTCCGCTCCCTCAGCGGCGGCAACCAGCAAAAAGTGCTGCTGGCCCGGGTCCATCAACCCGATCCTAAACTGATGGTCATGAACGACCCGACCCGAGGCATCGATGTAGGCGCCAAAGTGGAAATTTACGAACGCATCGGCGAGTTCGTCCAGGCGGGCGGCGCGGTGCTGTTGATCTCAAGCGAATTGCCCGAATTGATCGGCATCAGCTACCGCATCGCTGTCTTCCGCGAGGGGCGTCTGGTGGCCGAAGTGGAACGCGAACAGTTCTCGCAGCATCTCATCATTAGCTATGCCGCGGGGACCGATGAAACGTATGACGAAACCTATAGCGGGGATCAAAATGGGGAACAGGTGGGAGAATCAGCATGACTTTGGATGAACAAAGCGCAACCTTACCCAAACACAGAGCCTTTTCCGGCGCGGTCGGGGAGACCATGCGGCGTGGCAGCGTCCTGATCGCGTTCATCGCCCTCTGCATCGTGTTTTCGCTGCTGTCGCCGCGCTTTCTCACCGTCAGCAACTGGCTGAACGTGCTTCTGCAGACGGCCACCATCGGCATCGTGGCCATCGGCCAGACGTTCGTCATCATCACCGCCGGCATCGATCTGTCGGTGGGTTCGGTGGTGGCGCTCAGCGGCATGGTGGCTGCGGTGAGCATGCGCGCCGGCGCGCCCGCCCCTGTGGGCATCCTGGTGGCCCTGGGCGTCGGCTCGTTGGTGGGGCTGTTCAACGGCTTCAGCGTCACCTATCTCAAGATGACGCCCTTCATCGTGACCTTGGCGACCCTGGCCATGGGCAGAGGGTTGACCTTGGCGGTCTCCAGCGGGCAGACCATCTTCGGCTTTCCGGACGCCTTCAACTTCATCGGCGGCGAGAGCATCGCCGGCATCCCGGTCCCGGTTATCATTCTGTTGCTGGCCTTTTTGGCGGCCTACTTCATCCTGTCCAGAACCGTCTTTGGTCATGGAGTCTACTCAGTGGGCGGCAACCGGGAAGCGGCCCGGCTGGCCGGCATCCCCACCGTGCGCGTAGAACTGCTGGTCTATGTGATCAGCGGGCTGCTGGCCGGCCTGGCGGGCATCATCCTCATGGGGCGGCTGGACGCGGCCCTGCCCACCTCGGCCACCGGGCTGGAGTTGAACGCCATCGCCGCGGTGGTCATCGGCGGTGCGTCCCTGTTCGGCGGCAAGGGCACCATGCTGGGCACGCTCCTGGGCGCGCTCACCATCGGCGTGCTGGCCAACGGCCTCAACCTGCTCAACGTCTCGCCCTTCTGGACCCAGTTCATCCAAGGTGCGGTGATCTTCGTGGCCGTGCTGAGCGATTCACTGAGCCAGCGGACGGCGGAGTAAAAAGCCATAGAACGCGGATTAAGCGGATTGGACGGAAAAAACCGAATTTTTAAAAATCAGTGAAAATCCGGCAAATCCGTGTTCTATAGAGTGTGTTATTAGAGAGGAATCCCTCATGAACGTATACGGAGAACACTATCGCACTATCTGGGTCAAGGAAGACGACCCCGCGGTGGTCCAGATCATCGACCAGCGCCACCTGCCCCACAAGTTCGTGGTCGAGGACCTGACCACGGTGGACGAAGTCGCGCGCGCTATCCAGGAGATGCACGTGCGCGGCGCAGGGCTGATCGGGGCCACGGCAGGCTATGGCATGTACATCGCCGCGCTCCATGCGCCCAAGGATTCCGTGGGGGCGTTCATGGAATCCCTGGCCCGGGCCGGCGGGCAACTCAAAGCCACCCGCCCCACCGCGGTCAACCTGGCTTGGGCGGTGGAGCGCCAGCTCGACGCCATCGAGGAGGCCGGCGGCGATCCCGAAGCCCGCACCCGGACCGCCTTTGACATGGCCAAGGTCATCGCCGACGAGGACGCCGACTTCTGCCGCCGCATCGGCGAACACGGCCTGGCCATCATCGAGGAGATCAGCCGACGGAAGGGGGGCGAGACCGTCAACATCCTCACCCACTGCAACGCCGGCTGGCTGGCCTTTGTGGACTACGGCACGGCCACCGCGCCCGTCTATGCCGCCCACGACAAGGGCATCAAAGTTCACGTCTGGGTGGACGAGACCCGCCCCCGTAACCAGGGCGCGCGCCTGACGGCCTGGGAACTGGGCCAGCATGGCGTGCCCCACTCAGTCATCGCCGACAACGTGGGCGGCCATCTCATGCAACACGGGCTGGTGGACATGGTCATCGTCGGCTCGGACCGCACCACCTACACCGGCGACGTGGCCAACAAGATCGGCACCTATCTCAAGGCCCTGGCCGCGGCGGACAACGACGTGCCCTTCTATGTAGCCCTGCCCTCCTCCACCTTTGACTGGAAACGACGGGACGGCGTGGCCGAGATCCCCATCGAGCAGCGGGACGCCACCGAGGTGCGCACCATCAACGGCCTTCACGAGGGCGAGATCGTCTCTGTGTTGCTGACGCCCGAAGAAAGCCCAGCGGTCAACTACGCCTTCGACGTCACCCCTGCGCACCTGGTCACCGGACTGATCACCGAGCGCGGCGTCTGCGAGGCGTCCGAAGAAGGCGTGTTGGGATTGTATCCTGAAAAACGCGCGGTGGTTCAAGGCTGAACATCGCGCAGAGATTGATGAGATTGGAGATTGGAGCTATGTCTTTCTATCCTCTGTCCCTGGAGAATATCCTCGACTATATCGCCAGTCGTCCCGCACTCCAGGATTTCTTTCCCACCGATGCCAATATTTCGGTGCGGGAGGTGGGCGATGGCAATCTGAACTTCGTGTACATCATCGAAAATGAAGAGGACCCCGACAACGCCATGGTGCTCAAACAGGCCCTGCCCTTTCTGCGGGTGGTGGGCGAATCCTGGCCGCTGACCCAGGAGCGGGCCCGCTATGAGTCCCTGGCGCTGCGCGAGCACAACCGTTACGCGCCTGGTCTGGCGCCGGAACTGTACGACTTCAACGAGGAGATGTCGGCCATCGCCATGGAGTACCTGCGCGGGCTGGAAATCATGCGCAAGCCCATGGTCGAGCGTCGCAAATTCCCCCACTTCGCCGATCATATCTCCTCCTTCCTGGCCCGAACCCTCTACTTCACCTCCGACTACTACCTGTCGGGGCCGGAGAAAAAGCTGCTGCAAGCTCAGTTCGTGAACGAAGAGCTGCGCAAGCTGCAAGAGGACTTCGTCTA
>JAJRVT010000269.1 GCA_024277175.1 Chloroflexota bacterium | reverse complement strand
TGGCTCGCCAACCTGCGCGCGCTGGTCATCGACGAAGTCCAGGATCTGACGCTGATCCAGATCGCACTGTTGACCGAACTCATGCGCCAGCGGGCGGAACGGGACGGCCAGGAGCGGTTGGCGTTCGTGGTGGCCGGCGATGAGTCCCAGATCGTCCAGCCCAGCGGCTTCGACTGGGGCATGACCAAGTACATGATCGGCGACCAAACCGGCGTTTGGCCCCAAGAATTTGAGTTCCGCCATCAACGCCGGGCCCCTGACAACCTGGCGGCGTTGATCGATAATAGTTGGAATTTTTACACCTATTTGCCTAAGAAATTGCGCCCCAGCGCCCGCCGCGAACGCATGCTCTTCGACGAGGGGGCCGGCGATGTGCTGGAGGGGCAGATTTTCATCTGCCCGCCGCCGGATGAGAGTTCGCCTCTCCTGAATCCGTCTCAACTGGCCGCGGACTTCGCCGACTTCTCTGCCGACGATGGCGCTGATGATGACGACAGTGACAGTGCGGCGCGACTGGGCGGGCTGCTGGCGGGCCTGGACAATGTGGATGCGCACTGGACCCTGCTCATGGCCGCGTTGGCGGATCGCCCCGGCCGTGCGTTGGTGGATCTGAGCGAGGAACTGCGCACTGATCTGCCGACCGCGGCCCAGTCCATGGCCGGGGAAATTGTTTATCTGCCGCGTGAGATCAAAGGGCTAGAGCGGCAGACCATCATCATTCAGGGCATGGATGAAGTGTACCGTCGGGCCAGGGATCTCTGCGTCGACCGGGGCGAGGGCAATATTCCCCGCTTCGAGGCCCGGCGGCTCTTCGACGAGATGCGCGTCGCCCTCAGCCGCTCCACCTATCGATTGGTGTTGCTGGAGGAGCCGGACGCCGAAGTCCTTCAGGAGTTGGAACTGGACCAGACCCGGGGCGTGAGCCGCCTCTCCTGGCCCGACCTGATCCTGGCCTTGCAGACTGAAGAGATGTCCGAGATCGAGGCCATCGAAGGCTATCTGCTGGAGGTGGAGGACCTGGTGGAGCGGGGCAAGTGGGAGCAGGCCGTCACCCGCAACCGGCGGGCTTATCGCCTGGCCGCGCGCATTGGCGACCGGGCCCTCCAGCGCGAGGCTGACCGTCAGCATGTGGGCGTCTTCCTCCAGCGAGCCAACGTTTTGCTGCGCCAGGAGGCTTGGCGTGAGGCTTACGACGCCAATCGGACGGCTCGAGACCTGGCCGCGAGGGTGGATGAAGATGACCTGTGGCGACGGGTGGATATGCAACTGACTGAAATCCAGCGCCTGGCCGCGGCCGAACTTCAGGCCCGGGTGGAGGAGGCCAACGCCCTGCGCGAAGCCGGCCGCTACGAACAGGCCCACCAGGTCGCCGGGCGCGCGCGGGAGTTGGTCGCTATGTTGCCGGCCGGGGAGGCTGTGCAGCGGGCCAATGACGCCCGGGCTGACGCTGCCTGGGCGTGGGCGGCCCATCTGCTGGACGCCGATGACGAGGAGGCCGCGTCCCGCCGGATGGCCGAGTTGCTGGACGAGTCTGCCACGATTATGGCCGGGCAGGGTGACGAGGCCGGCGCGGCCGCGCTGCGTCTGCTGCGCGACCGCTACCGGGAGATCCCCCAGCGCCGGGGGTTGAGCGACCAGCAGATCCGGGATATTCTGGACTATGCTTGCCGCTATCTGGAGCTGATGGCTCCCCGGGACGCCGGCGCGGGGGTCTACGTTCACGTGCGCCGCTGGCTGGTGGATACGTTCGCCTGTCTAGAGGAGCACTTTACGCTCTATTACGTTTGGGCGTCTACGGCCCAGGCCCTGGGCGAGCAGATCGGCGATCCAGCATACCGAAACCTGGTCCTGCGTCTGGAACAACGGTTGGAGGCTATCTTCGACCGGGCCGGCGCGCTGGGCAGCCTCTGGGACGACGACCTGGACCTGAAACGATTCCGGGCGCTGGTTGCGGGCGTGCACGGCGAACACGAGGAAGCCTCCCTGGCCTGGGAGCGCCTGGACGAGCCTGCCGCAGCCGCGGACCAAGCGCGGCTGGCCGGCGATCCGGAGCGGGCCTACCATCTCCGCCGTCAGGCCAAATTGCCCATTTCCGAGGAGCTATCCACCAGCGTCAAGTTCCTGCGCCTGTTGGAGCAGGTGGAGGGCAAACACGATTCCCTGAGCCTGGCCGAGCGGGCGACCCTCGCACGGCGGATGGAAGCGTTGAAGAAGGCGCTTGGGGAAACGACGAACGACAAAGGACGATCGACGGAGGACAAAACGATGAAGGACGACCGATGAACGACGCCGCTATTGGTTACCAGCCGTTGGTCGTTCGTCCTTCATCATCTTGAGAACACCATGCGCGAATTTCCTGATTACTACTACACCCAGTCTGCAGCCATTCCCTATCGTCACCGAAAGGGAAAGTTGGAGGTGCTGCTCATCACCTCGCGCAAGAAGAAGCGCTGGATCATTCCCAAGGGTATCGTAGAACCGACCCTGGGCGCGCCCGATTCCGCAGCCAAAGAGGCCTGGGAAGAGGCCGGCGTGGCCGGCATCATTCACCCTGAGCCTCTGGGCGTCTACACCTATGAAAAGTGGGGCGGTCGTTGTACGGTGACCGTCTACACGCTGAAGGTGGAGACCGAGTTCGCCCACTGGCCGGAAGAGGACCGAAACCGGGAATGGGTTTCGGTGCAAGAAGCCGCGAGTCGGGTGCGTGAAAAAGATCTGAAGACCATGATCCGCTCGCTGCCCAAGTGGCTGAAGCGCCACGCGTGATCGAGCCGACTGTGGCCCCATCCACTTCCCCTTGCGCCGACGATCCGCCCATTGACGACCCTACCATCGCCAAACTGGCCCGGCTATTCCGCGAGGATCCTGTCTGGCTGGATGCCATGGGTCGCATCAAATCGGAGGCCAATAGCGCCGTC
>JAJRVT010000268.1 GCA_024277175.1 Chloroflexota bacterium | reverse complement strand
CAGGGCCCGGGTGTATTTATCCACACCAAAGATGGCTGCGCCGGGTTTGACGAAGATCACCCGCACGTCATCGCGAACGCCATGCTTACGAAAATAATCTTCAGAGAGATACATGATCTTCTGGGGCGCACCGCCGCATTTGATGGGCGTGTTGGGATGGGTGAAGATCGCCGTTCCTTTGCGGGTGGCGCGCAGGGTGGCCCAGGTGGATTCGACCGTTTCATAGGAATAGTTGCTGCATACGCCACTGTCTGGCTTGCCCACGCTTTCCGCCAAGCCGGGGACTGCGTCCCAGTTGATCTGGATGCCGGCGGCCACGACCAGATAGTCGTAGCTGATAGTGCGGCCCTCGCGAGTGGTGACTGTGTTGTTGTCCGGGTCGAAGCTCTCTGCGTAATCCCGGATCCAGGTGGCGCCTTCGGGCATGAAATCGGCTTCCTCCCGCTGGGAAACCTCCTTGGGGAAAACGCCGGCCCCCACCAGCGTCCAAATAGGCTGATAATAATGTTTGGTGGACGGCTCGATGATGGCCACTTCCAGCGGCTCCGGTAAATTGCGCAAGTGGGCGCCGACTGTGATGCCGCCTGCGCCGCCGCCGACAATCAATATTTGATAATGGTCTTTCATAGTGTTTCTCCTTTGTGACAGGTCGTGCATACTGCGTACATCGTGTGATGGGTGGGAAATCGAATCTCGAAGGGGAGATGGCCTTTGCCTGCCCTATTCCAACATGCCCAGTTCCCGGCGGCGATCTTCGCAGACTCGCGCGCCGAAGCGTTTGGCGAAATTGGAAAGGAAGCCAAGGGCTACCTGCGCGTCATCATCGTTCATCAGGCGTATGAGGCCGAACAGCCCGACGCGCTGGGGTGGATCCTTGCGGCATTGGGCCAGGGTATAGCCCATGTCGCCGATAACGCGCACCGCATCCGGATCCAGAATGCCGGACTCGATGACGGCGTCGAAGCCGTCCGAGGCCACCAAAGTGCTGAACTTGACCAGCGCCTGTAGCCCCTGGGTGGTGAACCTGTCGATGTCCAGGCCGGACGCTGACGCGGTTCTGGCGTACTCATCGGCGATGTCCACGCCCATGGCCACCATACCCGGCGCCTGATCCAGCAAACCGACCGCGTTATCCAGCGCGTCCATGTGGTCGACGAGTTTGGAAAGGACCTCCATACTTTCCGGCGTCGTCAACTTCTCGACCAGGGTCAGCCCCGTTTTGATGCGCGCCTCGACGTCTACGCCCGATTCTGTGGCCAGCCGGTACTGCTCGTCGGCTGCATCGACCATCATGGCCATCATGCCTGGAGCCTGATCGGTGAGTTTCACCAACTCTTCGAGTTGATCCATGCGGTCGAGCAGTCCGGACAGGACCTCCACCGTCCGGGGCTCGGTCAGCTTTTCGGCGATCTGGAGCGCGCTGTGCAGCCGCTCATCGATGTCGACGCCCGATTCGGCGGCCAGCCGGTACTGTTCGTCAGCCGCGTCGGTCATCATGGCGATCATGGCTGGCGCCTGATTGACAGCGTCAGCCAGTTTGTCGACCGTCTGCTCGATCGAGTCGATTCGATCGAGCAGACGGGTCAACGCAGCAACAGTATCTGGATCGTTCAGACGCTGTTGCAGAGCGTCAGCGCTTGGAGCGCCTGCACCGCTCTTGTCCGCTTCGGTCATGTGAGCCTCCTTTGTTTTACATTATGTGGCTTACGAATATGACTTGTTTCGTAAACCGGTAGAGAAAAGTGGGTGGATAGGGTACAATAAGATATAGGCTTGATCATTTCTCACGTCAAAGGACGGATTCAATGAAGGACATTCCTGTAATCAGGGCGAAACGCTTTGGCATCTATAGTTGCAGCACGGAGTGCTCCCTGAGGGACGCCGCCAAGGTGATGACGGAGCGCAATATCAGCGCGCTGGTGGTGGTCAACAACGTCGGCAGCCTGGAAGGCATCATCACGCGCATGGATCTGGTGCGCGCCTGCTATCTCCATGATGATTGGGCCGAGCGGGACGTACGCGAATGCATGAGCCGGGACGTGGTCACGGTTCAGTTGGATGACGCATTAGGGCACGTGATGGCGCTGTTGATCCAAAAACACATCCACCGGGTGGTCGCGATCCGGAAAGAGGGCGACCTCATCATCCCTGTGGGCATTCTCTCCGCCGCGGATATTGTCTATCACATGGCGCGGGAAGAGTGACGGGGTGACAAGATGACAAGATGAACGGTCATCCTGTCACCTTGCCATCCTTTCACCCTTCCCGTCCAAACGGCTTCTCTGGCAGCTTGAACGCGTCCAGGGTCGGCTTGAGGGGGCGTTTGATCCAGAGGGGGCGACGCAGGCCGTTGGGGCTGTGGTCCACGGCCGAACGGGTCATGGCCTTCCACTCTTCGTAGACCGCCATGGAGCGCCTGGTGTCCACCCAGACATCGCCGTGCTTTTCATTTGGCCCGGCCTTGCGCACGTTGACCGCCTTCTGCAGCCAGCAGTGCGCGCCGCTGATGGGGTCCGGATGGACCGCGTGGGTCAGGTTCTGGTGGACGCCTACATCCTTCCACCAGATGCGCTCCGTGTCCGGATCGAAAGTCTTCCATGGCTTGGCTCCGTGAACGATGTTCAGCATGTGACCGCCCTGGCCATCTTCATCTAACTGGGCCAGGTTGGACATGCCCGGGTTGACGCCCATGTCTTCCTGGAGTCGCCAGCGCCCCAGGTGGTGGCTCATGGCGATGACGCCGGGCTTGATTCCTTCCGTCACCCACACCTTGTCCACGAAATAGCCGATCTCCGTCTCCACCCGCACCAGGTCGCCGGTCTCCACGCCCAGCCGCTCCGCGTCCTCCGGGTGCATCCAGACCGGGTTCTTGTGGCTGATCTCGTAGAGCCATTTGGCGTTGGCGCTGCGGGTGTGGATCAGGGTGGGCAGGCGGAAGTTGGGCAGCAGCAGCATGGCCCCCGCGTCCCGGTCGATGTTGTCCGGGTGAACGTGGCTCTTGAGCGGCCACGGGATCACATGCTCCTTCTCCGGCCAGCCCCAGGCCGCCAGGGTCGGGCTGTAGAACTCCAGCTTTTTGCTGGGCGTGCCGAAGCCCACCTTGGCCTCGCCGTCCACCAGCACGCCCACCACCTTGCCGTCCTTGAGGATGCGATCATGCTCGTCCACGCTCACGCCGCTGGGGCTGTCTCCGGCGTCGATGCTGATCTCCACCCGTCCTCTGCTGACGGTGCGGGTGACTTCGGTCAACAGGGTCCGGGCCAGATGGCGTCCTCCCCGTTTGACGCTGGCCCAGTCGGCGTCGGCCTGGGTCAGTCCCTCGACAGGCCTTTCATAGGGCGTGTAGTTGTTCTTGGTGACCTCGAATGCCCCGTATTTGCGCATGTAGGCCAGGGGCGTCAGGCCTTCTTTGGCCGCGGCCTCGGGCAGGCCGGGCACGCTGTTCTCGAAGATCCACTGGTAATACTCGTCCACGGTGATGATCTCGCCGGGGCGGTAGGGGCTCTCGAACCACTGGCGCACGCCCAGGCTGCCGTCCGGGTCCATGCGCGCGGAGAGCTCGATCCAGAGTTCGTTCTCTTCCCACACTTCGCCGGGGTTGGCCTCATAGGTGAAGCGCACCGGCTTGCCCATGCGCTCCAGGGCCACCCGACGCACAGGCTGGCGGAACGCGATCCACTGGCCGGCGTGGGTCTCCTGGCTCATGAGGTCGTGGCGTTCGCCCGAATGGCCCATGGGCAACACATAGTCCGCGAACCAGGCTGACTCGTTCCAGGTGGGCGTCAGGGCCACGTGGCATTTGATCTGCTCCTCGTCGCGCAGAGATTCCAGCCACATGAAGCCATCCGGGTTGATCCACATGGGATTGTAGACCCGGGTGAAGTAGACGTCGATCTCACCCCGCCCCTCGTGGAGGAAGTGGGGCAGGAGGAAGCTCATCTCGTAGTGGGCCAGGGGCCATTCGTGGGGGATATGGAGTTCGTTCCAGGCGTTGACCGGGTCGGGCGTCTTGAAGGGCTTGGGCACGAACTTGTTCCAGGCATTGGCGGATGTGCCGCCCTCTGTGCCCACGCTGCCGGTGAGCACGTTGAGGAAGAAGAGGGACCGGGCCACTTGCCAGCCGCCCAGGTTGCCGATGCTGGCGCTGCGCCAGGTGTGGGTGGCCAGCCGGCCGTCACAGTCGGCCACAGCCTCGGCCGCGGCCTGGACCCGCTCCACCGGGATTTGGGCTTCCTCAGCCGCGCGTTCGAAGGTGAACTCGGCGTAGAGGTCTTTGAGGACGGCGTCGAATAAATCGAAATTGAAAGACTGGAGATTG
>JAJRVT010000267.1 GCA_024277175.1 Chloroflexota bacterium | reverse complement strand
GTTGCGGCCGTCAGCGATGATGGGCTGGGCCATGAGTGATTTCATCTGCACCAGATCCAGTTGCTTGAACTCGTTCCAGTCCGTGCACACCAGCAGCGCGTCCGCGTCCCGGGCCAGCTCGTAGGGATCCTCCACCAGGCGCAGGTTCGGGTTTTCCCGGGCCGCATTGGCCATGGCCACCGGGTCATAGCCGGAAACCAGCGCATCCTTGTGCTGGAGCATACGTGCAATGGCCAGGGCCGGCGACTCGCGGATGTCGTCGGTGTTGGGTTTGAAGGCCAGGCCCATGAGGCCGATGCGCTTGCGCCGCAAGGAGCCGCCCAGCATCTCGCGCAGGTTCATCTCGGCCCAGCGCCGGGCGTCCCGGTTGATGTCGATGACCGCGCGCAGCAGGGAGGGATGCCGCCCCTGGGTCAGGGCCATGTGCTCCAGGGCCTTGACATCCTTGGGAAAGCAACTGCCGCCGTAGCCCAACCCCGCGTTCAGGAACATGGGGCCGATGCGCCGGTCCATGCCCATGCCCACAGCCACCTCCTCCACATCCGCGCCCAGGCTCTCGCAGATGGCCGCGATCTCGTTGATGAAGCTGATCTTGGTGGCCAGAAACGCGTTGCTGGCGTACTTGATCATCTCGGCCGTGCGCAGGTCGGTCATGACGATGGGCGCGCGCAGGGGCAGGTGCAACTGGGCCACCTTCTCGGCCGCGTCCTTGTCGTGGGAGCCCAGGACCACCCGGTCCGGGTGCATGAAGTCATAGAGGGCCGAGCCTTCGCGGGTGAATTCGGGACAGCTCACCACCGCGAAGTCCACCGGCTCGGTCTGGTGCTCCTTGATGATGTCCGCCACCCAGTCGCCCGTGCCCACGGGCACGGTACTCTTGTTGATGACGATCAGCTCCTCCTCCATGTGCTCGGCGATGGACTGGGCGGCCATGCGCACGTACTGGAGGTCGGCCTCGCCGTCCACGCCGCTGGGGGTGCCCACGCAGATGAAGACGAATTCGGCGTCCTGCAGGGCTTCGGCGTAGTCGGTGGTGAAGAAGAGCCGTCCGGCCTTGACGTTGCGCAGGACCATCTCGTTCAGCCCCGGCTCGTAG
The DNA here is from genome assembly GCA_024277175.1 of Chloroflexota bacterium. Classification (GTDB taxonomy): domain Bacteria; phylum Chloroflexota; class Anaerolineae; order Caldilineales; family Caldilineaceae; genus JAJRVT01. The sequence goes on along the minus strand of JAJRVT010000267.1, from coordinate 27,376 downwards.
ATAGGGGACTCTCCTTGCCGCAACATCTCGATCTTTCGCTCATCGATATCGAGCAACGTCACCTTGTTGCCCAAATCGGCGAAGCACGTCCCTGTGGACAGTCCCACGTAGCCCGTGCCCGCGACCGCGATATTCTTACGCATGCTTCGTTTCTCCTTACGTTTCACTCATCATTTTCTCTTCTTCCGACGCCTCTTGGCGCGCTTCCTCGAAGTCGCTCCATTTGAGGTGGAAGCGCCAGAAATAGTAGCCGCCCACCAGCGTCACCGGCAGCCAGAGCGCGGCGTGCAATGTCAGCGTATAGCTGGCGGCCAGGTTGCGATTGACCCCGAACGCGGCCAGGGTTTCGATGCCCGGCGTGTCAAAGGTGCCGATGTAGCCGGGCGCGGACGGCAGGGTGGTGGCCAGGTTCACCAACCCGTTCATGAGCATCAGCACCAGGAAGCTGACCTGAAAATCGAACGCGTGCATGACAAACCAGTACTTGACCGTCTCCATCAGCCAGATGAGCACGCTGGTGAAAAAAATCATGAGGACGTCCTGACCGCTGCTCAGGCTCTGCATGCCCTCCATGAAACGAAAGTAGAAGTTGTCGGTGACCTGCCGGATTTTGGCCGGGAGCAGGTGATCGGCGATCCAGAGATAAACCGCCTCCACCCGGGTCGGCTTGATCGCCATCCAGATGAAAATAGCCGTAGCGACCAGAAGCAACACGGTAAGCAGGATAACCAGATTACGATAGGTCACAGGGATGGCGGGCGCAAAGGGCAGGGCGATGAAGACGAAGATCAGCATGACCAGGCCGTCAAAAATGCGCTCGATGAAGACGGTGGTCAGGCTGGAGACGAACGAGATCTTCTCGGTTTCCTTGAGCACGAAAGAGCGGATGAATTCCCCGGCGCGAAAGGGGTAGACGTTATTGCCGAAATAGCCGATGCAGATGAGGGGGAAGAGCCGGCGAAGCGGCAGGGCTTTGATGGGGCGCAGCATATAATGCCAGCGCCAGGTCCGCAGCCACAACCCCACAAAATAGACAGCGATCCCGGGGAGTATCCACCAGTAGTTGGCGGTTCTCAGCGAGCCGAGAACCGCGGAGAGATGCAGCCCGGGTAAGGTGAGATAGATAAAAAAAGCGCTGATCGCGATGCCGATCAACAGTTGCAGGTTACGTTTCAAAACTCGATTTCTTCCTCCACATCATCCTGGCGTCGCTCCGGCTGAGGCTCAGATGGCATGGCCGAATCAATGGCAAAGTACAGAATAGCATAGCATAGAAGAGAATGAACTAAAAAGCTTGCACCAATGAAAACGGGGATGACGTTGTCGTCATCCCCATCTCTACCTGTACATTCACCGGCTGTGCGGCGGCGAGGAGCTACTTCTGGGCCGCGACCGGATACATTGCCGGCTCTACCGAATCACCAAGAATCTCTTCCATGGCCATGATGTGGGAGCAGACGCCGCGAAGCAAAAACTCTTCGCAGTCGCATTTCCAATCGCCGTTCTTATAGTTGACGAAGTGGGTCGCGTTTTCACCGTGAAGCTCGACGTCGAAATTGTGCACCCGAATACGCGTGTCGCGTTCGGCGGCGTACTGCTTGGCCTTGATGATTCTGCTGGCGGCTGAATCCATGGTTGCATCCTTTCTCTGGTAGCAAATGATGGTTCGAAACAGAAATCGCAAACGACTGGCTTAAACGACGGTTACAGGGTAGAAATCAAAAGCCCAGGCTGTCGCGCGCGCCTGGGCTTCTCTAACAAGGGTCTTCAGTTTTGCTCCGGCATGGCGTTTTTCTCAACACCAGCGTGGCCCTCCCACCTATCGTCTGAAATCCCGGGGACAAATTACTCGCCTGCTCGCCCACAGTATACTCCCCTCGACGTGAGATGTCAAACGCCGTTTTTCGGGCGCGAAGCCCACGATCAGGGGTCAACTTTTGCCCATGGCCGGGCTGGTCTCCTTGATTTCGAGGACGGTCGATCGGGATTTAGGCAACGCCAACGTAAACGCCCCCGCGCCGATGGGAAAGAAAGCCAGCACCGTCAACACTATGCCCAGCCCCACGATATCGGCGAACCAACTCGCGACCCAGGCCATGGCCGCGCCGCTGGCGAACATGAAGCCAAGCACGACCCCGCCCATCAGTCCTTTGCGCCGGGGTAGCAGATCCTGGCCCACGATCAGCAGGATGCTGTGGGGGATATTCAGGAGCGCGCCGGCCACCGCTGCGACTACGAAATACCCCCAGGCGCCATGGAGGTTCAGCAACGCCAGCGAAAAGGGAACGCTCAGGACCATGGCCACGGCCATCAGCAGACGGCGTTCGATGCGATCGCCCAGAAATCCGCCGCTGAAGGTTCCTATCGCACCGGCCATGCTGAAAACACCGATCATCAAACCGTATTCACCCCCGGTATAGCCCAGATCTGCAAAGTATTTGGGAAGCAGGGTCATGTAGCTCTGGATAGTTGTGGCGCGCAGGGCGATGACCAGGATGAGCGCTGCAATGGCAAATTTGCTGGCTTGTTTTTTGGGCGCGGCGACGGCCTGATCGCTTCCGTGATTGTGGGCGTCATGAGCTTCTGTCGGCTGGCGCAGGTAGGCAACCATGAAGAGGACGGCAGGCGTCATGGCCAGGGCGATGATCGGCAGCGCAGTCACACCGTAGTGCTGGAGCGCGAAGCCTGAAATGACGGGACCCAGGGCCAGGCCCGTTTGCCCCAGCAGAAAGAAGACAGAGGTCGCGGTGGCGGGGCGACGTCCGCCGGCGTGGGAGGCGTTGACCACGCCCACCGGGTGGAAGGCCGCACTGCCCAGGGCCGCCAGCATGAGGATGCCCACCAGCATCCAGTAGCTGGCGGCCAGGGGAATCAGTGAATAGAAGATGATGGTCCAGAGCAGGCCAACTGCTCCCATCCAGCGCCCGCGTAACTTATCGGCCAGCATGCCGAAGAGGGGCTGTGTGAGCGCGGCGGAGAAAGTGTAGGCCATGGCGCCAAATCCGATCTGGCTCACGGAGAGATCGAACTGGCCCGACAGGCTGGTCAGAATGATGGCGATGGACGAATTGAGAATGTCGATGGCGAAGTGGCCATAGCCGATGGCGAAGAGACGTTTGCGATTCATCATATTTTCTCCAGCATGATGGAAAAAGAGTCGGATCATTGTAGCATAGCCGCGGTGGAAAGCGAATCCTTCTCAACCTTTGACCTTCCTGCCGTTCGATGTCACAATGAAGACATGGACAACGAAAAACCGCAGCCGTATCCGATCAACTGCAACGCGCTCACCGCCGCGCTCAAGGCCAAGGCTCTGGCGCTGGGTTTCGATCACTGCCGCATCGCACCGGTTGCGGACGCGCTGCACGCCGATTTTTTCGAGGCCTGGGTGGCCCTGGACAGGCCCGGCGAGATGAGCTACCTGGCCCGCAACCAGGCGAAACGGCGCAACCCGGCCCTGCTTGCGGAGGGCGACGCCGGCCCCTTTCGCTCCGTCATCGTCCTTGCGGTCGACTATCACCAGTTCGACCTGCCCCCGGCCCTGCGCGACGACCCCAGCCGGGGCGTGATCGCTTCCTACGCCTGGGGCGACGACTACCACGAGATCTTCCGTCCCTTGCTCCATGAACTGGACGCGTTCATCTGCGCCCGCAGCGGCCGCGCGAGCCTGGGCAAGTGCCTGGTGGACACCGGGCCAGTCCTGGAGCGGGACTGGGCGCTACAAGCCGGCGTGGGCTTCACGGGCAAGAACTGTTGCACTATCCACCCCGCGCGGGAGGCGAATATGGGCGGCGGCAGTTGGCTGATCCTGGCCACGATCCTGGTCCCCGAACGTCTGGCGTACGGTCCCGCGCCCGAACTTTTGGATGTCCCCGACCTGACCGCGGACGAAATCGTCCGCGGGATGGAGCCTAGGCGACATCTGGGCATCTGGCGCATTCCGGTGGCGAAAGGAAGCGATACAGCAGAGCGTGGAGAGGGACGAGGAGATGTCGTCGCTACCTGCGGACGCTGCACCCGCTGCCTCACCGCCTGTCCCACCGACGCCTTCGTGGGACCCTATCACCTGGACCCGCAACGCTGCATCTCATATTGGACCATCGAATCGCGCCGGCCCATTCCGCGGGGACTGCGCCCCCTTTTCGGCAACCGCATCTTTGGCTGCGACATCTGCCAGGAAGTCTGCCCGTGGAATCAGCGCCTGGGCCAGCGTACGCCCCGGCTGGCGGGCCTGCGCGCCCAGGCCGAACGCATCGCGCCGCCGCTGTTGGAGGGCTTCGATCCGGCCACGCCCTATTGGCTGGATCAGGCGGCCTTCAGCGCGCGCTTTCAACGTTCGCCCATCAAACGCGCCAAGCGGAGAGGCATGTTGCGCAACGTCTGCGTCGCGCTGGGCAACTGGGCCGATCCGCAGACGGTGGACGCCCTTAACCTGGCCCTCCGCGACCCGGAGCCGCTGTCGCGGGGCCATGCCGCCTGGGCGTTGGGGCGGGTGCTCTCCACCCATGGCGATCCCCGGGCGCTGGCCGCGCTGAAGGAAGCAGCGCGGCGAGAACAGAAACCATGGGTGTTAGAGGAGATACATCTGGCGCTACGCGGATGTCAGCCGAGTGAAAATGAGAATCGGAAGGAGTAGAGATTGAGGGAATTGGAGATTGACGCCCGGTGGGGCGCACACCCATCCCCCAAAATCCTAAGACGCCCTGCCGCCAGATCGCAACTTTCCTCCGCCTATTGCGTAATCATTATCATCCTCAAACTGACATTGGATTGAAATCATGAGTTTCTTTGACGACCGCATTCCGAGAATGAGGCAAGGGTGCCAGGGTGACCGAAGTTGTTACGTCCCATTCCCGGAATGCAGAATTGATGATTTCGTCGAGATTCCAGTTTAGATGCGTCATTTTCACCGTCATTGGACAGGACGCTCAGGGGTTGCCGCCATCGTAGGGTTATACTACAATGGATGTGGCGACTCTTGAATTGAATTCGAATACGTAACGTTCGATCACACAGGAGAAATAGTATGGATATTATGCAAGCTGTCACATTCATTCCAGAGGAAGAGCGCTGGATGGAGAAACTGGCCATTGGCGTGGGCGTCATCCTGGTCAGCTCGGTGCTTTCCATCGTACTGGTCGGCATCCTGGGCTTTTTCATCCTGGGCGGCTATAGCATTCGCCTGTTGCAAAACGTGCGCGATGGACGCCATCCAGTGTTGCCGGAATGGAACGACTGGGGCGGAGATCTGACGCGCGGGTTCAAATACGCCGTGGTGGTGTTTGTCTGGTGGTTGGCGGCCGTTCTGCTTTACGTTCCTATTTTCCTGGGCGCGGCGATGAGCGGCGGCGACAACGGTTTCGTCCAGTTCATGGGTGCACTGATCATGGTGGCGGGGCTTTGTCTCGCCCTGCTGTACACGATCTTCTTTTACCTGGCCCAGCCCGGCTTCACCATCGCCTTCGCGACCGATGAGCGCATCAACAGCGGACTCGAACTCAGCAAGATCTGGCGCTGGACTCGAGCCAATCTGGGCCAGGTGATCATCGCCGCCATCGCTGTCGTGATCGGCAACTTCGTGATCGCATCTTTAGCCGGGATCATCGGTCTCCTCATCTGCGGTATCGGCCTTGTAGTGACCATCCCCCTGGGCGTGCTGGTCGTCTCCATTTTCCAGTTCCACATCTTTGGTCAACTCGCGCGTGAATTCCCTCTGGATGACAGCCAACCGGCCAGCGTCGACGCCCCGACGCCAGATGACGCCAGCCCCGAACCGGCCGGCCTGATCGAGACGGAACAGGCCCCGGACGTCGACGAAACCCAAGCGGAGCCTGAAGAGTCTATTCCTTCCGAAGAAGAGATTCGCGATGTCTGGGCAGAGCCTGAGGAACCCACTTCCTCTGATGAGGGAACCAGCGAGACCCCGGCAGCGCCTGAGGAATCCGCATCATCCGATGACGAAGTCGGTAAATTCTGAGTTATCCAAATCAGGAGGAAGGTTGTCAAACTTGTCACAGCCAGGAACCCAGGAGTACGCAGCGTTGCGCACAGGCGCAGCCGTTCAACGTAAGGCCGATCATGGCGCACTGATCCTGCGCGGCCTCGATCGACTCGACTTCGTACAGCGAATGACCACCAATGACGTGGTTGCGCTGGCGTTCGGCCAATCCGCAGTCACGGTGCTGACCAGCCCCACGGCGCGCATTCTCTTCACCTTCACCGCACTCCCCCGCGAGGAGGACCTGTTGTTGCTGCCCGCAGCCAGCGAAGGCGGGGCCCTGGCCCGCCACCTGCGCAGCAATATTTTTTTCATGGACAAGGTGACGGTGGAAGATGTCAGCGACGGCTACCAGCGTCTGCGTATCATGGGTCCCCAGGCTGGGGCGCGGTTGGATCAACTCGGCCTGAGTCTGGCGGACGCGGACGACGGCGACTGGATCGAACGGGATGGCGTCATCGTCGTCAGACAGGAGCGCTACGACGTCCCCGGCTACGAGATGTTGGTCCCCGCGACCGCGGGCGATAACTTTCTGGCCCGACTGATCGCGGGCGGCGTCACCGAACTCCAGGACGAAAGCGCCTACCATGCCCGGCGAGTGGAACTGGGCCGGCCCCTGCCTGGCTTCGAGGCGACTGCCGACTACAATCCCCTGGAGGCGGGGCTGGCCTGGGCCTGTTCGGAGAGCAAGGGTTGCTACACCGGCCAGGAGATCATCGCTCGCCAAATCACCTATGACAAGGTGACCCGAAGCCTGGCTGGCCTGCGCAGCGATCGACTGCTGGAAGCTGGTGCGCCCCTCACGGACAGGGAAGGTAAGCCCGCAGGCGTCGTCACCAGCGCTGCCTACAGCCCTGCGCTGGACGCACCTCTGGCTCTGGCCATCGTCAAGCGCGCCCACAATCAGCCGGGCGGCCAACTCTTGGCCGGCGACAGCGCGGTCACAGTTGTCGCGCTGCCGTTCGAAGGGTAGAGGCGACATTCAACCAGATAGTAACGGCTATAGAATCGATCACAAGAAAATGCCTACAGCAGATGATGTCTTTGCAGAGGGTGACGCGCTGACGCGGCCGGCGCTGGAGTTGGCCGTCTGGCGGCTGATTATCGACCCGAAACCCCGATCCGGCCCGGCCAACATGGCCCTGGATCAGGCCATCGCCGAAGCTGTGGCCGCAGGAGACAGCCCGCCCACCCTGCGCTTCTATCGCTGGAACCCACCAGCCGTAAGTCTGGGACGTCACCAACATGTAGACGAAGTGGACCGGGCGGTCATCGCCGCGCGGGGATACGAACTGGTGCGCCGGCCCACCGGCGGGCGCGCGATCCTGCACATGGATGAGCTGACCTACTCGGTGGCCGCGCCGGTGGACGACCCCCGGGTGCGCGGCGGCGTGATGGACGCCTACCTGCGGCTGAGCAATGCGCTGGTGGCCGGGCTGCACAACGCCGGCCTGACCGCAGCGGACAAGGCCCCCGGCGCCGCGCGGGCCGGACGTGACGTCTCCGCCGCCTGCTTCGAAACGCCCAGCGCCTATGAGATCACGGCGGGCGGGCGCAAACTCATGGGCAGCGCCCAGTCGCGCCGGGCCGGCTACGTGCTCCAGCATGGCAGCCTGCCCCTGACCGGCGACATCACCCGCCTGATCGACGTACTGACCCTATCTCCTATGAAGGCCGCCGAACTGCGCCGCGACCTGACCGCCAGGGCCTGCACCCTGGCTCAGGCCCTGGGCGTGGACGATGACGCGCCGGCGGTGGCCTTCGAACAGGTCGCGCAGGCGCTGGTGGACGGCTTCCGCGCCACCCTCAACCTGACCTTCACACCCGCCCCACCCTCGCCCGATGAGATTCGCCGCGCCGGCATCCTGGTGCGCGAACAGTTTGCGAATCTGGCGTGGACGGAGGTTCGGTGAAACGTAAAGGCGTAGAACGTGAAACGTAACGGAGGACGAACGACGAAGGGCGGATGACGAACGGTTGGTGGGCGGCGGGCGTAGAAATTTTCAACCTTAAACCTGCACCTTTTCCATGGCTATTGGACTACTGACACTGGAACTATATCTGCCCTTGAACCACAGCCTCAAGGGGAAGCGCGGCATTTTGAAGCCGCTGATCGCGCGCTTGCGGCGGGAGTTCAACGTCTCCGTCTGCGAGGCCGACGCCCAGGACGTCCTCTCACGCGCAGTGCTGGAAGTGGCCTGCGTCAGCCAGAACAGCGCGCTGGCCCAGCGCCAACTGCAACTGGTGGCCAACCGCGTCGAAGGTTGGCGTATGGACGCGCAGTTGATCGATTACGATATCGAGATGGTGTGGTGAGGGGGCGAGGGGGTGACAAGATGACAAGATGAGGGGGTGACAAGATGAACCGGTCATCTTGTCACCCCCTCATCTTGTCATCTTGTCACCTTGTCACGCAGGCCCGGTGCGCACGCCCATCTTCACAAGCGAGTGTTCAGAGTCCTTGCGCCAATCCCATTTGATGTGGCGGAGGATGAACACAGTGACGGCGAAGATGATGGTGAGTATTGAAACCCACTGGGCGGTGGCCAGTTGCCCCATGACCCAGGCGTCGGGGCGGAAGAGTTCGACCCAGAGGCGTCCCAGGGGATAGGCGACGAGGTAGAGCAAGGCGCCGTCGCCCCGTCGCAGGCGATAGCCGAAGTAGCGAATGATCAGCGCCAGCACCACCCATGCGGCCAGGCTCCACAGAGCTTCATAGAAGAAAGTGGGATGGAAGCCGTTGGTTGCGTACCAGTCGATGGTCTGCTGGGTCAGGTTGGCGCTGCCACAGTACTGAACGCCCTCCGGCAGGTTGGGCGGAATCTGACAGGGATATTTGGGGTTGATGTGAAAAGCCCAGGGCAGGTTGGTCGCCGGCCCGTATAGTTCCTGGTTGACGAAGTTGCCCATGCGCCCCATGGCCTGAGCCAGCAACACGTTCGGACCGATGAAGTCCAGATATTGCAGAAAACTCAGTTTGTTGAACCAGCAGTAACCGGCGATGGCCAGCAGCCCGCCGGCGATGCCGCCGTAGATCCCTAGGCCGCGAAAACCGCCGTTCCAGAAGTTGAAAATGTCGCCGGGATTCTCCCGGTAATAGGGCCAGCCCAGGCCATCGGCCGGGTTACTGAAGACGTGGTAGAGTCGTGCACCGATGATGCCCACCACCAGCGCCCACGCCAGAATATTCCAAATGTGGTCAGGGTTTTCGCCGGACCTCTTGGCGTATAGGCTGGACACCCAGGCGGCCAACACCGCGCCGCCGACAATAAAGACGCCGTACCAGTTCAACTGGAACGGTCCAAGTTGGAAGAGAACGGGATTCATGCACTATGCTCCTTGCAGCGATTGAGCGGATCCGCAATAGGTGGATGATTGGCGTGGCGGCAAACGGGGGAGAACCGTCGATGGCGGCGAAACGCAACCGTTTCGCCTGGCTACAGCCGCCTAGTATAGCCCCGCAGCCACCAAATTCCAAAGCGCAACCGGCGCTCGCCGCACTGCCTGGTCCCCTGCTCGCGCTGGCCTGCGCCGGCTGGCTTTTAAGCGCCTGCACTGGTGCGACCCAGGCGCCGACCCTCCTGCCCACGCCGACGCCCGCGATCCAGGTTCCCGCCCCGCCAGAGGCCGTGACGGGTAACCCAGACGAAGTCCTCCCCGCGCTGATCCAGGCCGAGCGTCAGGCCTCTATTCAGGGCGACCTGGCCATGCTGACGCAACTCTGGGCGCCCGACAGTCGCATTGTGGATGGTCGCAACACGTCTACGCCGGATGACGACTATGTTTGGGAAGGCCGCGACGCCGTTCTGGACCGCTATGTGCTGGCCGTCTTTCCCAATCCTCCCCCGCCCCTGCCTGCGCCGGATGGGCTGGACGATCTGATCGTCAATAGAGAGGGAGACGGAGCAACGGCCGTCAACGGCGTCGATCGCTGGCGCATGGTCTACGCCGATGGTCGTTGGTGGCTTCAGGAGCTTATTTATCAGCAACCATAACGGGATGATGTAACCCGGCAAACAATGTTATCGAATCGTTACAAAGGATTTACGTTGGGTTCATGTGGCGGAGAGATTGGAGATTGAGAGATTGGAGATCAGGATTCCGATCTTCAATCTCCCAATCTCTCTCAAACCCGCCGCACGTCATGGGGATGGCTCTCGCGCACGCCGGCCGGGGTGATAACGATGAACTCGGCGTTGCGTTGCAACTCTTCGATGGTGAAGGCTCCGCCATAGCTCATCCCGGAGCGCAGGCCGCCCACCATCTGGTAGAGGATCTCGCGCACGTGACCGCGATAGGGCACCACCGCCTCCACGCCTTCCGGCACCACCTTATCCCATTCGGCCTGGCTCTCCGCGCTCTCGTCTTCTTCGCCATTCTCCTCTTCTGAGGCCTTGCGGCTGATGGCCGCGCCCAGGGAAGCCATGCCGCGCACCACCTTGACTTTGCGCCCGTCGCGAATCACGGGCGCGCCCGGGGCCTCCTCACAGCCGGCGAAGAGACTGCCGATCATGACCGAAGACGCGCCGGCCGCCAAAGCTTTGACCATGTCGCCGGATGTCTTGACGCCGCCGTCAGCGATGATGGGGATATCGAAGCCCGCGCCTCGCAGCCCTTCGGCTACGTCCATGATGGCCGTCAACTGGGGGACTCCGAAGCCGGTGACAATGCGGGTGGTGCAGATGGAGCCGGGCCCGATACCGACCTTGATGGCGTTGGCCCCGGCCTCGGCCAGATCGCGCGCGCCGTCGGCCGACGCCACGTTGCCGGCGACGATCTGGGCATCAGGGTGGGCGCGCCGCAAGGCCCGCACCATGTCGATGCAGTGGTCGGCGTGGCCGTGGGCGATGTCCAACACCAGCACATCCGCGCCGGCCGCGAGCAGCGCGTCGGCTCGCTCCATCGCCTGCGCGCTGACGCCGATGGCCGCGCCCACCCGCAGCCGCCCTTTCTCGTCCTTGATCGCGCGGGGATAGCGCTTGGGCTTCATCAGGTCCTGGGCCGTGATCAGCCCCACCAACTCGCCGTCGTCTGTCAACACGGGCAACTTTTCGATGCGATGAATATAGAGGATGCGGCGCGCTTCGTCCGCGCTCACCTCCGGTCCCACGCTCACGATCTGGTCGACGGAGGTCATCACTTCATCCACGCGCTGATGGACATCCGGCGCCAGCATCACATCGCGCTTGGTGATCAGCCCCAGCAGCTTGTCCCCGTCATCCTTTACCACCAGGCCACCCACGCCCCGGCGCGCCATCATCCGGGCAGCCGCGGCCAGCGACGCGGCGGGATCGATCTGGTAAGGCGCTTCGACCACGAACCCCTCGGCCCGTTTAACCCGCTCCACCTGCTTGACCTGCTGCTCGATGGTCATGAAGCGGTGGATAACGCCCAGCCCGCCCTCACGCGCCATGGCCATAGCCATGGCCGCCTCGGTCACCGTATCCATGTTGGCGCTGAGGATGGGGATGTTGAGCCGAAGCCCGTCGGTCAGGCGCGTCGACGGGTCCACATCCCGACGCGAGGCGATGGGCGAGCGTTTGGGGACCAGGAGCACATCGTCGAACGTCAACCCCTTGGCGGAACGAATTTTCATAATGAAATTTCTCCTTTGTTGGCGTCCACGGTTGAAATGACATCTTCATTCTAACGAATGGGATGCTTGTGGGCAAGGTCAAGTACATGCATGAATTTGCATATTTCGCCATGACGCTTTATGCTGTATGCATAAAGTTGCATGGAGGGAGATGATATGGATAAACCCGATTACAGTCGACTGGCGAAACAGGTCAAACTGATGGCTCACCCGGAGCGACTGCATATTCTGGACGCGTTGCGGGCCGCGCCCCAGTGCGTCTGCCATCTGGAGGCGTTGCTGAAGCGGCCCCAGCCCTACGTTTCTCAGCAGGTGCGCATCCTCAGCCGCGCCGGCGTGCTGGAGAGTGAGCGCCATGGGAACAACATCTATTACCACCTCTCTGATCCCGAACTGCTGGCCTGGCTGGACGTGGTGCTTGGCCCGGTGGCCGAGGGCGCGGATGCATTGGGGCGGCATCAGCCCATCGAGGAATGCTCCTGCCCCACCTGCGCCACCGCCGCGTCACAGGCCGTTGCGCCGGTGATCCTGGCGGCGTAATCCAATGATTATTCCCATCAAGCAGGGAGGACGATTTCAATGAGCGGCGGTTTCACCCTTGTCGAACCGGAAGCGGATGCTGAACCCCAGGCCGACGTGATCATTTTTGGACAGCCTGAAAAATCTCACACAGGTTGGCGTCCGTTCCTGTGGCTGGCGGCGGCCGCCGCAACCTGGCTGATCGCCTGGTATGTCATCCAGGACCTGGCCGACTGGATCAGCTATACCCTGCTGGGGCTGGAGCACGGCTCCCGCGTGGGCGAATCGCTGGCTTTCTTCCTCTACGACGTGCCCAAGATTCTGCTCCTGCTCTCTGGCATGATCTTCCTGGTGACGGTGATCCGCACCTTCTTCAGCGCCGAGAAGACGCGGGCCGTGCTCAGCGGTAAGCGGTTGGGCCTGGGGAACGCCATGGCTGCCTGCCTGGGTGTGCTGACGCCCTTCTGCTCCTGCTCGGCCGTGCCCCTCTTCATCGGCTTCGTGGAATCGGGCATTCCCCTGGGCGTGACATTCTCCTTCCTGATTTCGGCGCCTATGGTTAACGAAGTGGCGCTGGGCATGCTCTTCGGCATGTTCGGCTGGCAGATCGCTGGCATCTATCTGGTCACCGGCCTGATGGTAGCCATCGTCGCCGGCTTCGTCATTGGCAAGATCCCCCACGTCGAGCGCGGGGTGGAGGATTTCGTGTGGGATGTGGCCGTGGGTAAGACGGAGATCGCAGCGGCCAACCTGACCTGGGGCGATCGCATGGCTGAGGGGTGGAAGGCCACCAAAGAGATCGTGGGCAAGGTCTGGCCCTATGTGCTGATCGGCATCGCCATCGGCGCGCTCATCCACGGCTATGTGCCCGAGAACGCGCTGGCGGGCATCCTGGGTGCAGAGGCCTGGTGGAGCGTGCCGGCCAGCGTGGCCCTGGGCGTGCCCATGTATTCCAACGCCGCCGGCATCATCCCCGTGGTCCACGCGCTGACAGAGAAGGGGGCAGCCCTGGGCACGGTGCTAGCTTTCATGATGAGCGTGGTCGCCCTAAGCCTGCCAGAGATGATCATCCTGCGCCGGGTGTTGAAGCCGCGCCTGATCGCCCTCTTCGTCGGCGTCGTCGCCACCGGCATTTTGCTGGTCGGCTATCTATTCAACATGGTGATTTAAATCTGGGGGGATTGGGAGATCGGCGGTTTTCCGATGGGGCGTCAATCTCCAATCTGTCAATCTCATGTTATCGAAACATTTTCACTCAAGGGAGAATCTTGTATGGTCATCAAAGTACTCGGCACAGGCTGCGCCAACTGCGTCCGTCTGAAAGAGTTGGCCAATGCGGTGATCCAGGAACTGGATATCGAAGGCGAGGTGGTGGAAGTCACGGACATTTCCACCATCATGGGCTACGGGGTCACCGCCACGCCCGGCCTGGTTATCGACGAAAAGCTGATCGGTTATGGCGGCGTGCCCAGCAAAGCGCAGTTGACCTCGTTGGTCCAACAGGCCGCGTAGTTTGCCGTATACGCTTTTGCGTAATCAATAGCCGTTCGTAGTATGCGCTTTAGGCGTTTCCCGGGAATTAACGTCCCCGGCACGGACCACGAATTTCGACATCGACCAGAGGGCGCCTGGTCCGTGCCGGGGACGTTACGGATATTCATTTTCCTGGAGCGGCTTTAGCGCAGTTCCCGCCGCTGACTGCGCTAAAGCGCATACTACGAACGGGTAGCGCTTTCGCCCGGCTCTGTTGGAAATTCAGGAGAGAACATGTCCCGAAAAAAAGTGCTCTTTCTCTGTACAGGCAATTCCTGCCGCTCGCAGATGGCCGAGGCCATCGTCAACGCCCGGCTGGGTGACGAGTGGGTGGCGTACAGCGCGGGCACGGATCCATCCGGCTGTGTCCACCCCAAGGCCATCCAGGCGCTGGCTGAGATCGGCATCGAGCATGAGGGGCGATCCAAGAACGCACAGGCGTATCTGGACATGCCCCTGGACCTGGTTATCACCGTCTGCGATGACGCCGACCAGAACTGTCCGTATTGGCTGGGAGAAGGGAAGCGGGTGCATATGGGCTACCCGGATCCGGCCGAGGCCGCCGGCGCAGAAGAGGAGATCATGGCCGTCTTTCGAGCCGTCCGCGACGATATCAGCCGCCAAATTCCGGCGTTTTTGGAATCGTGGTCACCTGATGAATCGCCAAACTGAAGTCGTTTCGAGATTGGGAGATTGAAGAGATTGGAGATTGGCGCTCGGCGGGAGAACAGCCAATCTCCTACTCTCCCATCTCCCAATCTCACCAGATAAAACCGGAGCAATGCCATGTCACAAGCTGCATCCACTTTACCCCGGCCAACCAAGCAACTATCCACCCTGGATCGCTACCTGACCCTGTGGATCTTCCTGGCCATGGCCGTAGGCGTGGCCCTGGGCTATTTCATCCCCGGCGTGGAAAAGCTGATCAACAGCTTCCAGGTGGGGACGACCAACATCCCCATCGCCATCGGCCTGATCCTGATGATGTACCCGCCCTTCGCCAAGGTCAAATACGAGGAACTGCCCGAGGTCTTCCGCAACACCAAGGTGCTGGGCCTGTCACTGCTCCAGAACTGGGTGGTGGGGCCGATCCTCATGTTCATCCTGGCGGTGGTCTTCCTGCGTGGCTATCCGGAGTATATGGTCGGCCTGATCCTCATCGGCCTGGCCCGCTGCATCGCCATGGTCATCGTCTGGAACGAACTGGCCGAGGGCGACACCGAGTACGCGGCCGGGCTGGTGGCCTTCAATAGCGTCTTTCAGGTGATCTTCTACAGCATCTACGCCTATGTCTTCATCACCGTGCTGCCCCAGGCCATGGGGCTGGAGGGCGCGGTGGTGCAGATCAGCATGGCCGAGATCGCACGTAGCGTCTTCATCTATCTGGGCATTCCCATGGCTGCCGGCTTCGCCACCCGCTTCTTTCTGCTGCGGGCCAAAGGCCAGGAGTGGTATGAAACGCGCTTCATCCCCCGCATCAGCCCACTGACCCTGATCGCACTGCTCTTCACCATCGTGGTCATGTTCAGCCTCAAGGGCGAGCTGATTGTCCAGATCCCCATGGATGTGGTGATCATCGCCATTCCGCTGGCGATCTACTTCGTCGTCATGTTTCTGGTCAGCTTCTGGATGGGGAAGGAAGCAGGCGCGGATTACTCCAAAACCACCACCATGGCTTTCACCGCGGCCAGCAACAACTTCGAACTGGCCATTGCCGTAGCCGTGGCCGTCTTTGGCATTGAGTCAGGCGTGGCCTTCGCCGCGGTCATCGGCCCGCTGATCGAGGTGCCGGTCATGATCGGATTGGTCAACGTAGCCCTGTCCTTCCAGCGTCGCTACTTCGGTCACGAACTCCAGCCGGCGTCTGCCCTCGTCACAGAGACGGCCGCCGAAGCCTGTCCGCCGGGGGAGCATCTGCCGCGGTAGGCGTTGATCGCCGAATCTCCGACTCAACTACTGTTGCATCAAGCGTAAATTGACGGCCTCAAGAAGTCGGACTTCTCGGAGAAGTCCGACTTCTTGAGGCTCTCAGCGCAAGCGCGGCAGCCCCTGCCCGCCTTCCAACACAGGCCGAAACAGATCGCCCACCTTCACCACCCGATCCGGCGCACTGGCCAGCGTGAAATCGGCCGGCCGGATGCGCCCCGCCTCCACTTCCGCCCAGGTCACGGGCATGGAGACGGGCGCGCCGGGCCGGGCGCGCAGGGTGTAGGGCGCGGCCGTGTTGCGACCGACGCTGTTCTGGGCGTAGTCGACGGTCACCCGATCACCGCGATGGGTTGCGCCGTGGGCCACCGCGATCAGGTCGGGATAGGCCGCGGCCAGCCGCCCAGCCAGGTCCTTCACCCAGGCGCGCACTCCATCGAACGATTGGCCGGGCGCCAGGGGGACGTAGATGTGCAGCCCGCTGCCGCCGCTGGTTTTAGGATAGCCGCGCACGCCCGCTTCATCCAGCGCATCCCGCACCCGCAGCGCGGCTTCGAGCGTATGTGCGAAGGTGGCTTCCTCACCGGGGTCCAGATCGAAGATGGCCACATCCGGCTCATGCAAACGAGGCGCCCGCGAACCCCACAGATGAAACTCGATCGCCCCCAGATTCGCCAGCCAGATCAGCCCTGCGGCGTCATCCACCAGAGGCAGTTGGATCGCGTGGCGGTCGGTCTCCGTCTCATAAGTCACGCGCCGCAGCCAGTCCGGCGCGTCCTGGGGCAGGGAGCGGCGGTAGTAGGAGAAGCCGCCGATCCCCCGGGGAAAAAGCCGCAGCGTGACCGGGCGATCGCGAAAGTGGGGGAGCATGACCGGGGCCATGGCGCGGTAGTAGCCCAGCATATCACCCTTGGTCAGCTTCGCATTGGGCCAGTAGAGTTTGTCTGGGTGGGTGATGGCCACGGTACGGCCGTCGAGCCGCCAGGTTTCGCCGGCCGCACTCATGGGGTCTCCTCCGTCTCTTCCACTTCACGTAAGGAGAGACTGACGGGGCAGTGGTCCGAGCCGTAGACGCCGGGGTGGATCTCGGCAGCGGCCACCCGGGGCATGAGATCCTGGCTGACGAAAAAGTAGTCGATGCGCCAGCCCACGTTGCGGGCGCGGGCGTTGGTGATGTAGGTCCACCAGGTGTAGGCGTCTGTACGATCGGGGTGCAGCGCCCGGAACGCGTCCACGTAACCGTTGGCGATCACCTTGTCGATCCAAGCCCGCTCCTGGGGTAGGAAGCCAGTGCTCTTCTGGTTCTGGCGTGGACGGGCGAGATCGATTTCTCGATGGGCAGTGTTGACGTCACCGCAGAAAATCACCGACCGCCCCGCCGCCCGCAGCGAGTTGCAGTAATCCAGAAAGGCGTCGCAGTAGGCCATCTTGAAGGGAACCCGGCTCAAGTCGCGGCCGCCGTTGGGGAAGTAGGCGTTCAGGAGCACGAAGTCGCCGTAGTCGGCCACAATGGTGCGCCCTTCCCGGTCGAATTCAGGAATCCCCAGGCCGATCTGCACCGAACGAGGTGGGCGGCGGGCGTAGAGGGCCACGCCGCTATAGCCTTTCTTTTCGGCCGACGCCCAGTAAGTCTCGTAGCCCGGCGGCTGGCGTAGGGTCTCGTCCAGTTGGTCAGGGCTGCACTTAGTTTCCTGAAGGCCCAGGACGTCGGGCTGAATTGCGGTCAGCCACGCCAGAAACCCTTTCCTGTTTGCGGCCCGCAACCCATTGACATTCCAACTATAGAGTTCCAAAACTCACCCTCTTTCCCCCCGATTCTCTCCCTTTTTCGCCCCACGTTCGCCGCCTTCCCACCCCTCCTGGGGGGCGTCGGCATGCTATGATGAACTGGCAACCCGTCGTGGCCGTACAGTCACCGTTTGATGGATCTGTCGGCCACCATTTCCATCTTTCACGGAGGTCACCCATGCGCTCCATCTCTTCCCGCTCCATCACCTTGCGTTACGTCATTGCAGCCACGATCATTGTCGCTGCGTTGCTTGCCCCTGCGCTTGTCTTCCAGCCGGCCATGGCGGCGGAGAATGCGCCGGCCAGCCCCAGTGCAGGGCTTATCATCTATCTGCCGCTCATTTCCGCGGATGGCGGAGGAACCGGCGACAATGGCGAGGCCGTCTCCCCGCCCATTGTCTTCGATCCCTGCGGCAACCCCATTCCTGACGGCGGATCCGTACCCGCAACTTGCGATCCGCCCCCCAGCGATGACCAATAGGTGACTGTTCGCCAAAAAGTAAAAATCATCACAGAGACGCAAAGCGCACAAAGTCTTTCTTCGTGATCTTTGCGTCTCTGTGATGAAAAAGGTCTTTAATCCTGACCTGTCCAGATCATGCGGTGCTCGGTCAGCGTCGTATCGAGGGTATACGCGCCGGCGCGGACGGTCAATGGCGTGGGGGCGACGCCCGACTGCTTTTGCACCACCAAGCGGTAATCATCCGGCGTGATTTCGGCCGACAACCGGTAGGTGAAGGTGACCGTGTGTTCATCGCCCGGCTTCATGATGAAATAGCCGCTGAACACTTGGGTGCCCGACTCTCCCCGTTGGCTGCCGATCGAATCCGTCTCGACGCCCTCCACATCGATCAGATTGCTGCCGCCCGGCGCATAGAGACGTACATAGTCGAAATAGCAGCGTTGGGTCATCTCGTCATAGGAATCGCCATAGCGGGGCGTAGGATCGCATTCCTGGCCGGGCGCCTTGACGGGATGACGATAGGTCATGCTCGTCTTGACCAACGCTGGTTCGCCTGCACCTTCCGGCCAGGAAACTTCGTGGGTGAGCGCCCGCTCCATGACCGCATCCACCTTATTATAGCCCATGTTGGTGTCCACATAGAGCAGAAAATCAGCCCCCTCCTCGGGGTGAACGCCGCCATCCCACCCTGTCTTAGCCAACTGGGCTGCGACTTCATCATCATCCACCCAGATCTGGATCGCACCTTCATTCAGCGACTGAAGAGACTTCTCGACCAGAGCCGAGTAATCCACTTGGCCGCTGCTGAGCCGGGCCAGGGCCGCAGCGGCCAGGGCAGGCATGAAATCCTTGCGCTGCAACCACCATTCGCCGGAAATTTCGCTCCCCAGGGACGCGCCCGAGTCTACCGGTTTCTCAAAAAAACGCTTAAGCTGCTCCATGATATTGGCGGCGGTGATCGGCTCATCCGCGCCAGGGACGGTCAGTGGGCCCAAGGCTTCGAAAAGCAATTCGGCGGCGCGCAGATCGGCAGAGACCACGCCATCGATGGTCTGGTCAACGTCCTGAGCGTAGATGGCCCTGGCAAGTTGAGCCGTCCGCGGGAAGTCGGGCGACCAGTTAGCATCGCGCAGGAGCAGCAGATCGATGTTCATGTACCGCTGCATGGGTTCAGGCGCCCAACTGTACTGGCTCTCTTTGTTATAAAACTGGTAGCTATCCTTGATGTTCAGGTCCGTGGGTCGCCCCTGATCCAGGGCCAACGTTCCCACCGCGGTGATAAACCCGCCGGTTGCGCGCAGTTCCTGGTTATTTTGCACCAGCAAGAGATAGGTCGCGGGGCGGTCGAACCCCAACAGCGTAGGGATGCCAGAGGCCATCTCCAGACCGCCCGCCAATGCCGGAGCCAGCATCTGGGCTTTGCTCAGCTTGCCGCCCAAGTTGGGAGGAAGCTGGTCGGCGGGGATACCGGCCAGGGTCTCGGCCGCGGTTTCGGCCTCATCGCTCAATGCCGCCAAGTCCGGCGCGGCCATGGCCACAGCCGCCAGCAACCCATCCAACGACCCCGGATTGTCCTGGGCGCGCAGGGCGGGGCCCAGGGCGTCCAGGGCCTGGCTGCCAAGCGCGGTCAATTCGCTGCCAGCTGTGAGCAGTTCAGGCGCAGCGGCCAGGGTTCCGCCCATCCGGGGCAGAAAGCCCATGTTGTGAAACAAAGGCGCGAAGATGCGCAACTCACGGTCGAGACCCGCGGTTGCAACCGCTAGTTTGTCCAGGGAAGCCTGTATACGCGGCAGTTCATCCAGGCTAGGGTCCTGTCCGGCTGCGCTCAACAACGCCGTCCCGCTACGATAGGCCTGCCAGCCATAGACGCCAATACGAGCGACCTTGTATCCAGCCATCAGCAGCACAGCCGCAAACGCGACCCAGATCAGACGACGTCCAAGGGTGGGACGGCGGCGTTTGCGCTGCGTTTTCGTTCGTTCCTGCGTCGGAGAGACGCTATCTGTCATAGTCATATCGCCACAGCGGACCGACCGGATAGGCGTGCTGATCGGTGAATTCCGAAATTTCCTCGCTGAAATAGACGGGCCGTTCGCCCTCATTAGCGGCCACCACCGCGCCTACGGACTCGGCAATGCCTGGGACGCCCGGATGCAGATCCGCCTGTAACCGCCGGTACCAATCGAACTGGTAGAGCGCGTAGTTGAGCACGATGGCATCCGGAGCCGCGTCCAATAGTTCGCCACCGCCCCAAGCCCCGTACCAGATGGCGAACGTAGTCGTATCCGTGCTGGTGACGATGATGGCGTTCGGCTCCACGATCTCGATGACCTGGGCCAGGAATTGTTCAGCCTCCTGGTCATGGCGCAGAGACGCCTCTGGAAAGTGTAACACCAACAGAGCGATTACGCCTACAATGGCCGCACCCCTGAGCGCCGGTTCCAGCCAGGAACGGGGCCAGCGACCGCTCACCCACTCCACGCTGGTGGCCGCGCCCACCCCCAGCCAAAGCGCCATCATCCAGGCGACCGGCAAGAGGTAAATTTCGTTGTCCCGGGTGTAGTAGCTGACCGAGTAAAGGCTGACGGGCAGAATCCAGAGCAGGCCAAAATTGCGCAGTCGGGGTCGATGCGTGTCCAAGTGTGAGAGTCCGATCAGGGCAAGCCCCAGACCAATCCAAGTGTATTGGCGGGTCAGGGTGTAGGCCCAGTTACCCACGCTGCCAAGGACGTCCCCCGGCTTCAGATTGAAGAGATAGCCGCGATAGGCGCTGCCGCTGACCAGCCACCAGAAGCCGCTCAGGTTGTCCGGGTAGCCCCAGTTGATAGGCGGCGGCGTTCCCCCGCCCCCCGCAACCAGAGGCGTGCGCAGGTGAAAGAGTGCGCCGATGAGTCCACCCAGGGCCAGGGTGACGACCATAGAACGCAGCCGCGGCCATGCCGGCCCGTCCGACAGGCTCCACAAATAATAGGCCGCGGCCGGCAGGAGCAGAAGAAAGGTCAGGTGGTGGGCGACGCCCAGGGCCGTCACCGGAACGACCCAACGCCGCGCGCCCCCTTTGACCAGCAGCGCCCACCCCAACAGGGCGGCAGCCAGCGCGTGGAGGGCGTAGACCTCGGTGATAACGGCCTGATCCCAGAGCAGGGGCGTGACCGCCCAGGCCAGGGCCATCAGTAGCGCCCACAGCCAGCGCGCCCGCTGTTCGCGCAGTAGATAGGCGGCTACGGACGCTGTCACACCCACGCTCCAGGCCGCGGCCAGGGCGCTGAACAGGTTCCCCCGCCAAGCCAGGTCCCGGGCTGGCATAAGCGCGCCCGTCACAGCCAGCCACGTCTGCAGGAGCATGGTGTAAAGGGGATAACCTGGAGGGTGGGGTACGCCGTTGACCATGGCCGCGGCCAGCAGTTCGCCGCTGTCCGCGCCTTCATGCGCCCAGGTGATGCCGGGCGCGGCGGTCCAGACGTAGAGGATAAAGGCGAAGCCGACCGCACCCAGGATGACCAGGGGTGCGAGCCACGAAGCCGGTTGCCGGTCGGAACGGGAAGAATGTACGCGACTCACAGCCCCAGACGATGAACGATCACTTGAAATCGGGCAGGGTGGCGGGAGGCAGGCCGATGTTGATCCCCGCCGAAGCCGAATCAGCGTTATCCGCGTCCACCGCGATTGTGTTTGGGATCACCTCTCCATTGGGGACGTCCGGGGAGATGCGCACGGTCAGGGTGGCCGTCACCTGGCCGCCGGCGACCAGGACCGGCCAACGCGCTTCGACCACATCAGCGCCGTTGTCCAGAGCGGCGTACATGGATTCGCCTTCCCCATCGACAGCCACCCCCTCGTACGTCAATGTCGGCGGCAACTCGTTACGCAACATGACGTTGAGCGCATCTTCATCCCCGCGGTTGGCAACCGTGTAAACCAGGTCCACGCGCTGTCCCTGCCAAGCGTATGGCGGCTCCTGGATGATAGTCAACGCCAAGGTGGTGGTGGAACTCATGGCCGCGGCCCCGTCAATGACGGTCGCGGCTGTTATCGCCTCAGTCATGGTCACTTCTACACCTGTCCCCGCGGCCACGGTCTCTGTGATTGGTTCAGCGGCGGGCGCGACCGTAGGCTCTGCGGTTGGGGTGGGCGGAACGGGCGTCCCCAGGGGTGAGGCGACAGGCAGATCGGTGACCTGATCCGGCGTGAAATTAGGCGTCAGGAAAGCTGCAGAAACCCATCCCGGCCCGCCTGTCGTCGGTGTGCAGCAGATAAGCCACCAGTTCCCCTGCTCATTGCGCCCGCTCACCGTCAGCACGTCATAGCGCGCGACAGCGCCAATCACAGCATAGTCAACGCCAGGGCCTTCGCGCACGTTGAGGCTGCGTACGTTGACTATAGCCGTCAGTTCCGTGACGGATGGCGGCGGGGTGGGCGTAGGTGTAGGCTGAGATGGTCCGGCCCCCGAGCCGCCCCCGTTGGGGCGGCGGGTAGGCGTGGCGGTGGGTGGTCGGGGCGATGTAGGCGTGGCGGTGGGTTGAGGCACCGTCTGGTTTAGCGGCCCAGCCCAGGCCGGAGTCAGGGGCGCAACCGCCAGCAGGATCAGCGCACCCCCAAGCAGGGAGATCCAGTGGCGGCGTATCATCACGGCTGATTGCGTAATCAAATTCATATCGTCTATGACCTGTGTACTCTCAACCTGGGCGTGGTTCACCGCACGGTTGACAAATTGACGCTGTCGGAGGTGCAGTTTGGAACCGCACCTCCGTTTCACTCAATAGGCGCCACTCCCGCGCAAAATGGCCGGCAGCGTGCGCAGGAGAATTTGAACATCCCGCATGAGGCTGTAATTATCGATATAGTCCAACTCCAGGCGCAGACGTTCGCTCAGGCCCAGATCGCCCCGCCCGTTGACCTGCATGGGACCGGTCATGCCCGGTTTAATGGCCAACCGGCGACGCTCTTCGTCGGTGTACATGGCCACAATACGGGCTTCTTCGGGGCGGGGTCCCACCAGACTCATGTCCCCTTTGAGCACATTATAGAACTGGGGCGCTTCATCCAGACTGGTGCGACGCAGAATGCGACCGACTCGGGTCACACGCGGGTCGTCGGCGATCTTGTAAACCGGCTCGTCCAGTTGATCCAGATCGATCAACTCATCCAGGCGGGCATCGGCGTCGTGGACCATGCTGCGCAGTTTGGCGATGCGAAAGGGCCGCCCATTCTCGCCAATGCGCACCTGCCAGTAAAAGATCGGGCCTGGCGAATCCAGCTTGATGGCGATGGCGGCGATAGCCACCAGGGGGATGGCGACCAGCAGACCGATGAGCGCGCCGGTGATGTCCATGACGCGTTTGATGAGCCGTTTCCAGCCGCTGATGGCCGGATGACGCTCGCCGGGCGCGGCGCCGGCGAAATGGATGGTGCCGATCAGATAACCTGCGCCCAGGGCCGCGGCGCGCACGGCCAGCATAAACGGGCCGATGAGCGCCAACGCCCATGACTTGCGCGCCAGTTTGACGATGAAGGGCGTTGCGCTCACCAGTAAGACCAGGGCGACGATCCCGACGCCCGCCCACGCCCAGAGCAGGGGGTTCCAGACCAAGCCAAGCAACGCCAGCGGGGTCAGGCCAAGCAACGCCGCCATCAGGACGATCTGCAACTTCAGCACCTGAGGCGTGTGGCTGTCCTGCACCATCCGCTCCGGGTGCCAACGGGTCAGCAGCGCCTTCCAGTAGCCGATGTAATACTTGCGCCGAGTGTATTCCTTGACGTCGGCGTCATGGAGGTGGGAGACCTGGGCGTCGGGCGCAAAGACCAGACGATAGCCTTTCTGCGCCAGGCGAAAACTGAACTCCTGGTCCTCCACGCTGGCGGTGGTGAAGATAGGATCGAAACCGCCGTTCTCCTGATAAACGTCTCGGCGATAGGCGGCCGAGTAGGTGTCGATGAAGTCGATCTGGGGCAGGTCTCGCATGTGATCGTAACGATCTTCATATTCCGCCTGCACAAAACGAGGGACCAACCCCGCCTGCTCGGTCACATAGGTCCCTTTGGCCCCGATCACGTCCGGGTCGTCGAAAGGAGCGGTCAACGCCTCAACCCAGCCGGGCAAAGGGGCGCAGTCGCCATCGGTGAAGAGCAGCAAGGGCGCTTGTGCGATCTCTGCGCCATGGTTACGGGCGGCCGCGGGGCCGGCGTTTTCCTGGCTGACGATTTCGATCCGGTGATCCGGGTGACGCTCGGCCCAAGCCCTGGCCACCTCAGCCGTGGCGTCCTGAGAGCCGTCATCCACCACGATGATCTCATACTCGCCCGGGGCCACCGTCTGGTCACCGATCCCGTCCAGACAACGTTCGACCAGGCCGGCGCTGTTGTAGACAGGGACGATCACCGAGCAGCGCAAGGCCTGCAGCTGGCCCTGGGCTATCGAGCTTTGCGCTTCCATATCCGCCATAAACGCTAACGCCGTCCTGTCATCCATAAAATTTTCACCGGCGACGACATGGCCATTTGCACTCATCTCATTGATCTTCATGCGTCACTCGGCCAGTCCAGCTAACTCGGCGACGGCGAAAACGCGGTGGGTGGTGGTGAAATCCGGCCAGCCCGTGATCAACGTCAGCCTGGCGTCGCCATCCAAGGCCGCGTATGCAGCTTCCCGGGCGCGTTCATCATCGCTGGCCCCGACAAGCGGAATGGGATCTGAGACTTCGGTCACCAAATAGCGGAAGGTTAGCCCTTCATCATCGGTGACCAAAATTTCCTGTCCCGGTTCGACTTCACCCAAGGCCAGGGGAGCCAGCAGAGCGGCGCCCGCGGCCTGTCCGCCGGCGATGACGAGATTCCCCTGACCACCGGCGCCGGCGCTATTCACCTGCCAGCCCAGCGCGTCCTCAGGCACATCCCATTCGGTGGTCGGTTCGTCGTCCACCATGACGATTCGCCAACCCATGGGTGCAACGGCGGCGTCCAGATCCAACGCAGGCATACGCAGACGCACAGGCGGTGCGGTCTGGTCCAGCGGCAACGGGTCCATGACGAAGGGAACGGTCGCTGCTGGCGTTGGCGGGAGCGTTCCCCCAGGGACGCTCCCTGCGACGGCGCCACCATCTCCCTGAGGAGCCATGGTCCCACAGGCGGTTAAAATTATCAACAGACTTGCCAGAACAAACCAATTGCCAAGTCGACGAAGCAGGTGGTGTGCGATAAAATGATACATGGTGATTTTCGCTCTGTTGGTCACCGCATATCCCCACGACGCGCATGAGACAGGCAGTGGGAGACAAGGCGGCATTGCCGTGGCGGCGCAGGGGTGATGCGAATCATGATGGCGGAATGAAACCTGCGCGTACCGGTTTCAAAGACGGGGGTATTGTACGGCATAAAGAATGGATTGGCAAAGATTTTGAGCCAACCCAGTAGAGCGTCGCTAAGAGCCATACGCAAACTGGGCGGGAAGAGATACGTCTAAATCGACAGCGATCTGCATCATCCGCATCCCAGCGAAGCCCTGCTGAATAGTCGCGTTTTTGCTCCGAATCGCGTAAATCAGTACAATAGCGGGTGGGAAGGGATGTGTCCCGGTGGGCGCCCTGGTCTTCAAAATCAGTGGCAGGTGGCGCAAAGTCGGCTGCGGTGGGTTCGACTCCCACGCCTTCCCGCCATGATCAGTTAGTTATCAACGATCTTCCTGGAAGCTGATAGCTTCCAGGAAGGTGTAAAGTGCAGGAGGACGCGTGGAAATTCCTCTGTTCGACGCCGATGAAACGATGGGGTTTGAGCGCATCGTCTTTTATCCTTACCCGGACCTGAGCCGGATCTGGGCGCGCCTGTGGCTTAGCCTGGAACAAGGCAAGGAGCCGAACGTCGAAGTTCGCATCTACGACGCCGACGGGTTCGAAAACGCCAGCGTCTATCTTATGGGACAGACCGAACCCAAGGTGGAGACCACCATTCACCTCAAGGAACCCCAACCGGACGCGACCTATCATGTACGCGCCGAACTCACCCTAGGGCTCGGCGATGATATCGAATTCATCGATGCCCAGGAGTTCGATATGGTCCTGGAATTCCGGGACCCCGAAAAACCTGAACCCGGCTTTGGCATGGGCGTCGAGTGGGAAAGCCTCGCACCAACAGGCCGGGAGTAACGCGCTTGAACGGCTGTCCTCTTTGCACGGGGCCGGTCGATCCGCGCCTGTTGGCCCGCCAGACGGAGTTGCGTCCCGCCATCGTCGATTTCATCCAACATGACCACCCGGATTGGCGCCCCGAACAGGGCGTCTGTCCCCAATGCGCGCTGGACTACGCCAATCGCTTTGCCGTCCAGCGCAGCCCCACGCCCCTGAACGTCACCACCGATCCGCACACCACCTTTCCCTACTACCATGCCGCTGAGGAAACGGTCCTCGCCCAGCCAGCTCGCCTGCCCGATCACCCCGGCTTCGACGGGCGCGGCGTCACCATCGCCTTTCTGGACAGCGGCTTCTACCCCCACCCCGACCTACTGGCTAACGCCCGTTGGCCCGGCGATGAACCAGACTGGCCGCGCCTGGACGCGCGCCAGATGCGCAGCCTCCTCGCCGACCAACAGCTACGGATCATCGAGTACGTGGACCTGACCGACGGCCAGGAGGCGGTGGGGCTGGACCAGGAGAGCCTCTGGAACACGGCCGGCGACAGTTGGCACGGCCAGATGACCAGCGTGCTGGCCGCGGGCAACGGCCTGTTGAGCGGCGGCCTCTTCCGAGGCTACGCGCCCGGGGCCAATGTCCTGCCCATCAAGATCGGGCGCAGCGATGGGCGCATCCCCGAGGCCGACATCCTGGCCGGGCTGCGGTGGCTGCTGCGCGATGACCACTGGAAGCGGCATCGGGTGCAGGTGGTCAACATCAGCGTGGGCGGAGACCATCCCCAACGCTGGGAAGATAGCGAACTCTCCCTGGCCGCGGAGCGGTTGAGCCGCAAGGGCGTGCTGATCGTGGCCGCCGCCGGCAACAGCGGTAGGGCCGAATTGCTGCCCCCTGCACAGACGCCGTCGGTCCTCACCGTGGGCGGCTATGATGACGCCAACCATCGCTGGACGCCCTATGACGCCGATGAAGTCAGCCGTCTGAGTCTCTATGCGCATAACTACGGCGAGGTGGAAGGCCCGGACGGGCGGGTGCGCAAGCCAAACCTGCTGGCGCCGGCCCGCTATCTGCCCGCGCCCATCCTGCCGGCCACGCCTGTGTTCCGGGAGACGCGCGCCATCGGCCGGCTGCGTCGTCTCCTCTCCGGCCAAGGGGGCCATGATAAGTCGGGGCAGGAGAGCGACGCCCACGTCTACCGGCTGCTGGACCACTGGCATCGGGTCATGCATGTGGATGACAGGCATAGATCGACGCGGGCGGATGTGAAGCGGCTGGCGGACGCCTATCCCGAGGCGCTGGTGGAGCAGACCCTGGACGAGATCTGGCGGGCGTTGCGCAAGCGCATGAACGCGCACAAGTGGGTTCACGACTACTACCAACATGTGGATGGAACCAGCGTGGCCGCGCCTCTGACAGCCGCGGTCGCGGCCCAG
>JAJRVT010000266.1 GCA_024277175.1 Chloroflexota bacterium | reverse complement strand
TGATCTTCAGGGATCCGGTAGGCCGCCGCGCCGTGGCGGTCAGCCTGTATCGACAGGCGGACGCCGGACGGCAGATGGGTGTGCAGGTGTCGTACGATCTTGTCGACGATGTCCTCCGGCTCTTGATCGGGCACCAGCCTGCATGTGATCTTGGCGTGGGCTTCGCTGGGGATGACCGTCTTGCCACCCTCGCCCTGATAACCGCCCCACAGGCCGTTGATCTCCAGCGTGGGGCGGGTCCAAAGCCGTTCCGCCGCGCTGTAGCCAGGTTCGCCGATGAGGGCCGAGGCATGGATCTGAGCCAGATAGCCCTCGTCGTCGAAGGGCAGTGATCGAACCTCCGCTCGCTCCGCGGCATCCAGTTCGACCACCGATTGGTAGAAGCCGTCCACAGCCACGCGCCCGTCCGCAGTATGAAGCGAGGCCACGAGTTCCGCCATGGCGTGCAGCGCATTGGGCGCCGCTCCTCCATGCCGCCCCGAATGAAGGTCCTTGCCGGCGCCGCTCAGGGTGAATTCCAGGCCCGCCAGGCCGCGGCTGGCCACAGTCACCGAGGGGATGTCAGCCCGCCACATGGCCCCGTCCGCCGACAGCACGAAATCCGCCGCCAACAGCGCCGCGTGTTCGGCGATAAACGGCGCCAGGCTGGGGCTGCCGATTTCCTCTTCGCCCTCGATGAGAAATTTGAGATTCACGGGCAAGCCGCCGGCTGTGGACAAAAAAGCTTGAGCCACCTTGATGGGAATGAGCATCGGGCCTTTATCGTCGGAGACGCCCCGCCCATAGAGACGGCCATCGCGTATTTGCGGTTGAAAGGGGGCGCTTTGCCACTTGTCCAGCGGATCGGGCGGTTGGACGTCGTAATGGCCATAGATCAAGAGCGTGGGCGCTTGTGGCGCGCCAATCCACTCGGCGTAGACAATGGGATGACCGGTCGTCGGCATGATCTGCACCGATTGCAGGCCGGCGTCGCGCATCTTTTCGGACACCCACTGGGCGGCCCGTTGCATGTCGGCTCGATAGGCTGAATCCGCGCTCACACTGGAAATGGAGACAAACTCGATGAGTTCGTCCAGAATACGATCCCGATGTTCGTTCAAATATTCGTTGGGCGTCTTGGCCATGGGATCGCCTACTTTCCACCGTCGATGGAAAGCACCTGGCCGGTGATCCAATTGGCGTAGTCGGAGGCGAAGAAAAGGACCCCGTAGGCGATATCTTCCGGCTTCCCCAGCCGCTTGAGTGCAATGCCCTCGACAAGCGCTTTCTGTCCTTCCGGGCCGTAGGATTCCCATTGACGTTCGGTCGTAGGATTGGAACGCACAAAACCGGGGGCGATGTTGTTCACGGTGATGTCCCAGGCGCCCAGTTCATGGGCGAGTTGGCGCGTCAACCCGATCTGGGCCGCTTTGGCCGAGGCATAGGCCTGGATGCCGGTGAGGCTGACGCCCAGCCCTGCACCGCTGGAGATGTTGACGATCCGGCCCCAGCGGGCGGCCTTCATGCCGGGCGCCACCGCCTGGGCAAAGGTGAATGCAGCCGAAACGTTGACATCGAAGATCGCCTGCCATTGGGCCGGCGTCACCTTTTCTAGCGCCTGGCCGACCTGTCCCAGGACACCGCCGGCGTTGTTGACCAGGATATCGACGCTACCCGACTGTTGGCTGGCCTCTTCCACAAAGGCGAACACGGCATCCCGGTCGGTGACGTCCACAGTCCGAACTTCGCATTGGCCGCCGGCTGCCAAACAGAGACGGTGGGTTTCGGCCAACCCGGATTCCAAAATGTCGCAGGCCCACACGTTGGCCCCGCGCTCAGCAAAACGCAACGCGATCTCACGGCCAAATCCATGAGCCGCGCCAGTCACAATCACGGTTTTACCAGAAAATTCGATGTGCATAGATTTGTGATCCGTTCAGTTTGGCAATCTGGTTACATCTGTAAAATACGCGTTCCAATTGCGGCATTAGGGCCGGACGCGCCGATAGCCTACGGTGCACCCGGTCCCAATACGGCGACCAACATCAACGGCTCATCGCCATTGTTCAGAATCGCGTGGGATACGTCTCCCGGGATCACCACGCAATCGCCAGGTCTGATCTCGATAGATTGCCCACCGGCATCGACCTGACCAGAGCCGCTGACCACCCAATTGATCTGCTCCCAGGGGTGTTGATGTCGTTTGGAGACGCCCCCCGGTTCGATCCGAGCCAACTGGAAGGTCAAGGCATGGTCTGGATTTTGATAGAGACGCGCCAACTTCAGCCCGTTTGCGCCGTCTCCCTGCACGTCATGAAAGGGCAAGTCATCGCGGCGGGTGACCGTTATCTCACTCATATCCCCTCCGCCTTCAGGATGTCGAGATTGTCGAGGCTCTGTGTGCGCCGTCCCTCTTCGATGTCATGGATCAACTCGATCAGGCGGGCCGTGATCGGGGTCGGAACGCCGGCTTTCTCACCGAATGTGACGATGGGACCCAGTTGGGGATCGACCTCTGTTCGCCGCTTGCGCACGGCCAGGTCTCGCCAAATCCCGCTATGGGTTTTGGCCGAACAGCGGTTGAAAGCCACCATTTCATCCATGGAGCGTTCGGAAACGGCCCGGTCCACGCCGGGCATGAAGGCATGGGGATCGAAGCCGTTGAACGCCTCGGGCGTTACGTCATTGGCCGCCGCCACACGCAGCACCTCCTGCGCCAATTGGATGTAGAGCGACCGATAGTTGGGGTCAGCCAAGGCGTCGGCGATGGACTCGTTGGTCAACGCGGTGGCGAAGAGCATGGCACCGTAGGCCAATTTCCCCCACAGATATCCCCAGATGTTGTCCGTGACAATGGCGTTCGGCTCGAAGTCCAGGAACGCCCGATGCAGCGCCTGAATACGCGGCGTCATTTCGCCGTCCAGTTCGCCCAATACGACAGCGCCGCGGCCGCCGAAGTGAATGACGCCGGGTTCCATATAGTCGGCGCCGAAATTGACGAATGAACCCACCGTCCGTTCCCGGCCCACCGTCTGCGCGATCACCAATTCGTTGAGCCCATTCTGGACGGAGACCACATAGCCGTCCGCGCGCAGATGCGAAGCCAAGGCCCAGGTCGCGGGTTCCGTGTCCTGGGCCTTGACGCACAGCAGGATGGCCCCATACTCGCCGGCGAGCGTATCCGGTGTAAAGGCGGGCGTGCGAACGCTGAATTCGTCGACGGGTCCGACGATGGACAGCCCCGGTCCAGCGATGAGACGTACATGCTCTTCCACGAGATCGACCATAGTGACGTCATGGCCTGCCCGCGCAAGGTAAGCGCCGATGACGCCACCGATGGCGCCGGCGCCCCAGATTAGAATTTTCACGCTCAATCCCATCCTTCCTCGATCAGCGCGCGCGTCTCCTCCACCGCCACCCGCCACATGGCCAGCATCTCTTCATCGGAACGCTGATAAAGCCCGCCGTAGTTTCCATCACCATAGACAGCGCGCATTTCGTCGCCCACCAAACGCGCTTTGCCGGCTCGATCCGGGACCAGTTTTTGCTCCGCAGGCATCTCAACGCCGGCCAGACGCGTCCAGGGGAAGTTCTCGAACCAGGAAGCATGGCTGCCGATGGGATCGATTTCATGGGCTTTGGCCAAAAATTTGGGTCCCCGCCACCACTGGACGAATTTGACCCGCGCGCCCGGGTGGTCCGCCATCCACTCAGTGGCCAATGCACCGGCCGGCTCATTGCCGCCGTGCCCGCTGACCACGAGGATGCGACGGAAGCCGCTGTGGTGCAGACTGTCGAGAATATCGCGTACAACACGCATGTAGGTCTCGACGCGCAGGGTGACCGTCCCCGGATAACTCTGGAAATAGGGCGTCAGCCCGTAGGCCACCACCGGGAATACGGGGACGCCCAGCGGTTCCGCCGCATCCACCGAAACGCGTTCGGCCAGAATGCTATCCACGCTCAAGCTCAAATAGGCGTGCTGTTCCGTACTGCCCAGCGGCAGCACCGCCCGATCATCGGTTTTCAGATACGCCTCAACCTGCATCCAATTCATATCAGCAATTTTCATCACATTCCCTTTCACGGTTCTGGATGGTATTTTTTTAGATGATTTTCTGAACAAGCAATAGGCGAGAGACAGGTCCGCGTCCCCCGATCAATCATAGCCCCCACTCACCTGTGTGACAGGTACGGGTCCAGTGCGTCGCGCAGCCCGTCGCCCAGGATGTTGAACCCGACCACGACGACCACGATGGCCAAGCCGGGGAAAGTGGCGATCCACCAGGCTGAGAGCATGTAATTGCGGCCGGATGCCAGCATGGCGCCCCATTCGGGTGTAGGGGGTTGGGCGCCAAGCCCCAGGAAGGATAGACCGGCCGTCTCTACAATCGCCCACCCGATGGCCAATGTGGCCATGACGATGATGGGGGCCACGCAGTTAGGCAACGTATGACGTACGATGATGCGAAACGGCGACAGGCCGATACAGCGCGCCGCCTCTACGAACTCCTTTTCGCGAATCGACATGACTGTGCCGCGAACCAGCCGAGTGTATTGGGGAATGTAGACGATGCCAATCGCGATCATGGCATTGGTGATGCCCGGGCCTAACACGGCCACCACGATCATGGCCAATAGCAGATAGGGAAAGGCCAGCATGACATCCGTCAACAAACTGATCACGCCGTCGGTTTTGCCGCCGAAATAGCCGGCCAACAGCCCCAGCGTGACGCCTAACACCAAGGCGATGCTATCAGCCAACAGGCCGACAAACAGGGCCCAGCGCGCGCCATAGAGGACGCGACTCAAGATATCCCGGCCAAATTCATCGGTGCCAAACGGGTGTCCGATAGACGGCGGCTGCAATTGAATTCGAAAACTCTGTTTGATCGGATCGTAGGGAGCGATGAGAGGGGCGAAAATCGCCACCAAAACCAACGAGACAACGATCACCAAGCCTATGATCGCCGACGGGCTGCGCATGAGCCGTTTGATCGTCGACGGTCGCCGGAGCAACGGTTCGGCGGCAAGATTAACGCGATCAGATGATGCGGTGAGACTCACATTTCCCATGCAGTGGATCTCCTATTCGTAGCGAATCCGGGGGTCGGCCTGCGCATAGAGCAGATCGACCATCAAATTCACCATGACAATCAAAAAAGCCGCCACCAGCACCACCGCCTGAACGACGGCGTAATCACGGGCGAGCAGCGATGTGATGGCCAACCGTCCCACGCCGGGCAGGGCGAAGACTGTCTCCGTCAGGACCGCGCCCGATAGGAGGATGCCCAATTGCAGGCCGGCGACTGTGATCACGGGAATCAGCGCGTTGCGGAAGGCGTGACGAACCAGCACAGTCCGGCGGGACAACCCCTTGGCGCGGGCGGTCCGCACATAATCCTGGTGCATGATTTCCAGCATAGATGAACGGGTCATGCGAGCCAGGGTGGCCATGGTGACGCTGCCCAGGGCAATGGTAGGCAGCACCAGATGTCTGGCAGCCGACCAGAACGCCTCCATGTTGCCCGTCAGCAACGCATCCAATAGGTGAATACCGGTGATGCGTTGCAGGTTGACGCCTTCGTCCAGAATGCCCCCGATAGGAAACCAATGCAGACGACCGCCGAAAATCATCATCAAGATCAGCCCGGTCCAGAAGATGGGCATGGAAACGCTGATCAGGACGCCGATCATGGAAATCGAATCGAACAGGGAGTACTGTTTCACTGCCGCCAGGACGCCAATCGGCACGCCGACGATGACGGCAAAACTCATGGCGCACAGGGACAACTCAATGGTCATAGGCAAGGCCTGGCGCACTTCCCACCACGCCGTCTGGCGCGTGCGCAGGGAAATCCCGAAATCGCCCCGAAGTGCATCAGCGAGAAACCGGAAGTATTGCACGTAGATCGGTTGATTCAATCCAAGCTCCTCGCGGAGACGCGCCAATGCCTCGGGCGTCCCCTTGTCTCCCAACAGCAGCACGGCCACATCGCCGGGAATAATATGCATACCGACAAAGACAAGCACGCTGACCCCGATCAGCACCGGGATAAGTTGAAGCAGCCGTCGCACAGTGTATTTGAACATAGGCTTTTGCTCGTTTTGATTTTCTCAAACAGGACCCCCTGCAAGGGACGCCAGCAGGCCCTGACGCAACGATGCTATCCTCTCAAATTGGATGACCAGAAGCGTCAAGAAACAACCCAGCGGTTTGCAGCAACCCTCCCGGAAGCTGGCAGCTTCCGGGAGGGTGAAGTTCATTCTCGACGCTTAACGAGGTCGCTATTTGAGATCGACATCCTCCATGTACCAGAACATCTGTAACGGATTCAGCGCGAAGCCATCGACGTTGGCGCGCGTGGCCCGAACCTGTAGCGTGTGGTTGACGAACAGCCACGGTGCATCATCATGGATGATGGTGGCGGCCTGCTCATACAGCTTGGCCCGCTCTTCCGGATCCGTCACCGTTCGAGCCGTGATCAGGATATCGTCCAGTTCGGGATTGGAATAATGGGATGTGTTGCCGACGGGGATCATGTCGGTGCTGAACATCTCATAGAGGAAGTTGTCCGGGTCGCCGTTGTCGCCAGACCAGCCGACCATGCCCATATCCTGGTTGTCAGCCGAACGCCGGGTCGCCAGGAAAGCGCCCCATTCCAGCGTCTCCAATTTCAGGTTGACGCCGACTTCCGCCAGGTATTCCTGAATGGCCACAGCCATCTTGATGCCGACCGGGTTGTAGCCGCGCGGGTTCTCATAACAGAGCAGCGTGAAGTCAAAGCCATCGGGATAGCCGGCTTCCGCCAACAGTTCCCTGGCCTTTTCCGGATCGTAGGGATAAGGCTCCAGATCCTTCGGATAGCCCATGAGGATCGGCGGCATGCCGGTGGCGGCGGTGATGGCGGCGTTCTTGTACAGGAACTCATTCATCTCGTCCTTGTTCACCGCATAGTTCAAGGCCTGGCGAACGCGTACGTCGGTGAAGGGTTCCGCCTCGAACGGCATCGTCAGGCCGTTGACGGTCAGACCTGGCTGGCGCAGCAGCGTCAGGTCTGCGTTCTCCTCGATTCGGGTGTAGTCTTCCGGGTTGACGTCGGCCAGAATATCGACTTCACCCTGTTCCAGCTTCAGCAGACGGACAGAACTTTCCGGCACGACGCGGAAGATCAGTTTGTCGACTTTGGGCGCACCGCCCCAGTAGTCCGGGTTGGCTTCTAAGGTGATGTGATCGTTGCGCACCCATTCGACGAACTTGAACGGGCCGGTGCCGACCGGATTGTAGTTGACGTCGAATCCATACTTCTCAACGGCAGCCGGGCTCATCATGCCGCTCCAGACCATGGCAATGCTGGCCAGGAATGGCGCGTGGGGTTCGGAGAGCGTGATTTTGATAGTATAGTCGTCGATCTTCTCGGTCCCAGTGACCAATCCCCACGTGAACGTGGCAAAGCTATGTACGCCTTCCTGGTTGTACACGTAATACGGGTTGTCGGGATTGATGACGCGATCGAGCTCCGCCAGGGCGGCGTCGGCGTTGAAGTCAGTGCCATCGTGGAATTTGACGCCCTCGCGCAATTTGAACGTGTATTCGGTGCCGTCTTCGGACACTTCCCAGCTCTCCGCCAGGCCCGGACCAGGTTCAGATGTGCCCTTGTTATACTTGGTGAGGCCATCGAAAATGGTTGACATGACAAAGCCGGACTCGTTGTTCATGACCGATTCGGGGTCGAGGGAAGTGGGATCGGCGCCCAACGCCACTACCAGGATCTTCTCGCCTTCTTCAGCGGCGGCGCTCGCGGGTGCAGCGGCCTCTTCGCCGCCGGCCTGCGTCTCAGCGGCCGGCGCGGGGGCGGCGTAGGCCGACAATGCCATCACTAATACGACCAACAAGGATAACAAAACAATCAATCTTTTCTGCATTTGTTCCTCCTGATGAATCGATGACTCTTACGATGACTATAACGACGGACATACTATCTGACAGCGAGTTTTTTGCTTGTGCACGCTCCTTTCTGTTTTTAGACATGCTTACCCTCCGGGAGGTGACCAACAAGGCTCAGGTGGTCCGACAATTCCAGGCCACCTCCCGAAGGTTAAGCGGCGATCGCCAACAGAGGATCGCCCCTGTTCATGGCCAGTGACGACACCTGAAACAACACAACGCCATCCAAAGGCGCGTTGAGTTGTTGCAAGGTGGCGCCAAACACGTCAGCCACACGCCCCAGATTTTGGCCGGTGACGACCGTTGCACCTACGTCGACGGCGGGATAGAAAACGCCATCGACATCAGCGCGCAGCCATGCCCAGCGATCCAACTCCACAATATCCTCGACTGGTGGCAGCGACGAATCCAACATGCCCAAATGGGCCAGAACACGCGACAGCCCGTTGGACAGAATGCCGACGGTCTCTTCGGTCCAGACGCCCTGCCCGCCCGCCTCCGCTAATACAGCAGGAATGCCCGCCTGGGACGCGGCTGCATATGTGCTCCCAGGCGTCGACCCTTGCAGGATATAGCGGATGCCAAAGGCGTGGGCCAGACGCGCCGAGGCCTCGTCCACCTGCACATCGTCAGAGCGATAGTGGAGAACAAAGGGAACTAACGCTTCTATCATATCGCCGCCGTGCAGATCCACGTAGGCGTCGCCCTTGGCGATGATTTCCGTGAACAGCCAATGGGCCAGCACTTGCGTGAACGTGCCGTGAGCCAGACCCGGAAACTGGCGATTGAGGTTTTTGCCGTCGGCCGGCGTGATGTAGATGCTGCGGGCGGCGAAAGCGCTGGGGTTCGCAATCGGGGCGACGATCACCTGGCCGTGTAATTGCCCCGGGTCCAGGCTGCGCCCCAGCCGTAGTGCAGCCTCTACGCTGGCGTACTCCGCTCCGTGGATGCCAGCGGTCACGGCCAGGGTTGGTCCTGA
>JAJRVT010000265.1 GCA_024277175.1 Chloroflexota bacterium | reverse complement strand
CTGGAGCAGATCGACGTGCGCCCCCTCTACACGGCTCAGGACACGGAGCGCCTGGAGCACCTGGGCTTCACCTCCGGCATCCCGCCCTTCCTGCGCGGGCCGTATGGGTCCATGTACGTGACCCGGCCCTGGACCGTGCGCCAGTACGCCGGCTTCTCCACGGCCGAGGAGAGCAACGCCTTCTATCGCCGCAACCTGGCCGCGGGCCAGAAGGGGCTGTCCGTGGCCTTCGACCTGGCCACCCACCGGGGCTACGACTCGGATCACCCCCGGGTGGTGGGGGATGTGGGCAAGGCCGGCGTGGCCATCGACTCGGTGCTGGACATGCAGGTCCTCTTCGACGGCATCCCCCTGGACAAGATGTCAGTTTCCATGACCATGAACGGCGCGGTGTTGCCCATCATGGCCTTCTACATCGTGGCCGCGGAGGAGCAGGGCGCGCCTCCGGAAGCCCTCTCCGGCACCATCCAGAACGACATCCTCAAAGAGTACATGGTGCGCAACACCTACATCTACCCGCCGGGACCGTCCATGCGCATCGTGGGCGACATCTTCGCCTACACCGCGCAGCACATGCCCCGCTTCAACAGTATTAGTATTTCTGGCTATCACATGCAGGAGGCGGGCGCGACCGCGGACATCGAGCTGGCCTACACCCTGGCCGACGGGCTGGAGTACGTGCGCGCCGGGCTGGCCGCGGGCATGGACATCGACCGTTTCGCGCCCCGGCTTTCC
Organism: Chloroflexota bacterium; assembly: GCA_024277175.1. Taxonomy (GTDB): domain Bacteria; phylum Chloroflexota; class Anaerolineae; order Caldilineales; family Caldilineaceae; genus JAJRVT01. The sequence continues at coordinate 19,132 of JAJRVT010000265.1, read as the reverse complement.
TTCTTCTGGGCCATTGGCATGAACTACTTCATGGAGGTGGCCAAGATGCGGGCCGCGCGCCTGCTCTGGGCCAGGATCGTCAAGCCATTCGACCCCCAGAACCCCAAGTCCATGGCCCTGCGCACCCACTGCCAGACCTCCGGCTGGAGCCTGACCGCGCAGGATCCGTTCAACAACGTGACCCGCACCTGCATCGAAGCCCTGGCCGCGGTCCTGGGCCACACCCAGTCCCTGCACACCAATGCGCTGGACGAGGCCATCGCCCTGCCCACCGACTTCTCGGCCCGCATCGCCCGCAACACCCAGCTCTACCTGCAACACGAGACGGGGATCACCCGGGTGGTGGATCCGTGGGGGGGCTCCTTCTTTGTGGAGACCCTGACCGACGCCCTGGCCCGGCGTGCGTGGGCCCTGATCCAGGAGGTGGAGGAGCTGGGCGGCATGGCCAAGGCCCTGGAGACGGGTCTGCCCAAGATGCGCATCGAGGAGGCCGCGGCCCGGCGGCAGGCCCACATCGACTCCGGCCAGGAGATCATCATCGGCGTCAACCGCTACCGGCTGGACCATGAGGAGCCCCTGGACATCCTGGAGGTGGACAACACCGCGGTGCGCAACGCCCAGATCGCGCGCTTGCAACGCCTGCGCGCTGAGCGGGACGAGGCCGCGGTCCAGGCCGCACTGGCCGCGTTGACCCACTGCGCGCGCACGGGCGAGGGCAATCTGCTGGCCCTGTCCGTGGACGCGGCCCGGGCCCGGGCCACGTTGGGCGAGATTTCGGACGCGCTGGAGCAGGCGTGGGGCCGTCACCAGGCGGTGACCCGTTCCATCGCCGGCGTCTACAGCAGCGAATTTGGCGAGGAGGAAGCGGTGAACCAAGTGCGGCGCATGGCGGAGGAATTCGAGCGGTTGGAGGGTCGGCGGCCCCGCATTTTGGTGGCCAAGATGGGCCAGGACGGCCACGACCGGGGCGCCAAGGTCATCGCCACCGCGTTCGCGGACCTGGGCTTCGACGTGGACATCGGGCCCCTCTTCCAGACGCCGGCCGAGGTCGCGCGCCAGGCCGTGGAGAACGACGTCCACGTGGTGGGCATGAGCTCCCTGGCCGGCGGGCATAAGACCCTGCTCCCTCAACTGGTGGACGAGCTGGCCCGGCTGGGGCGGGACGACATCATGGTGGTGGCCGGCGGCGTGATCCCGGCCCAGGACTACGCGATTCTCTACGAACATGGGGCCAGCGCCATCTTCGGGCCCGGCACGGTGATCCCGGAGGCGGCGCGCGCGGTGCTGGAGGAGTTGATGGGTAGGTTGGGGATTGGATAGAACGCGGATGACGCGGATTTGGCGGATTGGCGCGGAATTTTTCTGGTCGGCGGGGGCCGCCCGGGGCTAAAGCCGCCGGGCTATGAAAGCGACGTCTGGTTCACCGGGCTGTCGTGGCGGCGAGAGTGCGTGTGACCAGTCCCATTGATGGGGCATCGCCTCTATAGCCCCATTCGTTTACGGCGGGGCGGTTTCCGCAAACCATAGAAGTCGCGAGAGCGCAGGCGAAGGTTGGCGTAGGCTCTTGCTCCGACTGCTCGTCCCGGTTACAATACTGACAGGTTTCCTCGCGTACAACTATTGAAGGGTTCATTGGAAAGTGAAAGACGATTGTAAACATGGACAAAACTTCTGACGCATTGAATGAAATATTGGCGCAACTACGAGCCATGCTGCCCACGCTGCGTGAGAGATACCGCGTGCAGACATTGGAAGTGTTTGGCTCGTATGTGCGCGGGGAAGAAGAAAAAAATAGCGATCTGGATTTGTTGGTCACATTTGCGGAAGTCCCAACCCTCTTTCAATACGTCGCGCTGGAAAATTATTTGAGCGATGCGCTAGGCGTCAAGGTGGATTTGGTCATGAAAGACAGCTTGAAGCCTGGCATCGAAAGAAGGATATTGGAGGAAGCGCAGGCCGTATGAGTGGGGATCGGGAGTATCTGGATTACATTCGCGACATGCTGGATAGCGCCCAGAAGGCATTGGATTTTGTTGAGGGGATGGGATACAGCGAGTTCTCCCGTGATGAAAAGACCCAATTTGCGGTCATACGAGCGATAGAGATCATTGGGGAAGCTGCGAAGAAGATTCCAGACGAATTACGAGAATCGTATCCTGAAATTCCATGGCGAGAAATAGCTGGAACGAGGGACAAACTCATCCACGACTATGTTGGCGTCAGTTTACCGGTTGTCTGGCGTACAGTGCAAGAGGACCTGCCCATATTGATTGAGCAACTCAGGGTAATACTGGATGATCTGATGGGAACCTGATAGCCTGCGCGATTCGTCTGATCAATAGAACACGGATTTCCCGGATCGAACGGAAACAGCCGGATTTTCAAAAAAAATCCGTGAAAATCAGCCCAATCCGCCCAATCCGCGGTCCATTGTCCTCGTTGCGTAAAGGAGGCCAACCATGAACGCTTCGATGAGTCATCCGACGGGTGCGGGGTCGGCGGTGCGCTGGATCGCCCGCATCACCGCCTTGGTGTGCATCGGTATTCTGCTGGCGTTTGTGATCGGCGAAGACGGGGATCCGAGCCAGATCACGCCGGGAGAGTGGGTGCAACTGCTCTTCTTCCCGCTGGGCGTGGCTGCGGGCCTGGCGCTGGGCTGGTGGAAGGAGACCTGGGGCGGCCTGCTGGCCATCGGCTGCCTGATCGTCTTCTACCTGCTCCACTTCCTGGCGGCCGGCTCCTTCCCCCGGGGACCTTACTTCGCCCTCTTCACCTCGCCGGCGTTACTGTACCTGATCAGCGCGAAGTTGAATCGATAGACCGCGGATTGGGCGGATTGGGCGGAAACAGCCGGATTTTTCAAAAAAATTCGTGCAGATCCGCTCAATCCGGTAAATCCGCGTTCTATTGGGTTGACTCTGGAATCAAGCAATGTTGTATTGTGTGCATAAGGTTAAATTTTCATCACTGACTTGCACACATGAAACCTGATTTTGACAAACTCTACGCCATTGCCGAATCCCAGGCAGGGTATTTCACGAGCGCCCAGGCCCGTTCAGCGGGGTTCTCTGCTCCCCTCCTGCACCATCACACGCGCCGTGGACGCTTTCAGAAGGTGGCGCCTCGCATCTATCGCCTGACCCATTTCCCTGGCTCGCCCTGGGAGGATCTGTTCGTGGCCTGGCTGCGCACCGGTCCCCATTCGGTCATCTCCCATGACAGCGCCCTCGCGCTGTATGAACTTTCTGATGCACTGCCCGACGCTGTTCACGTGACCGTGCCCCGAACCGCGTCGCGACGTCGTCCCCGCCTGCGTCTGCACACCGCCGGCCTGGCGCCTGAAGACCTCCCCCGCTACAAGGGCCTGCCCGTCACTACGGTGGCCCGTACCATCGCCGATGTGGCCTTTTCGGGCCTGGCTGATGAACTGGCGCTTCAATCCATCCATGAGGCGCTGGCCCGAGGGCTGACCACGAAAGCGGAACTGCAGGCCATGGCTCGTCGTCGGGGCGGACGCATGGCGCGCCTGCTGGCTCAGGCGCTCTCCAAGGAGTCGATTTATGCGCTATAAATCGGGGAGAGATTTTCGCCAGGCGTTGGAGGCCCGGCTGCGCACTGAAAGCATCCGTACAGGCGCACCCCTGGTTCGTTTGCGCAAGGATGACCTTCGACGCCCGGCAGACCCACCCTTCGCCGGAACAGCTTCCGCCGCCGCCAGCTAATTGGTCGGCTCCATATCGGCGGCTGGTTAGGGGAACGGGGCTACCCTTCGCTTCTTTGCAGGAAGGCCGGAAAGCAGCTGCTTTTTTCCTGCAACCGGTGCTGACGCCGGGTTCGCGTCGTATCTGGCATCCGAAGAGTTGGCAGTGAGATGAGAGCTAATCCATGCTTTTGGCCTTTATTTTTAGATCACTTGCCACGAGTGGCTCATTGGCATAGAATAGACGCAGTTGGCTGCGTCGATAAAATTGAGGAGGGAAATAGATGGAAGGCTTGAGTTATCGTATTTTGTTGCGCGAGGAGCCGGAAGGGGGGTACACAGTGACTGTGCCTACGTTGCCGGGCTGTATTACCTATGGCGAGACGATTTCTGAGGCTGTTGATATGGCGCGTGAGGCGATTGAACTTTATTTGGAGAGTTTAGTCACTCATGGTGAGGTGATTCCGACTGAAGAGCGTACATTTGAATATATGGTGACTGTCCCTATCCATGCCTAAAGTCCCCGTTTTTACACCTCGAAAAATTATCAAGCTCCTCGAGGCTCGGGGCTTTGTTCTTGACCGCGTCAAGGGCAGCCATCACATTTATATTCACCCTGAAAGCAGACGGCGTGTCGTTGTGCCCCTTCATAAACGTGACTTGCCTAAAGGTACGGTTCTCTCTATCTTGAAGCAAGCTGGCATTGAACGCGATGAGTTGGGTGATTGATCTGTGTAAGGAGAATCATTGCCGTTGGCAGTCCGACTCTATCGTAATTGCTTGGGTTCGCAAGGCGTACATAGCTTGTCTAATTGATTGAATACAGGCGAATCCGCGTTTTATCCCTTCTCCTTCTCCCGATACCCACTGTAGATAAAATGATCCACCACCCGATCAGCCGCGGGCGCGCGGATGACCGTCTCCGTGACCCGGTCGAAGACCGCCTCCATCCGTCGCAGGAAGTCGGGTTCGGCCTGCGCGGACCAGACCGCGAAAATCCCGCCCGCCATCAGCAGCCCGGCCCAGCGCGCCAGCGCCTCGTCCGTGTAGAGCCGCCCATTCTGTTCATGCGCCAGCCAGGAGGGCCCGTTGTCCACGTCTAGGAGGATGGCGCAGTAGGCGGCCGCGGGCGCTGTGGTCAGCACGTGATAGAGGTCATCCTGGATGAGGGTGACCCGGGGATCGGCCAGCGCGCGGCCGTTGAGCGGCGCGAAGTGGGTGCGATTCCACTCGACGATGGGGGGGCTGAGCTCGACCACGTCCACCGCGGCCACATCCGCGGCCAGGGTCGATTGCAGGGTGAAGCCCATGCCCAGCCCGCCGATGAGCACCCGTCGCTGGTCGCGTGGCCGGGCCAGGATGGCGGGCAAGGCGCGCTCGGCCAGGGTCCGCTCGCTGGCCTGGTTGTAGGAGGCCATGAGAAAGACGCCGTCCACGATGATCTCATAGGCCGGCGAGCCGTCATCGAGTTGCCGCCGCTGGAGTTGGATCACGCCCTCCTCCGTGGCGTGGCGGGCAATGATCTCCCGCGGGGATGGGAATGGGGTCATGGGTGAATGTCCTGATCAGAAAATCTTTGACGCAGAGACGCGGAGGCGCAGAGAAACGCAAAGAGAGGCTGTTGCTTTTCTCCGCGCCCCTTTGCGCCTCTGCGCCTCCGCGTCAAATCATCTCGCGACTTCCTCACTCCGGTCGGTCGCCGGGGGCGGGGTGGGCGAGAGCGAGGAGACTTCGGCCCGCAACTCAGGCGTCATCTCGATCGCGACCGCAGCCAGGGAGCCTTCCAACTGCTCCAGGTTGCGCGCGCCGATGATGGCCGAGGTCACGGCCGGGTGGCTGGAAACCCAGGCCACGGCCAGCGCGACCGGATTCAGGCCCCGCTCCCGGGCGAAGGCGGCAAAGCGGTCGGCCACTTCGAACACCCAGTCCTCGCCGTAGCGCACCCGGTACATGTCATTCTCCACGATGCGACCTGCGGCCGGCCGTTTGTCCGGGCCGTACTTGCCCGTGAGCAGCCCGCCGCCCAGGGGGCTGTAGGGGATCACGCCCAAACGCTCGGACTGGGCCAGGGGCAGGATCTCCACCTCGGCCTGGCGCTTGACCAGGTTGTACATGGGCTGGATGCACTCGAAGCGGGCCCAGCCTTGCCTGGCGGAGACGCCCAGGGCTTTGGCGATCTGCCAGGCCGCGAAGTTGCTCACCGCGGGATAGAGGATCTTGCCCTGGCTCACCAGATCGTCCAGCGCGCGTAGGGTCTCGTCCAGGGGCGTGTGGGGGTCGAAGTGGTGGATGAAATAGAGGTCGATGCGGTCGGTCTGGAGGCGTCTCAGGCTCTGCTCCACCGAGAGCATGATGTTGCGCCGGGACGCGCCGCGCGCGTTGACGTCGTCGCCCATGGGGAAGTAGAACTTGCTGGTGATGACCAGCTCGTCCCGCTGGCCCTTCATGAGCCGCCCCAGGATCTCCTCGGACCGCCCCCGCTGGTAGACGTTGGCGCAGTCGAAAAAATTGATCCCCGCGTCCCGGCAGCGGTTGAACATGGCCGCGGACATCGCCTCGTCCGCGTCGCCGCCAAAGGACATGGTCCCGAAGCAGAGTTCGGAGACCTGGATGCCCGTGTCACCCAAATATTGGTATTCCATCGTTGCTCCTTTTCTGAATTTACTGAAAAATGGACCGTTGCGAACCTCCGGGAAGTGGCCGCCAAAATCCAGTGAAACGAAGAAGAATTGGCCACCTCCCAGTGGTTGGGAGCACTCGTTTGGTCTTGATGGCGATTGCCTCTGAACAAAAAGGCGACGGGCGCCGTCGCCGACAGCGCCCGTCTTCGCTTTCGCCTGAATAGGGAGTATCTGCTTAATATTTTGGGGTGAGTGCGTCGCATTGACCGAGAACAGACTGGAACTCCCCCGTGCGTCCGGTCGATGCGATGGACTCTTTCCAGTGTATTGAGCGGATACAATAGAGACGTAAAAAACGCTTACTCGTCGTCGTGATACTTGAACGATACCTTCACCTTCACCCGGTATAACGCCGGTTTGCCGTCCTCGATCAGGATATCCTGCTTTACGACTTCAGCAATGCGCAGGTCCTTCAGACTCTTGCCGGCCCGTTCCACGGCCACAGCCGCAGCCCTGTCCCATGATTCGCCGCTGACGCCCACCAACTCGATCACCTTGTAAACGCTTTCTGACATGTCGTCCTCCTTCCTTTCGCTCTGAAATAAAAAGAGACTCAGTCGTCCACGTTGCTCTGTGGCGTCTTTATTATACACTTTTGGGAGGCCAATTGGAATAGGTGATTTGATGGTGGAACGCGGATTGGGTGGATCGATCCGTGTTTTATCCTTTCGGCGTGATCCGGCGCAGCAATTCGTCGTTGGTCTTGGTCTTGTCGATCAGCTTCAGCAGGCCCCGTATGGCGGCCTGCTTGTTGCCGCCAGCCAGCCAGCGGCGCAGAGCCGTGATCCGCCGCATCTCCTCCGGGGTATAGAGCAACTCCTCCTTGCGCGCACCCGAAGCCAGGATGTTAATGGCCGGGAAAAGGCGCGCCTCGGCCAACTCCCGATCCAGGACAATTTCGTTGTTGCCCGTTCCCTTGAATTCCTCAAAAATATGGTCATCCATGCGCGAGCCGGTCTCGACCAGCGCGGTGGCGATAACGGTCACCGAGCCGCCGTTCTCGATGTTGCGGGCCAGGCCAAAGAAGCGCCGGGGAACTTCCATGGCCTTGGCGTCCAGTCCGCCAGACATGGTGCGCCGCGCGCCCGACCCGCGCAGGTTGAAGGCCCGCACCATGCGCGTGATGCTGTCCACCAGCACCACCACATCCCGACCGCATTCCAGTTCGCAGCGGACGTGGGCCATGGTCAGTTCGGCCAGGTTGACGTGGGATTCCAGGCTCTGGTCGCTGGAAGAGGCCAGCACCTCGCCGGGGATGCTGCGCCGGAAATGGGTCACCTCTTCCGGGCGCTCGTCGATGAGCAGGGTGATGACCCGGATTTTCGGGTTGGTGTGGTGCATGGCGTTGGCCAGCTTCTCCAGAATTTGGGTTTTGCCAGCCTTGGGCGGGGCCACGATCAGCCCCCGGGTCCCCCACCCCATGGGCGAAATCAGCTCGATGACGCGCATGGATACGTCACCACTGTCGCCTACGCGGATGCGCTGGTTGGGATCGATGGCGGTCAGGCGCTCGAAAGGCGTGCGGGCTTTGAATTCGGCCGGCGGCAGCCCGCAGATAGCCTCTACGTCGGCCAGTTGACGGCCCTTTTTCCCTTGTTTCGCCTGGCCGCGCACGACTGCGCCATTCACCAGGCCATATTCTCGGATCAACTTGTTGGGTGCGTGGACATCGTCGCGCCCTGGTTGGAAAGATCGGCTGGCGTCGCGCACAAAACCGCCGCCTTTGGGCAGCAACTGCAGGACGCCTTCAACTGTTGAACTCATAATTTTTTCTCTTGACGCTGGATTTTATGTGAAATGTTATTCCCCTGCAATGATTGCTTTGCTCTCAGCGATCGACATCGGCAGGGTTGGGCTGGTAAAACTTAATCCAGATGTGGGAATACGATTGTGTTTGATATCTGGAGGAATATCCTTATGAAGCAGTATACAAAAGTTCTACTCGATAATCAAGCGAGTTGAAGGGATCAATCCCAGTCTGATTTCGGGTTAAATCTTGTTCCAGACAGCCCGAAATTGTATTTTAAGGCGGTTTCACATCATTCTCTGCCTTCCTGCTGGGCACGAAGATCGCAAAGCTCCCGCTAGCTTTAGCCACCAACCGCCCCTCATTCCATATCTCCGACTCCAGGCTGGCGACCCGCTTGCCCTTGTGAATCACCGCGGTCTTGCATGTCAGCGTCCCGGACGTGACCGATTTGAAATAACTGATCTTGATCTCGATGGTGGCGCAGTACTCGTCTTCCTGCAGGAGCCTGTAGAGCGCTGCGCCCATGCCTGTGTCGGCCAGGGCGTAGAGCGCGCCGCCATGGACCACGTGCTGGGGGTTGAAGAGATCGTCGCGTATGTCGAGGCTCAGGAGGCTGGTTCCTTCCCCCAGATCTTCGAGGGTCAGGCCGATCAATCCTGCAAATGGAATGCGTACCATTATTTTACTTTCTGGAAGGTGATCTCGTAAGAGAAATGGACGGCTTGGATGGGCCACTGGCATTTGATGTCAATGGTCGGGCAGACCGCGTACTCATAGCTCTCATCACCCAACTTGCCCACCAGGTCGGGCAGGTGGGGGAAGGCCAGCCCCATCTGGTTGGAGACCTGGCTGGTGACCGGGCCGGACGGATCCGAGGCCACGGTGAGCTTGAACGGCTCCCAGTACATGGTAAGCTCGGCCTTGCCCGGCCCCTTGCTCCCCGTCACCACCTCGCCCTTTTCGCCCACCAGGTTCTTGACCACCGCACCGTCCACGCCGTTGCCGTTCTCGTCCAGCACAGTCAGGAAGATCAGGTGTTGGGCGCTGCTGGAGCGGATGCCGCCGTTGTTCTCGTCCTTGCCCAGCACTTTGAAGTGAACGATCTGATACTGAGCGTTGGGGGCGAAATTGCCCTCGCTGGATGCGGTCGGATCGTAGGGCGCGGGTGGCGCCTCTGTGGGGGATTCCGGCGCGGCGGTCACGGGCGCGGGTGTGGGCGGCGTGGGGATGTCCGCGGCCACGGCCACCCCATCCGCGTTTTCCACGTTGGCCAGTTGGCCGAAGACCCAGCCGGGCTGACCGGTGACGCAACAGATCTGCCACCAGTCGCCGGTCGGGTTCTTGGCCACCAGGTCGAAACTCTCCCCCTGGCTGGCTGCGCCCACGATCTCATACTCTGTGCCCGGCCCACCGCGGATGTTTACCGCGGGGCCGGTGATGGTGAGACGGGGGACCGCCGGCGGGGGCGTGGCGGTGGGCGGATCCACCGACGGCTGGCTGGGCGTTGCCAGCGTGGCCTGCTCAACTGGGGCGGGCGCCGCTGTATCGGTTGCGGGTTGGACTGGGGCCGGCGTGGGCGCGACTTGTTGATCCACAAGGGGGGTGGGCGTGAAGGTGGGCACGGCGACGCGCGCCAGGTCTAGCGTGGGGGTGGGCACGGCTTTGCGTCCAAAGAGGGAGCTACAGCCGCCCAGTAACAGGCTGAGGATCACAGCCGCCATCCAATAAACAAGCCAACACCGCTTCATTCCGTCAATCCTTGATTGGGTAGAACGCGGACCGAGCGGATTGGACGGACAAACGCCGAATTTTTTTTGAAAAAATCCGTGCAGATCCGCTCAACCCGCCCAATCCGTGAAACCTTGTTTTTACGACAATTCGTAGTGGAACGCATAGTGTCCCATGATCTCGCTGACGGCCGCGCGCGCGACCTCGGCATCCACGTCCGGGGCCGGCGTGATGCGGATGCGCACCACTGTGCCGTGGAGGCTGTCCGCCTGCGCGCTGACATCGGCCTTGCTTACCCCGTCGATGCCGGCCAAGATCTCCCCCACCGCTTCTTCGATCTGCATGCGCACCAGCGCGGGCTTGAAGATCTTGCCCACCGCGGTCAGGGGCAAGGCGTCAATGATGACGATGCGCTTGGGGACCGCGGCCCGTTCGCCGATGTGCTCGCGCGCGAAGGACAGCAACTCTTCCTCGCTGACCGCGGCGTCCGGCCGTAACTGGACATAGGCCACGGGCAGTTCACCGACTCGGGCGTCGGGCCGGCCCACGGCCGCGGCCAGGGCCACCGCCGGGTGCTTGTGAAGGGGATCCTCGATGGTTTTGGGATCGATGTTGTGCCCACCGCGGATGATCAACTCTTTCTGACGGCCCGTCAGCCAGAAGTAACCCTCCGCGTCCATGCGCGCCAGGTCGCCGGTGTCCAGCCAGGGGCCGCCGCCGTCGCCCAGATCCACCCAGATATGCTGGTTTTGGGATTCTTCCAGATAGCCGGGGAAGACGTTATCGCCGCGGATGAGGACGGAGCCGATCTCGTCCGCCGCGCACGGTTCGCCAACGCCATCCTCGCCGACGCGGACGGTGATCATCTCCTGGTAGGGCAGGCGGAAGCCGATGGACCCCACCCGGCGCTCGCCATCCGGTGGGTTGACCGAACTGACGCAGGTCCCCTCGGTCAGCCCGTAGCCCTCCAGAATGCGTAGACCGGAGCGGCGCTCGAACTCCCGGAAGACCTCCACAGGCATGGGCGCTGCTCCACAGATGGCGAAGTCCAGGGAGGAGACGTCGGCGTCACCGATGGGAACCTGGAGCAGGCCGGCGTAGACCGTGGGCACGCCACTGAAGAAGCTCACCCTGTAGTGCTCGACCATCTTCCAGAAGTTGGGCATCAGGGTCGGCTCGCGATAGCCCTGGGGCGTGCCCAGCACCATGCTCGCGCCCCGGCTCCAGGGAATGAGGCCGGTGACGATGACTGCGTTGACGTGGTAGAGGGGCAGGCCACAGAAGAAAACCTGGTCCGGCGTCACCTGGAGGACCTCGGCCGAACTCCAGGCGTCGAAAACCTCGTTGCGGTGGGTGTGCCGGGCGATCTTGGGCGCACCCGTGGTGCCGCCTGTGTGGAAGTAGGAGGCGATCTCATCCGGCCCGATCTCGCGACCGCTCACCAACCGGTCGCCGGGCTGCCGGGCCACGGCGGCGTTGAAATCCAGCACCGTGGCTTGGCCCACCCGCGCCGGCAGTTCGGCTTTGGGCATGTCGGGGATGAAGTCCGCCAGGTCCACGGCCAGCACCGTTTTGACGCTCGGAACCTGGGCCGCGACGGACGTGGCCTTTTCCCAGATATCCACGCCGGGGAAGGGGGCCAGGGTCACCAGCGCTTCGGCCCCGGATGCGTTCATAATGTCGGCCACGGTCTGGGGTTCCAGCAGGGGGTTGATGGGGCTGACCACGCCCGCAGCCTCGCCCCCGAAGATGGTGAACAGGGCCTGGGGCAGGTTGGGCAGGAGCATGGAGACCACCTGGCCCGGCCCAATGCCCAGGCTGTGGAACAGATTGGCCGTCTGGTGGATCGCGCCCAACAGTTGGCCATAGGTGAAGGACGCTCCCTTGTCATAGAGTTCGCCCTTGAGGAAGAAGTGGAGCGCGGGCGCGCCCGGGGTGCGGGCCGCGCTCTGGCGGATGGCTTCATAGGTGCTGGCAGGCAGGTTGCGATCCGCCAGCGACGTTTCTTCCATGGCCTGGATATCCGCCATGGTGGCGACGCGCGTCATGATCTCACTCCTCTTCCGTCTGATAGTGTTTTGATAGCTTCGCACAAACCCGGTTTCTGTCAGAAACCGGGTTTGTGTTCCCCTTATTTCATGTTTGTCCCAACGCTACTGCTGCGTCCCGATAATGGGCAGATAGGCGATGGGCTGTATCGTGTCCGCCAGGTCCACAGCCATGCATGTTGCTGGGATGACGAAATCGCCGGTTTGCCCCTGGTCATTGGTGGCCTTAGCGTTGAAGCAGAAGACGCCGTCACCGTACCCCATCTGTTGATAGAGGAAGTCGGCGCTGGTCTGGTCGCCGGGGAAGGTCTTCCACTCTTTCAGCGGCCCATCGTTATACTGGTAGTAGATGGTGAACTGGGTGATGGTCGTTCCGGGCGGCGTCAGCCCGATCCAGTTGACGGTGAAGCGATCAGTGATGGAGGCGGTCGGCTTCAGCACTGCGGGAACGAAATAATCCACCGCGGCCACTGGCCGGAAGAAGATAACGGTGTAGGTCTGCGCGCTGGTGGGCCAGGGGCTGACGTTGCCTACATTGTCGATGGCCTGCACCCGAAATTCATAGGTGGAAAATTCCTGTGCGCCGGTGATCTGATAGGATGTCTGAGGCGTGTCCTCGATCAGCATCTCCCAGGGTCCCTCATTAACCCGGAACTGCACGCTGTAGGAACGGACGCCAGAGCCGCCACGGTCGTCACCCGACCAACTAACTGTGAAATTGGGCGAGGTCGTGAACTGGGGCAATGGGTTCATGGTGGCGATGGGCGGCGAGGAATCGATGGTGGTGGAGGCGTAGGGGCCGTTGTAGGCGCCTACGTTGCCTGCGTGGTCCGTGGCCCGGGCGCGCAGCTCCACAAAGGAGCGGTCGGGCGCATAGTTCTTGAAATGATTTTCGGTGGAAGTCGTCTGCTTCTTCCAGTGGGTCCAGCCCCCACCGTTGATGCGATACTCTATATCATAATTGGCGATGCCGCTGGGCGCGCAGCCGGCGGGGGCATAGTCCTGCCCACTCCATTTCACCAGGAAAAGGCCCGGCTCAAAGGATGGCAACGGCGCCACCGTGGCCACGGGCGGGGTCGTGTCGCAGTTGACATCGTACTCCACATCGATGAATGGCGGAGACCCCGTTTCCCGGGAGTAGAACCGGCGCGAGCGGTTACGGGAGGGAACTTCATCACCCGTGATCAACAGTCCGTAGTTGGGTTGCTGACCGCTGACCCAGGACTTGACCAGGTTGGTTGCATCGCCGGTGATGTAGCCGAAGAAGGGCGGAATGCTGCCGAAGGGGAGTTGGTCGCCGCCCAGATAGTTGGCGTTGTTCCAGGTAACGCCGCCCTCGCTCCAATCCTGGCGCATGAACTGGGCTTTGAAATCCATATTGCCGTCATTGACGGGCGTCACTACATACTGGTAGATGCTCAGGCGGGCGGAGCGAATGATGGCGTTGTGGGGAATGGCGCTGATGTCGAATTTGATCAGCATGCGCATGGCGTTGGGACCGACGTTATCCCAACCTAGATTCAAGTCACTGGCAGCCCCGAAATTAGCGTTTGGATAGCCGGACGAGATGTAAGAATCCGCAGACACATAGATACGGCGAGTGGTTCTGATCACATTCGGGTCATTCGTCTGTTGGATCGTCACCTCATCGGGCGGCGTCGTCACTGTTTGGGCAGGCTCTGTCGCCAGCGTTCCCTGGGCGGGTCCATCGTCTTGAACCGGCGTCGTCTGAACTGGCGTCTCCGGGTTCGGAACCGTCTGAGCCAGCGCGGCCTGTGGAACCGCCAGCATTGTGATGCTCAGAATGAGTAGTGCATAGCCAACATAGCGAGCAGCGGTGAATTTCATCATGGGTTTCTCCTTGTTGGGTGGATAGTGGCAAGATGAGAGAGTGACAGGATGACAAGATGACAGGAGCCTCTATCACCTTGTTATCCTGTCACCCTGGCATCTTGTCATGCATTCATCTCATACTGTCCGTTCAATCCGTGGACCATACGCCAGACCCGCTGGAAGCGATCCGGATCCACGGCAGGATGCTTGATCATTTGCAGGCAGAGCGCTTCCTGAGCGTCGGTGACGGAAGGTTTGCTGTACAGTTCCAGGGCGTGGGCCGAGAAATCTCGCACCATGAAGTCAAAAATCTGATCGAGCAGGTCATCGTCCGCACCGTGGATGGGCGCGGCTTCCAGGATGAGTTGTCCGTAGACTACCAGAGCGAAGAGTTCACCCACAGCCAACAACAGGTCGATGTCCTTTTGTTGTTCTGCGGTGGGTGCAGCTATGGCCAATAACTGTTTGAAGCTGTCAATCTGGTCCCGAAGAATACGCACATTGGGCAGTTCCACACCCTCATAGGCTAAATTGTAATCGTGAAAGCGGATCTTGCCCAATCCGCGCGCGGGCGCTTGGTGGAAAAGATAGGCGTCGTCCGTCCTATCCGACCGCAGAGGAAGCGGCTGATACTCAGCCGGGTTGAAGAAATAGTTGGGCATGAACTTGATCAGCAGCGCGATGTTGACGTGGACCGTCCCCTCCAGCTTGGGCAGGGCGCGGATGTCCCGGGCCGCCATCTCGAAGAACATGTCCTTCTCGAAGCCCTTGGCCGCGATTACATCCCACAGTTCATTGATCACCCGCTCGCCCTCGGTGGTCACCTTCATCTTGACCATGGGGTTGTAGAGCAGATAGCGCCGGTCGTCGTCCGAAGCCGAGCGCATGTAGTCGGACGCGCGCATGGCGAAGAGCTTCATGGCCGCGAGGCGGGCGTAGGCGTCGGTGAAAAGTTGCTGCACATGGGGGAAGTCGATCACGGTCATGTGATAGAGGTGACGGTTGGACGCATGGTTGATGGCCTCGTAGAAGGCGTGGGTGGAGATGCCGATGGAGGCCCAGCCCAGGTTGTACTTGCAGACGTTGATGGTGTTCAGCGCGTTGTCCCACGCCCGCCGCCCCCGGGCCAGGATGTCTTCCTCCGCCACCGGATAGTCGTGGAGCGCGTACTCGGCCACATAGGACTGGCTGTTGACCACGTTCTTGACCAGCTCGTACTCAGGGCGTTCTGGGTCTGTGGCAAAGAAAACGTATTCATCATTATCCGCCATGCGCCCGAAGGTGGAGACGATGGCGGCTTGGTTGGCGTTGCCGATGTAATACTTGGAGCCGTTGGCCAGATAGCCGCCTTCAGGCCGGGGCGTCAGCACCATGTCGGTGGCGTAGATGTCCGCGCCGTGCTCCTTTTCCGAGAGGCCAAAGGCGAAGATGCCGCCCTCCTGCAGCAGCCGGGCCGTGCGTTCCTTGACCGCCTCGTTGTCGCCCATCCAAATGGGACCCAGCCCCAGCATGGAGACCTGCCACGTGTACCAGTATGGCAGCCCGTAGAAGCCCAGGATTTCGTTGAAGGCGCAGTTCCGCCAGGTGTCCCAGCGGGCGTCGTCAGCGCCGTAACCGGCCGGCGTCATCAGGGTGGCGAAGGCTTTGTGCTCTTTGACGAAGGCCAGAAAATCCGCGTACCAGACCCGATCCCGGTCGTCTTCCTTGAGCTTCGCCTTGCCTTTGTCCTCGAAGAAATCGATGGTGGCGAGCATCAGTTCCCGGGTTTCAGGGTCCAGCGTTTCCCAGCCATAGTTTTTGGGATTCAAGAGGATCATCATTTCACTCCGTTGATTGATGTTATTATGGCGCGTGGATGGGCAGATGCGCAATTTTGTCACAGGGCTGTAGTCGGCGGGGTTGTGGTGGGGTTGCGAAACCGGCGCCCACTCGCAACGACATGAATGTCATTGTACAGTTCGAAGCAGAGAAATTTCGTCCCCAGCTCCGAATGCACCCGATGATCTACAGCGGCTGGACGGGCCGCCCGCTCCATGCTACACTAACGTCAGAGCGGCTGCATTACTCCGCACCCAACCTTCAGGAAAAATCAGAGGACGCGGATTCTCAAAGGAGGCGTCCATGTACGCTGCAAACACGCCCACGCAGGCGGAAGCTGAACCAACATGGGAGATCGCCAAACTCTTTCCCGCCCAAGGCCACTGGGATGAGGACGAATATCTGGCGTTGGAGACTAATCACTTGATCGAATACAGCCACGGCAATCTGGATGTATTGGCCATGCCAACCTGGTCCCATCAACGCCTGGTGGTCACGCTCTTCCAACTGCTCTTCCACTTCGTCTCCACCCGCGGTTTGGGCGAAGTGCTGCCGGCTCCCCTGCGGGTGCAGCTCTGGCCCGGTAAGTATAGCGAGCCGGACATCGTCTTCATGCTTGACGAACATGCCGACCGTAAGGGGGAACGCTATTGGCGGGGGGCTGATCTGGTCATGGAAGTCGTTAGCCCCGATGACCGGCGGCGGGACCTGGTGACCAAACGTCGAGAGTACGCCCAGGCTGGCATCCCTGAATACTGGATCATCGACCCTGTAGAACGGCGGATCACCGTCCTAACATTGCGCGGCGAACAATACGAAATCCATGGGGCATTCGAAGCTGGCCAACAAGCGACGTCCGTTCTGCTGGATGAATTCACGGTCGACGTTGCCGCGGTTTTCTCTCGGCTGGATCATGACGATCGCTGACAATCTCTTCGACTGCACATGTAGGTCAGGCATCCCTGCTTGACGAACCCCGTCCTCCATCCGCTTCTCTCAACCCCGCCAGATCGCCACCCGGGGAAGGGTGGCCTACTCCACCTGAAAGGGCGCTCTATCCTGATCGATCGCCTCTTCGAACTCCCGCGCGGCCAGGTGACCGGAGAAGATGGCCTGGGCGATGATATGGGGCGCTTCGGCGTCGCCGATGACGCGCAGGGAGGCCAGCTTGCCCGCGGCCAGCGCCGGCTTGAGCGCCTGATAGAGACCGTCGTTGGGCAGCCGGTCCGTCACCAGCACCAGCGCGTCCGCGGGCAGGATGCGCTCCTCCCCGGCGATCGCGTGGGCCAGGGTGACGCCCCCGGCCTGCACGGACGCCAAGCCCTGCTGGGTGTGCAGGGCCACGCCCAGGTCCATGAGCCGGGCCTGGATGCGCGCCTGCTCCAGGGTGTACTGGGTCCACTCCGAGACCAACGCGGCCGGCGTGGCCAGCGCAACCTGGCAGCCCGCCTTCACCAGCAGTTCGGCCAGGACGCCGCCCATGTAGTAGTGATCGTCGTCGTAGACCACCACCCGCCCCTGGGGAAGCCTCCCCGCCATCAGGTCGTCGGGCGTGAAGACGGGCAGCGACCCCAGGCCGGGCAGGGGTCGCCAGCGGTGACGGCCCACGCCATCCCGCCGCCAGGTCGCGCCCGTGGCCAGGATCACATGGTCGAAGCCGGCCTCCAGCACATCGGCCGCTGTCATGGGGCTGCCGGGGTAGAGGGTCACCTTCTCCAGCTTCCCGATCTGGGTCAGCCGCCAGTCCAGGACCCGCCGCCACTCGCCCAGGCCGGGCAAGGCCGCCTCCAGGGCCACCCGCCCGCCCAGTTCTTTGCGCGCCTCCACCAGGGTGACGCCGTAGCCCCGTTCGCCCAGGGCCCGCGCGCATTCCAGCCCCGCAGGCCCGCCGCCCACCACCAGCACCTGCTGCGCACTGCGCGCCGGCGCGATCCGCTCCGGATGCCAGCCCCGCCGCCACTCCTCGCCCATGGTTGGGTTCTGGGTGCAGCGAATGGGGACCAGGAGCATATCGGCGCTGACGCAGATGTTGCAGCCGATGCACTCGCGGATGTCCTCGATGCGCTCCTCTTTGATCTTGTTGGGCAGGAAGGGGTCGGCGATGGAGGGGCGCGCCGCGCCGATGAAATCGACCACGCCCCGGCGCACGGCCGAGAGCATGGCCTCCGGCGTAGTGTAGCGGCCCACGCCCACCACCGGCTTGGAGGTGAGGGACTTGACGAAGTTGGTGTAGGCCTCCTGGTAGCCCTCCTTCTCGAAACGGGACGTGCCGGAATCGTTGCTCCAGTCGCTGATGTTCACATCCCACAGGTCGGGCAACTCGGCCAGCATGGCCACGATGTCGTAGCCCTCCCCCTGGCTGGTGATCCCATCCTCGCCCAGGAGTTCGTCCACGGCCAGGCGCACGGCCACCGCGCACCTGTCGCCCACCGCGTCTTTGGTCTCCTCGATCAGCTCGCGGAAGAAGCGCACCCGATTTTCCAGGCTGCCGCCGTACTCGTCGGTGCGGTCGTTGTAGCGCCGCAGCATAAAGTGCATGGCCAGGGAGAGGTCGTGGGCCGCGTAGCAGTAGATGATGTCGAAGCCGGCCTCCTTGGCCCGCAGGGCCGCGGCCCGGTGCCAGCGGCGCACGTTGCGGATGTCCTCCTTGTCCATGCGCCGGGTCTGGCCGGGGTTGAAGCCGGAGAGGCCCATGGCGCGCGGTCCCAGGGCCGCCGTGCGCGAGTAAAGGTTGGACGCGTTGCCGCCGCTGTGGGTGAGTTCGACGCCGGCCAGCGCGCCATGTTCGTGGACCGCGTCCGCCATCAGGGCCAGCGCGGCGACGCCCCGTTCCTCCCAGAGGCGGCCTTCGATGTAGGGGGCCAGATCGCTGCTGTGGTGGATCTCCACCTCCTCGGTGCAGACCACGCCCCAGCCGCCCTCGGCCTTGACGCCGCGCATGGCCGCCAGGCTCCGGGGCATACGATAGCCCATGCCGTTGCAGTGGGGAACCTGGTAGAAGCGGTTGGGGGCGATGACCGGGCCGATGGGAACCGGCTCGAAAAGGATGGCGAAGGAATTGGTCATGGTATATGTCCGATCTGTGTGCAGGGCTTGGGTCGATAGGGGTAGTATAGCATCGAGGAGATAATTTGACGCAGAGCCTCCAGTTGAACCTGATCGGTTCAATTCCTCCTAAAAGAAACTGGGGGAGTGAGTTTCTTAGTAGACGCGATGTCGCAGAGGGGTGCGGAGCTTTTTGATTTGAGTGTGTCCTAGATGAGTTGAAGCCGCATTCCGGGATTAGGCCAGGCCATCTTCCGTTGCGGCGTATTTTGTGGCCTAATCCCGGAATGCTAACCCGTTTAGGACGCACCCTTTTGATTTTCTCTGCGATCCTTTGCGACTCCGCGTCATTGCGTCCAATTTAGTTCGTCTCTTCGGATCTTTGAAATTGTGACTCGACTTTTGCAGCATAGATGACGACAAGAAAAATGAGGATAAAAAGGGGTAAAATGATGAATTTGAAGGCATTGATTTAAGCCAAGGGCACAGCAATCCCAACCCCGGCCAAGCGTGATTGGTCAGGCTAATG
>JAJRVT010000264.1 GCA_024277175.1 Chloroflexota bacterium | reverse complement strand
CCGCGGCGTCAGCCGCGGAGCGTCGCCCTGGGTAGCTGAACCACCGATACGTAGCCCTGAAAGGGCGCAACAACCATGCGGGCACGGTGCAAGCATACGAGCATGGTTGTAAGTCCGTTTCTGAAACTGTCTTGCGCCTGATTCTCTTCTCGATTGGCGACTAATGCACGTCCGCGAAACTGCCAGCTGTTTCGCCCTTTCAGGGCTGCGCGACTGCTTGCCTGCTTACCCAGGGCGGCGCTGCGCTCTGCCCTGGGCGGATATGTTGCGCCCCTTCGGGGCAAGAGAGTTGTTCCAGGCTTGTGGAGTACACCCAGGGCGATGCCTTGGAAATGCTTGCCAGCGAATATGTGTCCATCGTCAAGGGCAGCGCCCTTGGAACTCTATCTCGCCAACTCCGTAACCCCACAATGAAAGGTGAACCATGGCAACGATTGCCCGCGAAGAGTACTTGGCCAGTAAGGTGATGACCGCCACGCCGCAGCAGCGGCAGGTGATGTTGATCGAGGGGGCGATTCGGTTTGGCCAGCAGGCGAAACATCAATGGGGTTTGGGCGACGCGGAAGCGGCTGGAGCCGCATTGATCCGCGGCCAGGAGATCGTCTGCGAACTGCTGGCCGCGCGGGCGGCGACCGGGACGCCGCTGGGGCGGCAGGCGGGCAGCGTCTACGTCTTTGTCCATCGGGCGTTGATCGAAGCCCATATGCTCCGCGAACCGGCCAAGGTGGACGATGCCCTGCGGGTTCTGGAAATCGAACTCGAAACCTGGAGGGCGGTCTGCCAACGGCTCGGCGGCCAAACGGTGCCAGCGACGATTTCCGGCGGCGCCGGGCCGACCAGCCAGACCGCGACACCACCAGACTCCTCGGTGGTGGAGCAGCAGCCGGGCGCGCCGGCTGGCGAGGGGCGTCTTTCCATTGAGGCGTGATCGGCACTCCTTGACGGCACCCGAGATCGTGTGCGACACTCGACACGGTCCGTTTCCGCGAAGGCACCTGGCGTGCCCGTTGGGCGTGCGGTGTAGGATTCGCGAAAAAATAACTTGATCAAGTACGTGTCATTCTGAGGGAGCCCCGGCGACTGAAGAATCTGGTCATTGTACGGGAGATCCTTCGGTCGCTAGGGCTCCCTCTGGATGACATGAACCGGTTGGAATTCTGCAAGTTATTTTTTCGCGGACCTTTAGGCCGTGATGTCCCCCGCCAACGGTGACCGATCGGCTCCGGGCTCGCAGTCCGCGGCCCCCTCCCCCCTCCGCACAACATTGTCGAGGTTCTCTCCCAGGCTACCGGGAGTCCATCGCGGCAATGTTGTGGGGAGGGGGAAATGACAATAACCTCTCATCGGTAGCAACGTGTCCGCGCGTGTCGACACCAGGCCGCGCGTCAAGGAGAAGAGCAGGTGGCGATTACTTCCGAAAAGCTCATTCGTGTCGGCCATAGTCCCGATCCCGATGATGCGTTCATGTTCTACGCGCTGGCCAACGATCAACTCGACACAGCCCCCTACAGGTTCGAGCACGAACTAGTAGACATCGAAACGCTCAATCAACGGGCCTTTTCCGGGGAGCTGGAACTGACAGCCGTCAGCCTGCACGCCTACGCCCACTTGGCGGAAATCTACGCCCTGTGTGCGTGCGGTGCCAGTATGGGGGACGGCTACGGCCCCATGGTGATCGCCCGTGAACAGGCCGCCATCGCCGACCTGTCGACGATGCACCTGGCCGTCCCCGGGAAGCTGACGACCGCGTTCCTTGCCCTGCGGCTCTGTTTGGGAACTGATTTCGCGCACACGATTGTGCCCTTCGACGCGATCATCGATGCGGTCTGCCGCGGTAGCTACCAGGGGCAACCGATCGATGCCGGACTGATTATCCACGAAGGACAACTGACCTATTCCGACCACGACCTGAAGATGATTGTCGACTTGGGAGCGTGGTGGCTCAATGAAACAGGCCTCCCGTTGCCGCTGGGCGCCAACGCTATTCGTAAGGATCTCGGCGAAACCGCCATGCGGGACGTGACGCGGTGGCTGCGGGCCAGTATTCGCTATGGCCTCGACCACCGCGATGACGCGCTCCGCTACGCCCAAAAGTATGGGCGTGATCTCAACCCGCAACGGGCCGACGAGTTCGTCGGCATGTACGTCAACGACTGGACGCTCGACTTCGGACCCCGCGGTCGCCAGGCGGTGGAGCTGTTGCTCGACCGAGGGCGTCAGGCGGGCGTCGTTCCCAATCGTGTTGTGCCCGAGTTTGTTGATGGTTGACCCCAACGCGGAGAGCGGAGAGTCGAGAGCGGAGAGCTGTGCAGGGAATCGAGGTCTTCAACACAACGTTCCGACTCGACGCAAGTCCGCAACCGAAGAGTCCAGAGTCCAGAGTCCAGAGTCCAGAGTTCAGAGTCCAGAGTCCAGAGTCCAGAGTCCAGAGTCCAGAGTCCAGAGTTCAGAGTTCAGAGTTCAGAGTTCAGAGTTCAGAGTCCAGAGTCCAGAGTCCAGAGTCCACCGCGTCCACCGCGTCCACTCCGTCCACCGAGTTCTTCGTGACTGCACCATGAACGACGCGACGCAAGGCTGCTGCCAACAAAAACTTACAAGCATACGCGCACGGTGCGCGCATCTTACGAAGTGAGACTCTAACCCCCCCGAGTTCCATCATGTCGACCGATTGGTCCGCTGCTATCGATCGTTCTGTCGACCGCCGGTTTGACGAACTCGTGGCGTTGCGGCGCCACTTTCACGTGCACCCTGAGCCGAGTGGCCAGGAGTTGGAGACGAGCCTTCAACTCTACCAGCGATTGAGCGACCAGGGATTTACCGTGCAGATGGGCCCCGAAGGGCGGGGTGTCGTTGCCGATGCGCCATTCGGCGGCGCAGCGCGAACGATCGCCGTTCGCGCGGATCTCGACGCGCTGAAAATCCAAGATCGCAAGCACGTCAACTACCGGAGCCGGCGCGCCGGGGTGATGCATGCGTGCGGCCATGACGCGCATATGGCCATCGCCTTTGGCACGCTGATCGTGCTGCGCGATCTTGCTCAAGCCGACGCACTTCCGTGGCCAGTAAACGTGCGGGGGATCTTTCAACCGGCCGAAGAGACGGCCCGCGGCGCGCGCGATATGATCGACGCGGGATGTCTCGACGGCGTTCAAGCCGTGCTGGCGACCCATGTCGATCCAACACAACGGGTTGGTGTGATCGCCGTGCGGCCGGGCGTATTGACCGCCAACTGCGATGCGATGCGGATGACCGTGCGGGGGCGAGGTGGGCATGCCGCCAGACCGCACGAATCGAACGATCCGATCGCGGCCGCCGCGCAATTGATCAGCACGCTCTATCTGTTCATCCCGCGAGCCACCGATAGCCAGGACGCCGTGGTGGTGACCATCGGTCAGGTGCAGGGGGGAGATAACCCGAATGTGATTCCCGAACAGGTGGAATTGTTCGGGACCTTGCGGACGCTCGACCGCACTGTCCGCCAGCAGACGATCGAACACATCCGGCAACTCGCCCGGGGTATCGAAGAGATGTCGAGAACAAAAATAGAAGTCCGCTTCGAAGCAAGTGTCCGTTCAGTGCGCAACGACCCTCTGCTGACGCGATTGATCGAAAAGATGACCGAAGATCTGTTGGGGGCCGATGGATTGCATCGCATTGATCGGCCGAGTATGGGGAGTGAGGACTTTGCCAACTATCTGGAACATGTGCCGGGCGCGATGTTCCGCATCGGGGCCTCGGCCGACCCGACGCAGGCCCCCCAGTTGCATACTCCGACGTTCGATGTGGACGAACGGGCCTTGGCGATCGGTGCAAAAATGATGGCCCGCACTGTCGTCAAGTGGTCGCAGCCGGAGGAGAGTTGAGGATAGGACATAGGACATAGGGCATAGGGCGTATAGGTCGTATGGGTCGTATAGGTCCTGTGCCCTATGTCCTATCTCCATGGCGGACCACCGATGACAAAACTGGTCTTCAACAGCAACGATTCGCCCACGCTCGGGGTCGAACTGGAATTGGGGATCCTCGATGGCCAGACGATGGAGTTGTCGAGTTCGGTCGATGATCTGCTCGACCTCCTCCCCGCCGGCCAGGTGCCCTGCTTCAAGCCGGAGTTGATGCAGAGCTGCCTGGAGGTCAACACGGGGATCTGCCACACCGTGGCCGAGGCGGAGGCGGACCTGGTCGCTAAGGTGGAACAGATCGAACGGGTGGCCGAAAGGCTCGGACTGCGACTCTGGTGGGGAGCGACCCATCCATTTTCCCTGTGGAGTCAGCAGCAGGTGACACCCGATGAACGTTATCAGCAGCTTGTCAACTTGCTGCAGGAAATGGCCCGTCGTCTGGTCACCTTCGGTCTGCATGTGCATGTGGGCGTCGATTCGGGCGACAAGGCGGTCATGATCTGTGACCGGATTATGCGACATCTGCCGGTTTTGTTGGCATTGAGTAGCAGTAGTCCTTATTGGGAGGGCCGCGATACGGGACTCCACTCGCACCGTTCGAAGATCATGGAAGGTTTGCCGACCGCGGGGCTACCGACGTTGATGCGGAACTGGAGCGAGTACGTATGGCTGGTAAGCCATATGGTTGATACTGGTTTTATCAATACGATTCGCGAGATTTGGTGGGATGTGCGGCCACACCACAATTTCGGCACTGTCGAAGTCCGGGTGTGCGACATGCCGGGAAATTTGCAGGACACACTCGCCATCACGGCCCTGATCCAATCACTGGTGAAAGCGCTTTCCGATGAGATCGATCAAGGAGCCTATCAGCACGACTGCCATCCGATGATGGTCCGTCAGAACATCTGGCGGGCCTGCCGGTTCGGTATCCACGCCGAATTGGTCGATTCGTTTACACACCAAGTCCGTCCGGTTTCGGAGGTTGTGGAGCAATTGGTCGACACACTCCGGCCAACCGCCCAACAGCTCGATTGCGCCACGTATCTCGAGCAATGCGTTGAACTCGCCGCCGGTCCCAGCTCCGCAGATCGACAACTGGCGATCTTCGCCGAGACGGGGGAGATGCTCGAAGTCGTACGTCGGTTGAGCGATCGATCGCGTCTGAATCCGCCCGAGCGGCTTGCTTGATTCCCACCCCACGCCCCCCGCCCCGATGACGGTTCGGCCGGCCCATTGTTCGACCAAGGGCCCGCGCAGATATGACCTGGACAAGATACGTGTCGTTCAGAGGGAGTCCCGGCGACTGAAGAATCTGGTCATTGTACGGGAGATCCTTCGGTCGCTAGGGCTCCCTCCGGATGACATGCGTTTTCCGAAGTTGCACAAGTTTTTTCTGCGCGGACCCCACAGAAGACGAGGTGCGGCGCATGCGCGCGATCGGCCGAATCAACCGCCAT